>JADJWO010000001.1:1200000-1500000 GCA_016716325.1 Nitrosomonadales bacterium
CTTCGCGCGCGCGGGTGAGCGCATCGAACAACCTGCCGAGGCGGATCGGCTTGAGCAGGTAGTCGATGGCGTGCAGTTCGAATGCCTTGATCGCGTAGGCGTCGTAAGCGGTGGTAAAGACGATCACCGGCGGCCTGGGCAATTTATTGAGGTGTTGCGCGAGTTCGATGCCGTCCATCTGCGGCATACGGATGTCCAGCAGCACCACGTCGGCCGTCACCTCCATCAGTTTGTCCAGCGCTTCCTGGCCGTTGCCCGCCTCGCCGACCACTTCCAGCGCGAGCTGCTCGCTGCAATCCTGCAGCAGGTCGCGCAGCCGGTTGCGCGCGGGCGGTTCGTCGTCCACGATGAAGACGCGCAACGCCAGTTCAACGATGTTGTTCATCTTGTTTCCTCCTTCCTGTACGGCAGTGTGATCTCCACGCGATAGAAATCCTTGCCGTTTTCCACCTGATAGCTGGCCTCGACGTCGAACAGCAAGGCCAGCCGTTCACGGATGTTCCGCAACGCCATCTTGCTGCCGGCGTGCGGGGCGGTTTCGCGCAGCGGGCATGGATTCTCCACCGTGATCCGCAATCCGTCGCCGCCGAGGCGCAGCGCGACGCCGATGCTGCCGCCCTGCGGTAGCCGCTCGATGCCGTGATACACGGCATTCTCCAGCAGCGGTTGCAACAACAGCGGAGGGATCAGGGCATCGTCGGGTACGCCCTTCGTGTCCCAATCCACCCGCAGGCGATCGCCGATGCGCAACTGTTCCAGTGCAATATATTGCCTGCTCAATTGTATCTCGCGATGCAGGGGCACCAGATCACCGGTTTCGTTCATCGCCATGCGGAACAGATCGGCCATGTCTTCCAGCGCGGTCTCGGCCTGTTTGGGCTGGGCGCGCACGATGCCGAGTACGGCATTGATGCTGTTGAACAGGAAGTGCGGCCGGATGCGCGCGCGCAACACCTGCAGGCGTGCCTCGTGCAGCGCGCGCGACAGGAAGCGGGCACGCAGGTTGAAATACGCCAGCAGGATGCCGCATACCGCCACGCCGAGCAGCGCGTAACGCACCGCATCGAAGTAACGGTAATCGGCCGTTTCCGGCGGCCGGTACAATTCCCCGCCCGCGTAATAGACAGTCAGCGTCAATACGACCACCGCCACATTCACCGCCAGCACGCCGCGCCAGTATGCCAGCCTGTCCAGCCATGGCTGCACGGCCCACAGCAGCAGCAGGCTGGCAAACAGTACCGGGGTGAGCAATGCGGCGATCTGCATCATGTGCAGCGGCACGTCCGCCCACGCATGTGCCAGCAATACCGACTGCACCAATGCCAGACCGTTGACGATCAACAGGATACGCAGCGTCACGCCCAGGTTGCGGAAGTTCGGCAACGCGTCCGGCATGGCATTTTGTTTTATACTGCGCGCCTTATTCATGAATGAGGAATCGCGGATTTTTTCATGTCCCATTCTGGAGCAAACCATGGCGAACATACAAGACAAAGATACCTGGTCGGGCCGATTCTCGGAACCGGTGGCAGAGCTGGTGAAGCGCTACACGGCTTCGGTGGATTTCGACCGCAAGCTTGCCTTGTTCGATATCCAGGGTTCGCTGGCGCACGCGCGCATGCTGGCCGCCTGCGGCATCATCGCGGGACAGGACCTGAACGATATTCTGCGCGGCCTTGCGCAGATCGAGAACGAGATCATCGGCGGCGAGTTCGTCTGGTCGCTGGATCTGGAAGACGTGCACCTCAACATCGAGAAGCGGCTCACCACGCTGGTCGGCGATGCGGGCAAGCGCCTGCATACCGGACGTTCGCGCAACGACCAGGTGGCAACCGATGTGCGACTGTATCTGCGTAGCGCGATCGACGAACTGCTCGAACTGATCAAAGTCATGCAGCGCGCGCTGCTCGACCTCGCCGAACGGCACACTGACACCATCATGCCCGGCTTCACGCATCTGCAGGTCGCGCAACCGATCAGCTTTGCCCATCACCTGATGGCCTATTTCGAGATGCTCAAGCGCGATGCGGAACGTCTGCGCGATTGCCGCAAACGCGTGAACCGTTTGCCGCTGGGCGCTGCTGCGCTTGCCGGCACCAGCTATCCGATCAAACGGGAGATGGTGGCGGAGCTGCTGGATTTCGACGGCGTATGCGAGAACTCGCTGGACGCGGTGTCGGATCGCGATTTCGCCATCGAGTTCACCGCCTGCGCCGCGCTGATCATGACCCACCTGTCGCGCTTCTCAGAGGAGCTGATCCTGTGGATGAGCCCGCGCGTCGGCTTCATCGACCTCGCCGACCGCTTCTGCACCGGTTCGAGCATCATGCCGCAGAAAAAGAACCCGGACGTCCCGGAACTGGTGCGCGGCAAGACCGGGCGGGTGAACGGCCATCTGGTGGCACTGCTGACGCTGATGAAAGGACAGCCGCTGGCCTACAACAAGGACAACCAGGAAGACAAGGAGCCGCTGTTCGACACCGTCGAGACGCTGACGCTGACGCTGCGCATCTACGCCGACATGATCGCCGGCATACAGGTCAAACCGGAAGCCATGCGCAGTGCGGCATTGCAGGGTTATGCGACTGCAACCGATCTGGCGGATTACCTGGTGAAAAAAGGCTTGCCGTTCCGCGATGCCCACGAGGCAGTGGCGCTTGCGGTGCGTTTTGCCGAACAGAAGGGCTGCGACCTTGCCGAGATCGAATTGGCGGGGTTGCAACGATTCTCGCCGCATATCGGCGAGGACGTGTATCAGGTATTGTCGCTGGAAGGTTCACTTGCCAGCCGCGATCACATCGGCGGCACCGCGCCCAACCAGGTCCGCGCCGCAATCGTGCGCGCGCGCCAATCGCTTTCCGAATAGCGCGTCGCGTCTCCGCTCCCTTTCAGTGCATCCATTCGGATGCCCTGAAAAATGGGCAAAAAATGGGCGACCCGAAGATCGCCCAAGTTAGGAGGAGAGTATGAAAATGGGGTTGTCGCCAACCACCACTTTTTGACACTCGACACGGAATATATACACATTTTCGAACAATTCATATATGCCGAAATGCATATATATTTCGGCCTAGTCTGTCAGCAATTGCTTGAGCTCCCCGCTCTGGTACATCTCGGTCATGATGTCCGAACCGCCGACGAAATCACCCCTGATATAAAGCTGCGGGATGGTCGGCCAGTTGGCGTAGTCCTTGATTCCCTGCCGGATATCCGGGTCCTGCAGCACGTCCACGCTGAAAAAATCCTTCACCCCCAGCGCGTTCAGGATGCGTACCGCGTTGGCGGAAAAGCCGCATTGCGGAAATTTCGGGTTGCCCTTCATGTAGAGCACCACCGGATGGGTGGTGACCTGTTCGTGTATGCGTTGCTGGATATCTGTGCTCATTATCACTTACCTGAATTAAATGGTCGGGAATTCTATGGTCGCAAGCGGCGCTTCGTCAAGCGCACGAACCCGGTCGGGGATTAACATGCGGCGCCGACTTCTTTAAAACAAACTGCGATTGATCAGCATATGAACCGCTATGCTGGCGGCATAACCGAGCGCAATCACCGGGGTCCACTTCAGGTGGCCGAAAAAGGTATAAATTCCGCGTGCCTGCCCCATCAGGGCGACACCCGCAGCCGATCCGATCGAAAGCAGCGACCCGCCCACTCCCGCAGTCATCGTCACCAGCAGCCATTGGCCCATCGACATATCGGGCATCATCGTCAGTACCGCGAACATCACCGGGATGTTGTCCACGACAGCCGAGATCAGGCCGATGGCGATATTGGCATTGGTCGCGCCCCATACGCCGTACAACAAATGCGAAAGCATGCTCAGGTAACCGATGAAGCCGAGCGCGCCTACGCACATCACCACGCCGTAGAAGAAGAACAACGTATCCCACTCGGAGCGCGCCACCTCCCGGTATATATCGAATGGCACCGGGCTGCCGATGCCCTCTTCCTCCTGATTGCGCAATTTTTTCCGCCTGTCAGCAAACCTCAGGTGATACGCGTAGAACTTAAGCAGGCCCAGACCGGTCAGCATGCCGATCACCGGCGGCAGACCCAGCCAGCCGTGAAAGGTCACCGCAAGGACGATGGCAAACAAAAAGAGCGCGATGATCGGGCGGGCTCCGCGTTTCATGGCGATCTTTTTTCCTCCGCCTTCCGGCTTGCCTTCGGGAACATAAAAATGCATGACCGCCGCCGGAACCAGCCAGTTGACCAGTGACGGAATGAACAAATAGAAGAACTTCCAGAAATCCACAATGCCATTACTCGCGTGCACATTCTTCTGCCAGACCATCAGCGTGGTGATATCGCCGAACGGGCTGAAAGCCCCGCCGGCATTGGCAGCGACCACGATGCTGATACAGGAGAGCATGACGAATTTTTTATTGCTTCCGCCGACGGCAATCACCACCGCCGACATCAATAAAGCGGTCGTCAGGTTGTCGGCAACCGGCGAGATGAAGAACGCCAGCAACCCGGTGACCCAGAACAGGCCATGAAAACTGAAACCCTTGCGGATCAGCCATGACCGAAGCGCCTCGAATACATGGCGCTCCTCCATCGCATTGATGAATGTCATCGCCACCAGCAAAAACAGCATCAACTCGGCATATTCCTCGAGATTGTGGCGTAGCGCGACCTCAACCACATGCGGAATGTCATGTGACTGGTAATACCACGCGATCAGCCCCCAGATAAGCCCTGCAGCCAACATCACCGGCTTGGATTTGCGCAGGTGGGTGAATTCCTCGGTCATGACGACGATATAGGCGACGAAAAACAGCAATGCCGCCGCGATACCCACCCAACTTCCGGTCAGATCAAGACGCTCCGCACCCTCGGAGGCGTGCGCCCATATTGGCATGAGCATCAAAAACAAGAAGGCGGCAAAACGTTCCATAAATACATCTCCAGATTAAAGTCACCCGGGCCGGATCACAGTCCGGCGCGGTAGCAGGGCGGCATTCTACCCTCCCAGAACAACGAATAGACAGGAAGCCGGCCGAATCCAGGCTGCCCGCCACTACACGGATGCCCGGCGACAAGCAGGAAACAAAACAGGACAGGCACCCTGAGGTGCCTGTCCTGTTTATCCAATCGACAAATCAGATCAGATGTGCCTTGCCACTTCGGGTCAGAACGTGTGCTTCATGCCCAGCGAAACGACAGACGGGGAAGCGCCAGCGCCGTTGATGGTTACCGCAGTGGTCTGCGAAAAACCATAGTTGACGCCGCTCTGGTTGCTGATACGCGAATAGATCGCATACAGTTTGGTACGCTTGCTCAGGCCATGGTCGTACCCCAAGCTGAACTGGTTCGCGCCGGTGTTGGCCGTCGCCCCCAACTGGCCAGCCTTGCCATAAGCCAGCTTGACCGCGTCGTTGCCGATGTTGTACTTGCCGGACAGGTAGTAGGCGTTGTGACCAAACAGGTTCGCATAGGTAACCGGGGTGAGGTTGTCGCTGGTCTTCTCGTAGGCAAAACCAAGCGTGAACGCATCCATCGTATAGCCGAGTCCCAGCTTCCATGCAGATTCCTTGCCGCCGACCTGCACGGTGTCGAGCTTATGCTCCTCGTAGCCCAACGCGCCATAGAATGGGCCAGCATCGTACATACCCGTCATCGTCACAGCGCTAGCCTTGGCGGCCGCAGCGGTGGTATTGGCTTCGGTCAGATTGACATAGGCTACCGCACCGGTGAAACCATTCAGGGCCGGGCTGATATAGGCAATCACGTCAGGCTGGCGTCCATCGAAAGCGGCTGCAGCAGAAGTGCCGGTCACACCGCCCATCAACCCGCGATTATCAGCGATGCTGTCACCGAACACGTCCAGCTTGCGGGTGGAAATCTTGTAGGGCGTATCGTGGCGACCCAGCAACACGGTACCCATGCTGTTGCTCTTCAGCCCCAGGAAGGTATTGCGGGTGGCGAAAGTACCGCCGGTATTGTCCATGTTGATCTGTTGCTCGATCTGCCAGACTGCCGCCAAACCATCGCCCAGGTCTTCTACACCCTTCAGGCCCAGACGGGAAACATTGCTCGACACATTGCGCTTGCTGACACCCGCAACACCCGCTGCGGTGGTGCCGGTATTGATGAAGTCATAGGACAGGTCGGCGATGCCATAGATCGTGATGTTGCTGTTGTCGGCGAACGCCGGTGCAGAAACCATGGCGGCAATCGCCAGCGCGATGATTTTCTTTTGCATGTGATACTCCTTAAAAATAAATACAACCAACTGATTGTTTTGAATTGTGCGGTCGTGCGACGTCCCAATAAACCGGAAGCACCCCAGAAGCGTTTCAGGGCGGGATTATCCATACCCGCAAATGGGGAGCAAGCAGCATTTCCGGAATTCGTTATGATTTCGCGATCATGGAAATCTCCACGACTTTATCGTGATACGAACACACAATTCCAGTGCATTGTTTTTAAACAACATTCACTCATTCTGGCGAAACACACCCCAATCTGATGAATAACTTGTCATGTTGTTTTTTTACAACACAAAAATCCTGATTTTTGCCAATCATTCATTACGTCTCGTCGAAAAATCGAGCTGTCTGCGGTGTGCTATGCTCAATGCGACTGTCATTCCCATCGTTTTGCAATGAGATTCATATTCTGCTTATTGTTGTTCATTACATACGCACCGGCGGCCAATGCCGCAAAGGCGACGCATCGCGACCCTGCTCCAACCATCGCATCCCGTGGCACGAACGACAGCGATTTTCTTGCAGCACGCGATGCATTTCGCGCAGGGAATGCCGACAAACTCGGGTACTACGCAAAACGCCTGAAGAAGTCGCCACTGGAGATTTACGCAAGCTATTATCAATTGCGCCTGGACCTGGACGATGCAGGCGCAAGACAGTACCCGGGATCGGTCGCGGGCAAGGTCGCCGATTTTCTTGCGCGCCCGGAAGACACGCCGCTGGTCGACCAGTTGCGCGGCGAGTGGCTCAAACTGCTCGGCAAGAACCGGCAATGGGATCTGTTCGATGCGGAATACCCGCGCCTGATCAAGGAAGATACGGAACTTGCCTGCTACGCCCTGCAATCGCGCAGCCGCATCCATGAGCCGACCGTATTGAGCGAGGCACGCGAAATGTGGTTCAACGGCAAAGGATTGCCGGATAACTGCGGTGCCTTGTTCGAAACGGCATTATCCGCAGGCATCATCAGCGAACAGGATGTCAGCCGGCGCCTGCGTCTGGCGCTGGAAACGGGCAACGTTTCACTCGCCAAGAAGCTGGCCGAGCGGCTTTCCGGCAAACTGGCGATCACCGCCGCCGCGCTGGATTTGGCTGCAGCGGATGCAGATCGCTATCTGGAGAACGCGAAGCTTGACGGTAAGACCGAGGGGCAGCGCATCGTCGCATTATTCGCCCTGCAACGTCTGGCAAAGCAATCCCCGGAACTCGCCGAAGCGCGCTGGACGAAAATCGCCGTCTACTTTACCGATGCGGAACAGCATTATTTTTACGGCTGGCTGGGTTATGAGGCGGCACGCAAGCTCGATACGCGCGCGCTGCAATGGTTCAAGGCGGCGGCAGGCACCCCGCTCAACGAACGACAATCGGCATGGCGCGTGCGCGCGGCATTGCGCGCCCGGGATTGGCCTGCGGTGCTGGCCGGCATCGACGGCATGGACGAGCGCCAGCAACGTGACACGACCTGGCAATACTGGAAAGCGCGCGCGCTGCAGGCAGCGGGCAAGCCCGATGAGGCACGCAAATTGTTCGCATCGCTCAGCGGCGATCACAATTACTACGGGCAGTTGGCCGGAGAGGAGCTGGCGGAATCGCAGAACCCGCCCTCTTTGGCCGGGCACGGGACGAATCAGGCAGCGCCCGCCTACAAACCCGGCAAGCGGGATATCGCGGCGATGCTGGCCTTGCCGGGGATACAGCGCACCTTGGCACTGTATCGCATGGAGCTGCGCAGCGAGGCACTGAAGGAATGGAGCTGGACATTGCGCAACTTCAACGACCATGAACTATTGACCGCAGCGGAGATCGCGCGACGCAACAAAATGTACGACCGCGCCATCGGTGCCGCCAATCTGACGGTGAACGTGCACGACTTCGGCTTGCGTTATCTTGCGCCCTATCGTGATGCATTGCAGGCGCACATCCGCGAGAACAATCTGGAGGAGGCGTGGGTATATGGATTGATGCGCCAGGAAAGCCGATTCGTCACCGCCGCCCGATCCAGTGCCGGCGCGGCGGGATTGATGCAGATCATGCCTTCGACAGCACGCTGGGTGGCGCGCAAAATGGGGCTCAAAAGCTATCGTCCGTCGCTGATCCACCAGCTCGACACCAATCTGCGTCTCGGCACTTATTATATGAAGACCGTGCTGTCATGGTTCGACGGCAGCCCGGTGCTGGCCTCGGCAGCCTACAATGCAGGGCCGGGACGGGCGCGCCAGTGGCGTGGCGACGCCCCGATGGAAGGGGCCATCTATGCGGAAACCATCCCGTTCGACGAAACGCGCGACTATGTGAAAAAAGTGATGAGCAACACCATGTATTACGCCAGACTGTTCGGCGACCCGCCGCGCTCGTTGAAACAGCGCATGGGGATCGTTGCGGGCAAAACGGCGGAAAACCAGCAGGCGATCCCCGATGAAAAGTAACGCAAAACTCTACTGCGTAGGCGGCGCGGTACGCGACCGGCTGCTCGGACTGCCTGTGCAGGATCGCGATTGGGTGGTGGTCGGCAGCACGCCGGAAGAGATGGCCGCGCTCGGCTTCAGGCCGGTCGGCGCAGACTTCCCGGTATTCCTGCACCCCGAGACCCATGAGGAATACGCGCTGGCACGCACCGAGCGCAAGACCGCGCGCGGCTACAAGGGATTCTCGGTCTATGCCGCTCCCGATGTCACGCTGGAGCAGGATCTGTTGCGCCGCGATTTCACGATCAACGCCATTGCCGAAGACCAACATGGCCACCTGATCGACCCTTACGGCGGACAGGCAGACCTGGAGGCGGGCGTGCTGCGCCACGTAAGCGATGCTTTTTCCGAGGATCCGGTGCGCATCCTGCGCGCAGCGCGCTTCGCGGCACGTTTCGGTTTCCGCATCGCACCGGAAACACGGCAGTTGATGTGCGGGATGGTGGGCAACGGCGAAGTGGACGCGCTGGTCGCCGAACGCGTCTGGCAGGAACTTGCACGCGGCCTGATGGAGAATGAACCGTCGCGCTTCTTCGAGACCTTGCGCGACTGCGGCGCGCTGGCCAGAATCTTTCCCGAAGTGGACGCGCTGTTCGGTGTACCGCAGCCGGCACATTACCATCCCGAAATCGACTGCGGCATCCATACCATGCTGGTAGTGGACGATGCGGCACGGCACGGTTACGCGCTGGAAGTACGCTACGCCGCGCTGACCCACGACCTTGGCAAGGCCACCACCCCCAGGGACATCCTGCCGCGACATATCGGCCACGAACTGCGCAGCGTGGAACTCGTGAAGAAGATGTCGCAACGGCTGCGCGCACCGGCCGACTGCCGCGACCTCGCCCTGCTGGCCGCACGCTTCCACAGCGACATCCATCGCGCCGCCGGCCTGCGCGCGGAAACCATCGTCAAACTGTTCCAGTCTGCGGACGCCTGGCGCAGGCCGGAACGTTTCGCGCAATTGCTGCAAACCTGTTCTTCCGATGCACATGGCCGCACCGGCCACGAACACGACGCTTACCCGCAGGCGGAATACCTGTTGCGCATGCTGGCAGTCGCACGGGCGGTGAATGCCGGTGAGATTTCGCGGCAATGCCACGATAGCGTTACAATCGCCGCACGGGTACAGCGCGCCCGTATCGCTGCAATAGAACAATCGGACTCGTACAAACCCATGCTGGATGACAGCAAAAAGAGGGATCGCAATGAATAAATGGATACTCGGTATCATCCTGGCTTCGACGCCTTACATCGCCTGCGCAGCCGAAACATCTGGTATCAACGCAAAATTCAACCAGTTGTTCAAGGGCGTGGATACCGACGCGAATGGCAAGATATCCAGGGATGAAGCTATAGCGGGAGCGCCTGCCATGGCAGAGAACTTCGACGCGATCGATGCCAATCACGACGACGCGCTAAGCAAGAAAGAGATCAAAGCCTTCAACGCCGCCCTGAACAAGAAGCGCCATGAATTCAGCCAGCGCTTGGAAAAAGCCGACAAGGACAAGAACGGCATGTTGTCCCGCCAGGAGGCCAAAGCCCTGCCCAACCTGGACGCACGCTTCGACGAGATCGACGGCAATCACGACGAGCAACTGGTCATCAAGGAGATCTCCGATTACCTGCGCGGCAAGACCGGCAACGGGAATGGGGGAGATTCGGCCGCCACCGTACGGCAATAAGGCTATAGCATGCGCGTCAAATCGCCGCGCATGAATCCGGACAGCGGGTATGACAGCTTTTTGCCGAATGCCATCACCTTGAACAGCTCACCCATCTCGGCCGGGCTGGTGAGTTTCTGCAGCTGCGCCGACAACGGCAGGTAATCGCGCAAGTTCTCCGGCTCGGCGTCCCGGAGCAGGTCGGTGATGCCGCAGTTGATCAGGAAGAACGCCTGCGAGGTATAGCCCATCAGATCCATGCCCGCATCGATGCCGCTCTCCGCAATATCCGTGAAATTGACATGCGCGGTGATGTCCTGCAAACCGGGCAGGAAGAACGGATCATCGTGCGCATGGTGGCGGTAGTGGCACATCAGCGTGCCGCTGCTACGCTGCGGATGGTAATACTCCCGTGAGCCGAAGCCATAGTCGATGAACAACATCGCCCCCTGCTCCAGGCATTGCGCAAGGCTACCAATCAGCCCGCGTGCGGCGGGACAGACTTCCGTGACATAGTTGTCCGGCACATTGATCCGCAACGCTTCCTGCAACAGTTGCGGATCGTTGACCGCACGTTCCCGCCAGACGAAACCACCGTCTTCCCCGACTGCCACTCCGCGCTCGGCAAACGCACTGTCGCGCAGATGCAGCAGGTGAACTGGCAGCGCATCGAGCACTTCATTGGCGACGATCGCGCCGGAAAAACTCTCCGGCAACGCATCCAGCCAATGCACCCGATCCGCAAGGTGCGGCAGGCGCGTGCCCAGCAAAACCTGCTGCCGGTCGCGCAAGTCGGCGCTCACCTCCAGGATCGTGTAGCTTTCCGGAAGGCTGCCGAGCTGTTCCAGTTCTGTGAGCATGTCTGCGGCCAGCTTCCCGCTGCCCGCGCCCAGTTCCAGGATATGCGCCGCACTATGCGCCATGATCTCCGTCACCTGCCTGGCCAGCGTGCGCCCGAACAGCGGCGACAACTCCGGGGCCGTGACGAAATCACCCGCTTCGCCGAATTTGTGCGCGCCCGCCGTGTAATAGCCCAGGCCGGGCGCGTACAGCGCCAGTTCCATGTAACGCGCAAAGGATATCCAGCCTTCCCGATTTCGGATGTCATTGCGGATCAGGTCGCATAGCCTGATGCTGTGGGCGAGCGCTTCGTCGGAGGGAGCAGGCAGATTGGCAGGCATCGTCAGTTATAATTCGCAGCGATGACCGAAGTTTAACAGCTTGAACGTGAATGGCGCGAATGAACTCGATGCAAGGCAAAACAGTACTGGTGACGGGCGGCGCAAAACGCGTCGGCGCGGCGATTTGCCGGCGTCTGCATGCCGCCGGTGCGAATGTTGCCATCCACTACCGTTCCTCCACTGCCGAAGCGGAGACCCTGCGCGACGAACTGAATGCAGCGCGCGCCGGTTCCGTCTGCTGCATACCGGCAGACCTGCTGGACATGACCGCCCTGCCGCCACTGGTGGAAGCGGCGGTGCAACAGTTCGGGCGGCTGGATGCGCTGGTGAACAACGCCTCCAGTTTCTATGCCCTGTCTCTGGCCGACACCGGCGAGCGCGACTGGCATGACTTGCTCGGCACCAACCTGAAAGCCCCGCTGTTCCTGGCACAGGCCGCGCTCCCGGAACTGCGCCGCCGTCACGGCTGCATCGTCAATATCGTGGATATCCATGCGGAACGTCCCATGCACGGACACCTGTTATACAGCGTGGCCAAGGCCGGGCTGGTCGCCCTGACCAAAGGACTGGCGCAGGAACTGGCGCCCCAGGTTCGGGTGAACGCGGTCGCGCCCGGCGTCATCATCTGGCCGGAAGGCGAGGCCTGGCAGAATGAAGAGCAGCGCCGCAAGATCGTGGCACACACGCTGCTCAAGCGCGAGGGCAGCCCCGAGGATATTGCGAAGGCCGTGCAGTTCCTGCTTGCCGATGCGCCCTACATCACCGGACAGGTGATCGCGGTGGATGGCGGCAGAAGCATCAATCTTTGAACCAGTCCACGAAATACACAAAAGGCACGAAATGAACACCCGCTTCGCATTGTTCGAGTCTTTCGTGCTTTTCATGGACGATTTGTTTTTTTGACTAACAGATGAACGACACCATACAACCCATACAATTCGAGCATCAATCCACCAACTTCAATCGCCTCAAGGGGCGGCTGGAAAGTTCGGTCGGCAAGGCCATCGGCGACTTCAACATGATCGAGGATGGCGACACCGTGATGGTGTGCCTCTCCGGCGGCAAGGACTCCTACACCCTGCTCGACATTCTGCGCACCCTGCAGAAACGCGCGCCGATCGACTTCAAGATCGTGGCGATGAACCTCGACCAGAAGCAGCCGGGCTTCCCCGCCGATGTGCTGCCCAACTATCTGAAGAGCACCGGTGTCGACTTCCATATCGAGGCGCAGGACACCTACTCGATCGTCAAGGAGAAGATCCCCGAGGGCAAGACCACCTGCTCGCTGTGCTCGCGGCTGCGCCGTGGCATCATCTACAAGGTGGCCGGCGAGCTGGGCGCGAACAAGATCGCGCTGGGCCACCACCGCGACGACATGATCGAGACGCTGTTCCTCAACATGTTCTTCGGTGGCAAGCTGAAGGCGATGCCGCCCAAGCTGGTGACCGACAAGGGCGACCACATCGTGATCCGCCCGCTGGCCTATTGCGCCGAGAAGGACATCGCCCGCTACGCGCGCGGCATGGCATTCCCCATCATTCCGTGCAACCTGTGCGGCTCGCAGGAGAACCTGCAACGCCAGAACATCAAACAGATGTTGCAGGACTGGGAGCGTCAGTATCCCGGTCGTTCGCAGACCATCTTCACCGCGATGCAGAACGTCAAGCCCTCGCATCTGCTGGATGCGGCACTATTTGACTTCAAATCGTTGAAGCCGGGCGATGCCGTGGATGATGGGGATATCGCCTTCGATAACAGCGAAACATAGCTTCCGATTGTCCGCCCAGCAGATTCACAGTAGCATTGCCAGCATCTGTTGCCGAAAAGGGATGCGGCATGAATCGCAAACAGAAGATCGCATTATGGGTGGGCCTGTTCAACCTCGCCCTGCTTCTATTGTTCCCTCCCTTTGATTCCTTCTCGTTCACCGACACCAAGTCGCTGATTTTCTCGGGCTTCCATTTCGTGTTCTCGGGCAGCAACAATGAAATCGTCAATACCGATCTGTTGTTCCTCGAAAACGTCGTGCTGCTGGTAAACGTCGGCATCGCCTGGCTGCTGCTGCGCGATACGACGAATGCCTTGGGCTCCAAGCGGCATTTCAATTACCAGAACGCCATCCTGCTGGTGGTTGCCGTCAACCTGACAGTGATCCTGCTGTTCCCTCCATTCGAATATTTTTATGCAATCACCCATGCGCTGCTGCCGACCTTCCAGGGGTTCTACTTCATTTTCTCGGCAGACCCGATGTTCGCCATCGTGACGCCGATACTGTATCTGGAAGTGTTCTTCGTGCTGTTCAATGGCGCGGTGCTGTGGCTGCTGTTCAGAAAGGACAAGGAGCGCGAAATGACCAATCAGGAAACGGTAGACTTGATGCGCGAGATCAGCGGCAGGCATTGAACAGGCGACAGCGGGCGCCGGCGGGAACCGGTCGCGATCAGGTGGAGGGATGCACCGCGACCTTGAAGATCACCTTGCGTATCGTGCCGCCGCCCACCAGCGGCGCGTGGGCATCCTCCGGGAAAAAAATGCAGAAATGATCCGGCGGCACCGGCACCCATGATGCCGGTGCATCGTGGAAGAAGCGGATATCCTTTTCCATGCTGTGCTCGCTGACCGGATTCAGGCAATCCGCCAACGGCTTCCATCCCATCGTTTCGTCGCCTTCCAGCACCAACTGGATGTCGATGTAACGACGATGCGCCTCCAGCTTCGCCATCTCCCTCGCCTTCGCGGGCACCTGCTCCACGATGGCGAACAGGTCGTCGCCTACGATGGGGTAGCGACCCGGTGCCAGCGCGAAGAAGTCAGTATCGCGGATATAGTCGAACGCGAGCGGGAACAGCGGGTGCAGCGCGGTATAGCGGGAGGATTGTGGGAGGGCGGAGAGAATCATGGTGGGTGTCCTGGTTGATTACTCGTTGACTGGCTTGATGGTCATGGTGCCTTTATACAAGCGCACGTCCATCCGGTTCAGGAACGACATACCCAGCAGCACATCCCCCTGAAGGTTAGGAGTGACGATTGCCGCCACGTCGTTCGCCACGATTCCACCCAGTTTTACGCTGGACAGGCGGGTCATGTAGGCGACGGCATCACCGTTGGCTGTCTGCGTCCTGATGGCGCGGGTGCTCGTGATACCCAGACGGTCGGCCAGCCGTTGCGAGATGGCCACATCCGTGGCACCGGTATCGACCATGACGGAAGCCTTCACATCATTGATGAAAGCTTCGGCGCGGTAATGGCCGGTAAGGTCCCTAGTCAGGATGACCTCTTTTGCTTCGCCGAGTTTGCCGGCGGTATTTGGGTGATATTGCCGGTCGAAGAAATAGAACAGGCCGCCTGCCAGTACCAGCCAGATGAAGGAGATGCCCGCGACACGTAGGTTCATGCTACGCCGTTCCCCCAATCAGATGAATCTCGCCACCATGCCTTGTGCCAGTCCTCCCTGCAACGGGATGCGCACATGATGGCCACTGCCGGGTGCAACGGAGAGCGCCTCACCTTCCAGACTCGTCATTTCCTTCAGCTCGACGATGGAATTGCCGGAAGGATGGATGATCTCCAGTTTGTCGCCGACCGAGAACTTGTTCTTCACGGCAATCTCGGCCATGCCATCCGCGCAAGCGACGATGTCGCCGACATACTGCTGGCGGAAGCTCTCTGAGTGCCCTCTCATATAGTTCTGTTGCTCATGCGTGTGGTGACGTTCGTAGAAGCCGTCGGTGTAACCGCGGCTGGCCAGTGCATCCAGTGCGCCCAGCAGTTTCAGATCGAAGGAGCGTCCCTTTAAGGCGTCGTCGATGGCCTGGCGATACACCTGCGCGGTGCGCGCCACGTAGTAGATGGACTTGGTGCGGCCTTCCACCTTCAGCGAATCGATACCGATCTTCACCAGTCGCTCGACATGTTCTACGGCGCGCAGGTCCTTGGAGTTCATGATGTAGGTGCCGTGTTCGTCTTCCAGAACCGGCATCAGTTCTTCCGGATGGTCCGGGCGCGAGATCATGTACACGCGGTCGGCCAGCGGATGACGCGGCTGCGAACCGCAATCGGACAGCGCACTTTCACCCAGCGCCTTGTCGAAATCGAAGTCCAGCTTTTCAGGTTGGCTGTCTTCTGCCAACCCTCTCCCTAGCCCTCTCCCGCAAGCGGGAGAGGGAACATTTGCCCTCTCTCCCTCAGGGAAATAACCAGCGACTTGCCCGCTTGCGGGCTTAATCGAATGGCTAGTTGTTCCATCAGAGTTGGAGAGAGGGTTTGCCTTTTCGATGTGCCCGGTGCCGTCTTCGGCAGCATTCTCCACTTTGTAGTCCCAGCGACAGGAGTTGGTGCATGTACCCTGGTTGGCGTCACGGTGGTTGAAGTAGCCGGACAGCAGGCAGCGGCCGGAGTAGGCGATGCACAGCGCGCCGTGCACGAACACTTCCAGCTCCATGTCCGGGCATTGCTGGCGGATCTCCTCGATCTCGTCCAGCGACAGTTCGCGCGACAGGATGACGCGCGACAGGCCGATGGACTTCCAGAACTTCACCGCCGCGAAGTTGACAGTGTTGGCTTGCACGGAGAGATGGATGACCTGCTCCGGCCAGCGTTCGCGCACCATGGCGATCAGGCCGGTGTCGGCCATGATCAGCGCGTCGGGCTTCATCGCGATGACGGGTTCCATGTCGGCCATGTAGGTCTTCACCTTGGCATTGTGCGGCATCAGGTTGCTGGCGACGTAGAACTGCTTGCTCAGCCCGTGCGCCTCCGTGATACCCTGCGCGAGCTGTTCCAGCTTGAATTCGTTGTTGCGCACACGCAGGCTGTAGCGCGGCTGTCCGGCATAGACCGCGTCCGCGCCGTAGGCGTAGGCGGCGCGCATCTTATCCAGCGAAGCGGCGGGGAGTAAGAGTTCGGGTGGTTTCATCGGGGCATTATAACGTAGTGGTTTATGGCTTCCGCGCCCCACCACCAAGTGCCACTTGCCAGAAAATCTATTATTCGGCGAGAATTCAAACGGTTGGCCATAGAGGCCAGCCATTCGCCCACATGAAAGGCAGCGCAGATGACCGATCCGGATAGTGATGTCATGCAGGAAATCGAACTGGTTGCTTCGATCGGCGCCGAATTCACTGAATCTGTCGAGCTGGACGAGACCTTGCGCAACACCACGCTGCGCGTGATGGAACATCTGGATGCCGAGGCAGCCTCGGTATTTCTGCTGGATCCGGAAGGGACGCATTTGATCTGCCGTTTTTGTGCGGGCGCCGTGGATATCACCGGTTTGGTTGTGCCGTTTGGCAAGGGGATATTGGGACGCGCGGTGATGAACAACACGCTGGAAACGGTACTGGATGTCTGTGGCGACAAGGATTTCAACAGCAAGGTTGATGAAAAAACCAGCTTCGTGACACGCTCCATCCTGTGCGCTCCACTGTCAATGAAAGGCAAACCTTTCGGCGCTATCGAAATCATCAATAAAACCGGTTCCAATCCCTTGTTTACCGTCAAGGACGGCCGGCTGCTTTCGGCGCTGGCGTCATTGTCGGCTTTTGCCATCCATCATGCGCGCATGACCGAAGAGAAGGTTGCACAAGAGGCGTTGCGCCAGGAAATTCGTCTGGCGGGAGAAATTCAACGCAGCTTGTTGCCCAAGGATCCGGATCCCACCTTTCCGATATTCGGCATCAATCTGCCCGCATACGAAATTTCGGGGGATTTCTATTCGCATGTGGAATTGGCCGACGGGCGCATTGCTTTCAGCCTGGGCGATGTATCCGGCAAGGGCATCCGCGCTTCGATGCTGATGTCCAAGACCATCAGTCTGTTTCAATGCCTGTGCAAGACCATGCCGCAACCGGCCGGATTGCTGGCCGCAATCAACGATGAAGTGGCGGCAACCAGTTCGCATGGCATGTTCGTCACCATGATCGTGGGCATCTACGAACCATCCACCCAAAAGGTTGTGTTTGCCAATGCCGGACACCTGCCGCCCGTCTTGCGCAACATCCATGGGGAGTTCACGAGCTTCGAGGCCGGTATGCCGCCGCTGGGCATAATGGCCGGCATCGAGTTTCAGGACGAGACGTTGCGCCTGCAGGACGGCAGCCTGTATCTGTACAGCGACGGCGTAACTGAAGCCGGCGGCGAGGATGTGGGGGAGGAGGGATTGAAAGCGATGCTGGACGAATTCGCTCCGTATCCGCCCATGCAACGCTTGCGCGGCATCGTCGGGCAACTTTCTTCACGCAGCCAGACTTTACATGACGACATCACGTTGCTGGTCATCGAGCCCGCCAGGACGCATCCTGTCGAAACGCTCAAATTCCCCTCCGATCCGGCCACATTATCGGAAATGCGCCGCCGGATACGTGATATGGTTACGTCCGTCGGCGCAACAGCAGAACTGACCGAAGCGATCGAGGTCGCCCTCAACGAAGCATGCATGAATGTGATCCAGCATGGTTATGGTGGTAACACCCGGGGGGACTACGAGCTGCGGGTCATACACAATAAAAACAGGCACGCGATGATTTTCGAACTGCTCGACCACGCACCGCCGGCGGACAGGACAAAAATCAAATCGCGGTCATTGGAGGATATCCGCCCCGGCGGGTTGGGTGTCTATTTCATCCAGCAACTGATGGATGAAATGGAATTCCGCACCCCGCCGGAAGGTTACGGCAACCTGCTCTATATGAGCGTCAGCCTTGACAAGCAGGTTATTTGGGGGGCCTCATGACTCACACTGTTACGACTCGCGGCAAACTGAAGATTCTCGCCCTTTCCGGCGAAATAGACATGCATGCATCCCCCGCAGCCAGACAGGTAATCCTCGATCTGGTCAAGACCAATTCGCCCGTGGCGATCGATCTCTCTGCGGTGAAATACATGGATAGCTCTGGTGTCGCCACACTGGTGGAAGGTTTGCAGAATGCAAAGAAACTGGGGCAGGGCTTCGTGCTGCTCGCTCCGACAGGCAGTGTGCTGGGCGTCATCAAGCTGGCCAGACTGGACAAGGTGTTCCGTATAGCCGCCAGCGCGGGGGAGTGCGACGATCTTGCCGAATAGCCTGTTGCGAGCACCACTGGCCGCCCTTGAATGGGCCGGCCGGCAGACGGTCAAACTGGGCGACGAGGCCGGCTATGCCAGCGCGCTGCTGTTCGAAAGCCTGTACTGGTTGCTGCTGGGTCACTGGCGCAATCAGCCGGTGCGGGTTGCGGCGGTATTCAAGGAGGCGGTCGAGGTCGGCGTCCGCGCCATTCCCATCGTATCCATCGCCTGTTTCGCCACTGGAACGATGCTTGCGATGCAGGGTATCCACACACTCCGGCAATTCGGTGCCGAATCCCAGGTCGTAATGGGAATCGCCTATTCGGTGAGCCGCGAGTTTGCACCGTTGATCACCGGCATTTTTGTTGCGGGGCGTTCCGGCTCCGCCGTGGCGGCGCGCATCGGCACGATGATGGTGTCGCAGGAAATCGACGCGTTGCGCGTCATCGGGATCAATCCGGTGCGCTATCTGGTCGCGCCGTTGCTGGTTGCGCTGATGTTCACCCTGCCCTGCCTGACGGTACTGGCCAATCTGGTCGCCATGCTGGGTGGTGCCCTGTATTGTCTGGCCGCGCTGGGCATGCCGCTGGAGATATTTTTTGACCGCAGCTTTGTGGTATTGACCACAGACGATGTGGTGGGGGGGCTCTACAAGAGCATCGCATTCGCCATGCTGATCGCAATCATCGGCGCGACAAACGGCTTCCAGGTCACGAGTGGCGCGGAAGGGGTGGGGCGTGCGACGACGCGTTCGGTGGTGTTGTGCATCGTCTCCATCATTCTTGCCGACATGTTGTTCACCGGATTCCTGAGCCGCTGATATGTTACCTCCAGACATTCCAGCCATCGAGGTGAGCAAACTGGTTTCGCACTATGGCGATCGCGAGATATTGCACGGCATAGACATGACCGTGGCGCAGGGCGAAATCATGGTCATCATGGGCGGCAGCGGCTCCGGCAAGAGCACATTGCTGCGTCATTTGCTGGGCTTGAATCAGCCGACGTCCGGGGTAATCAAACTGCTCGGAAACGACATCACGCGCATCTCCGCACGACAAATGTTTGCCTTGCGCAGGCAGATCGGCGTGTCGTTCCAGGGCGGGGCATTGTTCAATTCGATGAGCGTGGGAGACAATGTGGCGCTGCCGTTGCGCGAACATACCAGGCTGGACGACAACACCATACGGATCATGGCACGCATGAAGCTTGAAGTGGTCAACCTGAACGGCTTCGAGGATCTGATGCCGGGCGAGCTGTCAGGCGGCATGCTGAAACGGGCCGCACTGGCACGCGCCATTGCGCTTGACCCGAGTTTGCTGTTTTTCGATGAGCCATCGGCGGGGCTCGACCCGGTGGCATCGGTCGAACTGGACGAGCTGATTCTGAATTTGCAGGAAGCGATGGGAATGAGCATCGTGGTGGTAACGCATGAACTGGAAAGCGCATTCAAGATTGCAGACCGTATCACGGTACTCGACCAGGGCAGCATTCTGATGGTGGGAACGGTGGAGGAAGTGCGCAACTCGGATCACCCGCGCATCATCAGCCTGCTGCACCGCAAACCGCGCCAGGATGAAGTTGATGCCGACGCGTACTTGCAACGTTTGACCCGCGAACTTGTATAGGATGGAACCATGAAGCGCAACAACATCAATTACACACTGGTCGGCACGTTCGTGCTGGTCACAATGGCCTTGCTGATCTACGCGCTGGCGCGCCTGAGCGGACACGGCGAAAAACACGACGTGTATTACGCGACCTTTCCCAATGTAGCCGGCATCGCCGACGGCTCGCCGGTCACTTACGATGGCTACCAGGTGGGAAATGTGCAGGCCATTGCGCCGGTTACCCGGGACGGGCGCATCCATTATCGGGTAAAGATGCTGTTCAAACATGACTGGAAAATTCCAACAGACAGTACTGCCACAATCGGTTCTGCCGGGTTGCTGTCCGGCCAGCTTGTCGATGTACAGCAGGGCAAGCAGCCGTCTTTCCTGAAGCCCGGGGATGACATTGCGGTCGTAAGCAATACACCATTGATCGCCGCATGGAGCGGCTTGGCCAGCGATCTGCGCAGCATCGCGCGCGATGATATGCGCCCCGCCCTGCAAAGCTTGAATCATCGGGTCGACAGCCTGGGCAACATGCTGGAACACAAGGGGGGGACAACACTTGACCAGGCCAGCGCCGCGCTGATACGCATGAATACCGCCGCCGAGAATTTCGGACAACTGTTGAACGCCGAAAATCGGCAGCATATGAGCAGCATCCTGAAAAACGGCGACCAGACCATGATCGATTTCGAGCAGACGCAGGACGATATCCGCTATGCCATGCAGCAAACCCATACCATTCTGTCCAACCTCGAGCGGGCAAGCCTTCACATGAACGAGTTGTCGCGCCGGTTACATGAAAGCCCCTCGGCGATATTCAGCAGTCCCGCACCCGTTGAACCTTCGGAAGAAAAGAAATGAGCCCTATGATCAAACTCCCGGTCTGTATTGTGATTCTTGCATTGGCAGGATGCCAGTCTGCGCCGCCGGTCCCGACCGACAGGTATTACCGTTTGGAAGCGGTTCGGGGCAATGCCGCACCCGCGACTCCCGTGTTGGACGAAACGCTCTATATTGCGCCGTTGCGGGCTGATGGCCCGTACGCCGAGCGCGCCATGTTATATGCGGCGGAAGATCAGCCGCGCGCCTTGCAGCAGTACCACTATCAGCATTGGAGCGAGTCGCCAGCGATACTGTTGCAGCAGCACATGCGGGCCAGCCTGGAAGCCATGGTTGTTGCGCCGCATGTAACGGATATTCCCTCGGGAAGCGGAATAGGATTTCTTTTGAATGCACGGATATTGCGCCTGGAAAAGATCGGCACCGGAAGCACTGCGCGCGCAGTGGTTTCCCTGCGTCTTGCGCTGCAAAAAAGAAAATCGTCTGCACCGTTGCTGGAGCGCAGTTATAGCGCGGAGATCATGACGGGAGGCGATAGCCAGCATGCGTACGTCATGGCGTGCGAAGCCGGATTGAGGAACATCTATGCCGAATTTCTCGGGGATATCAAAACGCTGCGATAACCGTTGCAATTGACCGAACTGAATAGGAGTTCAGTCCAGGTAGAGCTTGAGGTCGCGATTGGCCGCCAACTTGTGCAATTCTCGCGCATAGGCATGGCGCGCCTTCAAACGCGTATCGCGCAAGATAATCTCCAGTGTCTCGCCGATGACCATGACTATTCCCAGTATGGGAATGACCAGCATCAGACCGGCTATTCCCGCAATCGCCTCCCCGATAAAGAACATCAACAGGGTAAGCAAGGGATGGATGCTCATGTTCTTGCCTATAACGTAGGGAGCAAACACAAAGTCATCCAGCACCCGGAGCAGCGCAAAGAGCCCGATAACGGCATAAACAAGCGACATGTCACCCGGAAAGTCCGTTGCCGTCACCATGACTGCCAGCACGCAACCTATGATCGGGCCGATATACGGGATCCAGCCCAATACAGCGGCAATCAAACCGAGCATCAGCGGCGACGGGACGCCAAACAGCCAAAGCCCGGTGACCAGGAATACAGCATCGATCACCGCCAGTTTCAGCATCCCGACAAAATACAGACGCGCAGTACGATCCAGCGCGTACATCATGTACAGCGTTTTTTCAAAATAGGCATTGGGTATGGTTTCGCCGATGAATTTGCGTAATTGTGCGCCGTCCTTGAGCAGGAAGTAGGCAATGATCGGCGCCAATATCAAAGACGGCAGCCATGCGATAGCGGTAAGCGCGGCTCCGCTCAGATGCTTGTCCGAAAAATGCCCGGCGAAGTTGAGAATGTTGTCGCGCACCGCCACGCTGATGTCGCTATGGCGCAGAAACGAGAATTTCTGCTGCATGCTGTAGATCAGGGTCTCAATTACGCGCAAGCCCCCTTCCAGGTAGCGCATCAGGGTATGCTGCCATTCCCCGGCGTTGGCGATGACCACGGGATAGATCAGCAACAGTCCGCCGATCACCGCAAGCAAAAAAGCGCCGCTCAGCGTTGCTGCGGCGGAATCGCTGCTCAAGCCGGACATGATCAGTTTTTTGTTGAGCGGGTACAGCAGGTAGTAGAGCAGCAACGCCAGCAGAAAGGGGACGACCAGCCACAGGATTTTCTGGAAAAGGAAGATCAGGAGGCAGGTGCTGCCGATGATCCCGCACCATGTGATCAATCCAATACGGGATGGCTTGCGATGCATCTTACAGCACGTACCGGTTAACCGTTTGACGCAGACGCTCGCCCATCATGCGCGCAAGCTCAAGCGAAAGCTTGGATGCGATATGTGAATGGGTATGCAGCAGGCCGAGAAAATCTTCCCGGAACAATACGTCCAGCGTGCAATTTTCTGCGGCCCGGACCTGGGCCATTCTCGGGGAGTTGTCCAGCAGCGCCATCTCGCCGAAACACTGCCCCGCTTCCAGCTCCGCAATTCCGCCATCCGCCGGCCGGCCCTGGCGGCAAATGAGCACCTTGCCTTCCAGAATGAAATAGACGGCCTGGCCCTTTTCGCCCTCGTCAAAAATAATCTCATCCTTCAGGTAGGTTCGGCGGTGTAGCAAGCCGCGTATGGCGCGCAATTCGTGAGTGGCAATCTGGCTGAACAACGAGATGCTGCGGAGCATCGCCAGTTGGGGCGACTCGAACTTTCCAGTGAACGCTTCAAATTTTCCGGTCAGAGAAAGCGACATGCGAAGTCCCGTTTATATTCATGGCATAACGCCACCCTGCGCAATGATACGACAATTCGGTACAACAGTATCCTGCTTGTACGCTGAAACTTCCCGGCTATGAGCGGTAGCCCAGGCGTTGCAGGATCTCAATGGAGGCGTTGGCCTGATTCAAGGTGTAGAAATGCAGCCCCGGCGCACCGCCGGCGATGAGTCTTTCGCACAGCTTGGTAACCACATCGAGACCAAAGGCCTGAACCGATTTTATGTCGTCGCCATAGCCTTCCATGATCTTGCGCATCCAGCGCGGGATCTCGGCGCCGCACATATCGGAGAAGCGCGCCAGTTGCGAATAGCGCATGATGGGCATGATGCCCGGTATGACGGGCGCACCGACACCGAGTTTGCGAACCTCGTCAACAAAGCGGAAGTAGGCATCAGCATTGTAGAAATACTGCGTGATGGCCGAGTTCGCGCCGGCATCGATCTTGCGCTTGAAGTTGAGCATGTCGTCGCGGGCGGACCTGGCCTGCGGATGGAACTCGGGATAAGCGGCAACCTCGATCTGGAAGTGATCGCCGGTCTCACTGCGGATAAACGATACCAGTTCGTTGGCATACTGGAACTCGCCGATGCTGTGCATGCCGGAAGGCAGGTCGCCGCGCAACGCAACGATGCGCTTGATGCCCATGTCTTTATAGGTGTTCAGCAACACGCGGATGTTGTCGCGCGTGCTGCCGACGCAGGACAGGTGAGGAGCGGCCTGATGGCCTTCACCCTTGATCTGCAGCACGGTGTCCAGCGTGCGCTCCTGCGTGGAGCCGCCGGCACCGAAGGTGCAGGAAAAGAATTCCGGCTTGAGTTCCGCCAGTCGCAGGCGCGCGGCAGTCAATTTTTCGACGCCTTCCGGCGTCTGCGGCGGAAAGAATTCGAAACTGATGGCAGGTCTGTTCATTTTTTCCCCAGTAATTGTTGGGTCGCCGCCGAGAGCGCCCAGGTAAAGATACTATACAGAACGGCGCCGAGCACGCCATGCCAGAAACCGTCCACCGTGAAACCGCGCAGCACAGAACCGACGAACCAGAACAGCAACCCGTTGATGACGAAGATGAACAGACCCAGCGTCAACAGCGTGACCGGAAGCGTCAGCAACAGCAGCAACGGGCGAATGAGCGTATTGACCAGACCGAGGAAGAAGGCGGCGATCAGCGCTGCGGTAAAGCCGTCCACGCGTATCCCGGGCACAAAGTTCGCCACCGCCAGCAAGGCCAGCGCGTTCAATATCCAGACCAGCAACAATCTCATGGCGTCCCCTTCAAAGGAAAACGGGATGCCGCCGGGCGGCTTGGGAAACGGGAAACACAAGAGCGAAGCGCCACCCCCGTCATTTCCCGTTTCTCATCTCCCCTTCAGCTTTTAGTAGCGGTAGTGGTCGGTCTTGTACGGACCTTCCTTCGGCACGTTGATGTAGGCAGCCTGTTGGTCGGTCAGCTCGGTCAACTGCGCGTTCAGCGTCTTCAGTTGCAGACGGGCGACCTTCTCGTCCAGATGCTTGGGCAGCGTGTACACGCCAACCGGGTATTTGCCGGAGTCGCGTTCGGTCCACAGCTCGATCTGGGCGATGGTCTGGTTCGCGAATGAAGAGCTCATCACGTAGGACGGATGGCCGGTGCCGCAACCCAGATTCACCAGACGACCCTGGGCCAGCAGGATGATGCGCTTGCCGTCGGGGAAGATCACGTGGTCGACCTGCGGCTTGATCTCTTCCCACTGGTATTGCTCCAGCGAGGCGACGTCGATCTCGTTGTCGAAGTGGCCGATGTTGCAGACGATGGCGTTGTTCTTCATCGCGGCCATGTGGTCGTGGGTGATGACGTGGAAGTTGCCGGTGGTCGTCACGAAGATGTCGGCCTTGTCGGCGGCATATTCCATGGTCACCACGCGGTAGCCTTCCATCGCGGCCTGCAATGCGCAGATCGGGTCGATCTCGGTGACCCATACCTGCGCCGACAGCGCGCGCATCGCCTGGGCAGAGCCCTTGCCCACATCGCCGTAGCCACAGATCACCGCGATCTTGCCGGCGATCATCACATCGGTGGCGCGCTTGACGCCGTCCACCAGCGACTCGCGGCAGCCGTACAGGTTGTCGAACTTGGACTTGGTGACGCTATCATTCACGTTGATGCCGGGGAACTTCAGTTCGCCGCGCTGGTGCATCTGGTACAAGCGGTGCACGCCGGTGGTGGTCTCTTCGGTCACGCCCCTGACCTGCGCCAGACGGGTGGAATACCAGGTCGGATCGACGGCCAGCTTGGCCTTGATCGCGGCGAACAGACAGGTCTCTTCTTCCGAACCCGGCTTGCTGATCAGCGAGGCGTCCTTTTCGGCGCGTGCGCCCAGATGCAGCAGCAAGGTTGCATCGCCGCCATCGTCCAGGATCATGTTGGAATAACCACCGTCCGCCCATTCGAAGATGCGGTGGGTGTAATCCCAGTATTCGGTCAGCGTCTCGCCCTTGACGGCGAACACCGGCACGCCGGCGGCCGCGATGGCTGCTGCCGCGTGGTCCTGCGTGGAGAAGATGTTGCACGAAGCCCAGCGCACTTCGGCGCCGAGCGCGGTCAGCGTCTCGATCAGCACCGCGGTCTGGATGGTCATGTGCAGCGAGCCGGTGATGCGCGCGCCTTTCAGCGGTTGCGTCCTGGCGAACTCTTCGCGGATGGCCATCAGGCCGGGCATCTCGTGCTCGGCGATCTTGATCTCTTTGCGGCCCCAATCGGCCAGTTTGATGTCGGCGATGACATAGTCAGATGTAGACATAAAGCACTCCATTCATTTGGCAAGTTAATGAATGGGCGCCGTTGCTACATATTGAACCGTCCTTCGCCGAGCCTGACAGGTTCACCTTGCGGTGACTGCTGCAGCGCCCCTCGGCGGGATGGGTGATACGAATACTTTTATTACTGCCTTGTCAGTATTTTGGTTACGGCCGGTGCTTCGCACCTTAACATCGCATGCGATGTTAGCTTTCGCCGAAGTCCTGACAAACCCCTGCGGGGTGGGCTTACAGCCCCGCATCCGCGCGGAGCGCGGCTGCTTTGTCAGTACTTTCCCACTTGAATTCCGGCTCTTCACGACCAAAGTGGCCGTAGGCGGCTGTCTTCAAATAGATCGGGCGCAGCAGGTCGAGCATCTGCACGATACCCTTCGGGCGCAGGTCGAAATGTTTCTTAACCAGTTCCGCGATCGTCTCGTCGGAGACCTTGCCGGTGCCATATGTCGTGACCATCACGCTGGTCGGCTGTGCCACGCCGATCGCGTAGGAGATCTGGATCTGGCATTTGTCGGCCAGACCGGCAGCCACGATGTTCTTCGCCACGTAACGACCGGCATAAGCGGCCGAACGGTCGACCTTGGAAGGATCCTTGCCGGAGAACGCGCCGCCGCCGTGCGGGGCTGCACCACCGTAGGTGTCGACGATGATCTTGCGACCGGTCAGACCGCAATCGCCTTGCGGGCCGCCGACCACGAAACGTCCGGTCGGGTTGACCAGGTACTTGATGTCACCCTTGACCAGCTCCTTCGGCAGGATCGGCTTGATGATCTCCTCAATGGCGGCTTCGCGGATCTGCTCCAGCGTCATCTCGGGCGCGTGCTGGGTGGACAACACCACGGTGTCGATGCAATAAGGCTTGCCGTCGACATACTTGACGGTGACTTGCGATTTCGCATCCGGACGCAACCAGGGCAGGCGACCGTCCTTGCGCAGCATGGCCTGGCGCTCGACGATACGGTGCGACAGGTAGATCGGCAGCGGCATCAGCGTATCGGTCTCGGTACAGGCATAGCCGAACATCAGCCCCTGGTCTCCGGCACCCTGATCCAGACCGTCGTCATAAGCCCTGTTCACGCCCTGCGCGATGTCCGGACTCTGCTTGTCATAGGCGACCAGCACGGCACAGCCCTTGTAGTCGATGCCGTACTCGGTGTTGTCGTAGCCGATGCGCTTGATGGTATCGCGCGCGACCTGGATGTAGTCGACGTTGGCGGAAGTCGTGATCTCGCCTGCCAGCACCACCAGCCCGGTATTGCACAGTGTCTCGGCCGCGATGCGGGAATGCGCATCCTGCGCTAGAATCGCATCCACGATGGCGTCGGAGATCTGGTCTGCCACCTTGTCAGGATGGCCCTCGGATACGGATTCGGATGTAAAGAAGTATTCGCTCATGGCTTTCCGCTGAAACCTCGATCAATAAAAAGGCGCGCATTATAGCAAACCCGGTCATATTTCCCACACCATGTCGATAACCCCCTTCCAACTCCTGTTCCGCCTGCTCGCGATATTGCCGCTGTGCGTTCTGCACAGGTTGGGCGCCTTGCTCGGATGGCTGACGTATGCGGTTTCCGCGCCCTACGCCGAACGCGCACGGACCAACCTGCGCCAGGCCGGCCTGACGGCCGGCGAATCCGAATACCGGAGCATGTTGCACGCAGCCATAGCCGAGACCGGCAAGAGCATCACCGAACTGGCCTGGATCTGGGGACGACCTTATGCCGAGGTCGTCGATACGGTCAGGGAATGTACCGGGCTGGAACATATCGAAGCGGCGCAGGCGCGCGGCAAGGGCATCGTCTTCCTCACGCCCCATCTCGGCTGTTTCGAGGTCTCCGCGTTGTATGCGGCACAACGCATGCCGATCACCGTGCTGTACCGCCCGCCCAAGTTGCGCTGGCTGGAAGGTGTGATGCGCGGCGGTCGCGAACGCGGACAGGCCAGGCTGGCCAGGGCCGACATCAGCGGGGTGCGACTGTTGTTCAAGGCGCTCAAGCGCGGCGAAGCCATCGGATTGCTGCCCGACCAGGTGCCCAGCCGTGGCGAGGGCGAATGGGCGGACTTCTTCGGCCAGCCCGCTTACACGATGACGCTGGTCGGGCGTCTGGCGGAAAACAGCGGCGCGGCCGTACTGATCGCCTATTCGGAACGCCTGCCGCGCGGGCAGGGCTATGCGATCCGCGTCGAACCGCTGCCGCTGGATTTTGCGCTGCCGGTCCCGCAACAGATCAATGTCGCGCTGGAACGGGTGATACGCGCCTGCCCTGCGCAATACCTGTGGAGCTACAACCGCTACAAGATCCCGCCGGGTGTATCCGCTCCGCCGCCCGCCCCACCACTCCCCTCGCCTGCGACATGATGGCGCGACTGGCAGTCTTCCTCCTGTGGTTGTTGCATTTCCTGCCGTTGCAGGTGCTGGCTCGCATCGGCGAAGGCGCGGGCATGCTGCTGTACGCGCTGGGCAGGGAACGCCGCCGCGTGGTCGACATCAACCTGCGGCTCTGCTTTCCGGAGATGGATGAAACACAGCGCGAGATGCTGGCCAGAAGTCATTTCCGCGCATTTGCGCGCAGCTTCCTGGAGCGCGGGATCCTGTGGTGGAGCAGCGCGGAACGCATCCGCAGCCTGATCCGCGTCGAAGGCGTGGAACATTTCGAGGCGATCCATGGCCAGCCCGCCATCCTGCTGACACCGCACTTCGTCGGCATGGACATCGGCGGCCAATGGATCGCGCAGCATACCGACACGGTCTGCATGTACGCGAGGCAGAAGAACCGCTACCTGACCGAACTGCTCCTGAAGAAACGGGCGCGCTTCCGCAACCAGCACCTGTATGCGCGCCAGGAAGGCCTGCGCCCGATCATCAGGGGGATGCGTGCCGGCATGCCGTTCATCTATCCGCCCGACCAGGACCAGGGCGTCAAGGACGGCGCGTTCATCCCGTTCTTCGGCGTGCCTGCGGCGACCATGACTTCGGTACCGCGCATCGCCAGGATGACCGGCGCGAAAGTGGTGCCGAGCATCACGCGCGTGCTGCCCGGCGGACAGGGTTATGTGCTGACCTTCTATCCCGCCTGGGAGAATTATCCCAGCGGGGACGACATCGCCGATACGCGGCGCATGAACGAGTTCCTCGAGCAGCGCGTGCTGGAGATGCCGGAACAATATTTCTGGCTGCATAAGCGGTTCAAGAACCGCCCCGAAGGCGAAGAGGGTTTCTACCAATGAACCTTGCAAGACTCTATTCACCACGAAGCGCACGAAGATCACGAAGCTTATTCGAGACGCTGTCAGGTATTGTTAAAGTGTCACCCCAAAGATTGGAATGCGAAATAACACCCGGTTTCTCTTCGCGTGCTTCGTGCGCTTCGTGGTGCAAAAAAGGAATTCAGGATGAAATATAAAGACCTGCGCGACTTCATCGCACAACTGGAAAGCATCGGCGAACTCAAGCGCATCACCGCGCCGGTCTCCGCCCGCCTGGAGATGACCGAGATCGCCGACCGCGTGCTGCGTGCGCAAGGGCCGGCGCTGCTGTTCGAAAATGTCGTCGGACACGAAACCCCGGTGCTGGCCAACCTGTTCGGCACGCCGCGCCGCGTGGCGCTGGGCATGGGTGAGGAAAACATGGCCGCGTTGCGCGAGGTCGGCAAGTTGCTCGCGTACCTGAAGGAACCGGAGCCGCCCAAGGGGCTGAAGGATGCCTGGGAGAAATGGCCTATCCTCAAGCAAGTGATGACCATGTCGCCCAAGGTGCTCTCAAGCGCACCGTGTCAGGAGGTGGTGTGGGAAGGTGCGGATGTGGATCTGGGCAAGCTCCCCATCCAGCATTGCTGGCCGGGCGATGTCGCGCCGCTGATCACTTGGGGATTGGTGGTCACGCGCGGCCCGAACAAGACGCGGCAGAATCTGGGCATCTACCGCCAGCAGGTGCTGGGGCCGAACAAGGTCATCATGCGCTGGCTGGCGCATCGCGGCGGCGCGCTGGATTTTCGCGACCATTGCGAAAAGAACCCGGGGCAGCCGTTCCCGGTCGCGGTGGTGATCGGCGCCGATCCGGCGACCATACTCGGTGCGGTGACGCCGGTGCCGGATTCCCTGTCCGAATACCAGTTCGCCGGGTTGTTGCGCGGCAGCAAGACCGAAGTCGTCCAATGCATCGGCAGCGACCTGCAGGTACCCGCCTCCGCCGAGATCGTGCTGGAGGGCGTGATCCATCCGGATGAGACCGCGCTCGAGGGGCCGTATGGCGACCACACCGGCTACTACAACGAGCAGGACAAGTTCCCGGTGTTCACCATTGAGCGCATCACCATGCGGCGCGATCCGATCTACCACTCCACCTACACCGGCAAGCCGCCCGACGAACCGGCGATGCTGGGCGTGGCATTGAACGAAGTGTTCGTGCCGCTGCTGCAGAAGCAGTTCCCCGAGATTTCGGATTTCTACCTGCCGCCGGAAGGATGCAGCTACCGCATGGCAGTGGTGAGCATCAAGAAGCAATACGCCGGCCACGCCAAGCGCGTGATGTTCGGTATCTGGAGTTTCCTGCGCCAGTTCATGTATACCAAGTTCATCGTGGTGGTGGACGACGACATCGACGTGCGCGACTGGAAAGAGGTGATCTGGGCGATCACCACCCGTATGGACCCGGTGCGCGACACCCTGCTGGTGGAGAACACGCCCATCGACTATCTGGACTTCGCCTCGCCGGTGAGCGGTCTCGGCGGCAAGATGGGGCTGGACGCAACCAACAAATGGCCGGGGGAGACGCAGCGCGAATGGGGTACGCCCATCGTGATGGACGAGGCGGTGAAAGCGAAGGTGGATGCGATGTGGAGCGAGCTGGGGCTTTAATGCCGCTGCACCCACTCGATCAGCGCGTCCTGCGCATCCTGCCCGCGCCCGGCGTTGGGATGATTGATGAAAAACACCACGATCCATTCCTTGCCGCTCTTTGAACGCACATAGCCGGCGATGGTCTTCACGCCGCTCAGCGTGCCGGTCTTGAGGTGCGCATGGCTGGTCGCTTCGCTTTCCCTCAGGCGTTTCCTGACCGTACCGTCCACGCCGAGTATCGGCAGCGATGCCTGCAGTTCCGCGCTCAGCGGATGCCGTAACGCAAGCTGCAGAAACTGAGCGAGGTGGGCGGCGCTGATGCGCGCCTTGCGCGACAGTCCCGCGCCGTTCTCCAGCACCAGTTCCGGAAAATCGAGATGCTGTTTCTGCAGCCAGTCGTTCAAGGCCTGCGTGCTGCGCGCGATGGACATCGGTTGCGGTTCGGCGGTTATGGATGCGGGAGATTTTTCATCTTCCTTGCCCCCATCCACCCCCTGTGAGGGAGAGGGAAGAGAAACGCTCGCCCCCAGCGTCAGGAACAACTGGCGCGCCATCACGTTGTTGCTGAATTTGTTGATGTCGCGGATGACCGAACCCAGCGGCTCGGAGTCGTGCGTGGAGAACAGCCGCGCGCGCTCTCCGGCCACGCCTTCGCGCATTCCGCCTTTCAGCGTACCCCCCAGCTCTTTCCACAGCGCGCGGAACACCGCCTCGACATAGCGCGTGTGCGGCATCACGCTGAGGTTGTGCTCGCGCTCGCCGCAATCGCCCGGATAGCCGCCCTGGAACACCACGCTGTCGCCGTCCGGCTGGACCCGGATGCCGTCATCCCAGTCGCTGCACCGCCCTGCCGGTTGCGGCGCCAGCCGGTTGTCCAGAAGGATGCCGTCCAGCGGCGGCTCGGTGATCACGTTCAGTTTGTCGCCGTCGGGCAGATAACGCAGCCGCAGCGTGTTGAAATTGAGCAGCAGCGCATCCGGACCGACGTTGTAGGCGCGCACCGGATCGTTGTCAAATTCCGCCGGATCATGCGGCGGCAGGTCGAAATAACTGCGGTCCAGCACCAGGTCGCCGCGTATCTCGCGCAGTCCGCGCGCGCGCAGTTCGGCGAGCCACAGCCAGAACTGCTCTATCGTGAACTTCGGCTCGCCGTACCCTTTCAGGATCAGGTCGCCGCGCAGCACGCCGTCTTTCAGGTCGCCGTCCAGCCACGCCTCGGTCTTCCATGTATAGGCCGGGCCGAGCAGGTCGAGCGCGGCAAAGGTGGTGAGCAACTTCATCGTCGAAGCGGGATTCATCGCGCGCCGCGCATTGACGCTGACAAGCGGCGCCATTTTGCCCGCTTCGCGAACCTCGACCGCCACCGCATCCGGCGGAATGCCCGCCCGCTTCAGTTCCATGCGGACTTCGCGCGGCAACGAGGCCGCCCACGCACCCGACACCAGCAACGACAATACCAACGCCAGCAACAGTCGCCTCATGCCAGCGCCTCCACGATCTTCAGCGTGCGCTCCACCAGCAACTGCATCTCCGTCTCATCGATGACATAAGGCGGCATGAAGTAGACCGTATCGCCCATCGGACGCAACAACAGCTCGTGCTGCAGTCCAAGCGCGAAGCAGCGCCGCGCAAAATCGGGATGACCGTTCTCCACCTCGAACGCCCAGATCATGCCGGTGTTGCGCCAGTTGCGCACCGCGCGATGCTCGCGCAGCGGTTGGGAGATGCTGTTCAGATATTCCGCCTTGTGACGGTTCGAGACCAGCACCTCGTCCTGCGCGAAGATGTCCAGCGTCGCCAGCGCGGCGCGGCAGGCCAGCGGATTGCCGGTATAGGAATGCGAATGCAGGAAGCCGCGCGCGGTCTCGTCGGCATAGAACGCCTGATAGATGTCGTCGCTCGTCATCACGATGGACAGCGGCAGGTAACCCCCGGTGATGCCCTTGGACAGCAGCAGGAAGTCCGGCGTGATGCCAGATTTCGCGCTCGCTCCGGCGCTAGCGCGCACCCCCCCTCTCCCGCTTGCGGGAGAGGGGCTGGGGGAGAGGGTTGCCTGTTCGCACGCGAACATGGTTCCCGTCCTGCCCATGCCGACCGCGATCTCGTCGGCGATCAGGTGCACACCGTATTGCGAGCACAGTTCGCGCGCCCTCTTCAAATAAACGGGGTGATACATCGCCATACCGGCCGCGCCCTGCACCAGCGGTTCGACGATGAAGGCGGCCAGCTGCGCGTGATGTCGCCGCAGATGCGCCTCCAGCAGGTCGGCACAGCGCAGCGCGAACTGCTCCGCAGTCTCGCCCGGTTCCGCATTGCGCCAGTCCGGGCTGGCCACCGTCGCCTGTTGCGCGATCAGTGCGCCGTAGGCATCACGGAACAGCGCGACATCGGTCACCGACAACGCGCCCAGCGTCTCGCCGTGGTAGCTGTTCTGCAGGCTGATGAATTTAGTCTTGCCGGGCTGGCCGCTGTTGCGCCAATAGTGGGCGCTCATTTTCAACGCGATCTCGGTGGCCGACGCGCCATCCGAACCATAGAAGCAATGACCCAGTCCGGCCGGGGCCAGTTCGCGCAAGCGTTCCGAAAGCTGCACCACCGGTTCGTGGGTGAAACCGGCCAGCATCACGTGTTCCAGCTTGCCGAGTTGGTCGGCGATGGCCGCATTGATACGCGGGTTGCAATGCCCGAACAGGTTCACCCACCAGGAACTGACCGCATCCAGGTAGCGCCTGCCGTCGAAATCGTACAGCCACACACCCGCGCCGCGCGCGACCGGAATCAGCGGAAAACTTTCATAGTGCTTCATCTGCGAACAGGGATGCCACACGGCGGACAGGCTGCGTGCAAGGAGTTCGGGATTGGTGGTGACCGTCATACGTAGAATCATAACGGAGTTTGGGTAATGCCGACCAAGTGTCTGCGGCGTAACATATACGAATCGGAATCGTTTACAGGAGGTTGCCATGCGTATCTTGATCACCGGCGGGACAGGCCTGATCGGACGCCGCCTTTGCCCTGCACTCCTCGCGGAAGGCCATGAGCTGACTGTGCTGAGCCGCCGCCCGGAGACGGTCGCGGCGAAATGCGGCAGCTCCGTCCATGCGCTCGGATCGCTGGACGAATGGCAGCCCGGACAGACATTCGATGCCGTCATCAACCTGGCCGGCGAGCCCATCGTGGATGCCTCCTGGACGGCACAGCGCAAGCAGGTGCTGCGGGACAGCCGCGTCGCCCTCACCGAGACACTGGCGCGCCATATCGCAACCGCCGAACGGAAACCGGCCGTGCTGTTGAGCGGTTCGGCGATCGGCTATTACGGCAATCGCGGCGATGACCGGCTGGATGAAAACGAAATGGCAGGCGACGACTTTCCCGCCCGGCTGTGCGTCGCATGGGAAGCCGCCGCGCGCGCGGCGGAAGATTACGGCGTACGCGTCTGCCTGTTGCGCACCGGCCTGGTCCTGAGCAAGGACGGCGGCCTGCTGACGCGCATCCTGCCGCCGTTCAGGCTCGGCATGGGCGCGCGGCTCGGGGACGGGCGGCAATGGATGAGCTGGGTGCACATCGACGACTACGTCGCGATGCTGCTGCGTCTGCTGCACGATCCGCATGCCGGCGGGCCGTACAACATGACCTCACCGCACCCGGTCACCAACGCCGGGTTCACCGCGACACTGGCTGCGGCGCTGCACCGCCCCGCGCCGTTCGCCGCGCCGGCCTCGCTGGTCAGGATGGGCATGGGCGAACGCGCCTGCCTGATCCTGGAGGGTCAGCGGGTGTTGCCGGCACGGATGCTGGAAGCGCGCCACCCCTTCGCCTTCGCCGATCTGCGCGATGCGCTGAACGACGTGCTGGGCAAATGAAGATGCCTCGACCCGCAATGCAACGCTTCTTTCAACCTGCTGATTTCCCTGCCTGTCCTCCGGCGTTGCTTTCCGTATCCCCCCAATCTGTGGCATCCTTCGCACCTCGCATGTCCGCATAACGATAATTTCCGACTTTCCTGAACACCTTCGAGAGAGCGGCAGGAGGAACAGTAGCAATGAAACGTGTTGACGATTTCCGTCTGCGCCTTGGCAAGCGCGAGCTGGTGCCGATCATGATCGGCGGCATGGGCGTGGACATCTCCACCGCAGAACTGGCTCTGGAAGCCGCACGCCTGGGCGGGGTCGGACACATCTCCGACGCGATGCTGCCGACCGTGACGGACCGCCACTACAAGACCTCCTTCGTCAAGGACAAACAGAAACATTACAAATTCAACGTCGCGAACACCGACAAGGCGGTCGTGCAATTCGACCTCGGGCAGGTTGCCGAGGCCACCCGCCTGCATGTCAGCCGCGCCATGGAAGCCAAGCGCGGCGACGGCATGATCTTCATCAACTGCATGGAAAAACTCACCATGAACTCCCCGCGCGAGACCCTGCGCGTGCGCCTGTGCGGCGCGCTGGATGCCGGGATCGACGGCATCACGCTGGCGGCCGGCCTGCATCTGGGCTCGTTCGCGCTGATGGAAGACCATCCGCGCTTCCGCGATGCGCAACTCGGCATCATCGTCTCCTCCGTGCGCGCGCTGCAATTGTTCCTGCGCAAGAATTCCAAGCTCGGTCGCCTGCCCGATTACATCGTGGTCGAAGGCCCGCTGGCCGGCGGCCACCTGGGTTTCGGCATGGACTGGGCGCAATACGACCTGCGCACCATCACGGTCGAGATCCAGCAATACCTGAAGGACGAGCATCTCGACATCCCGGTCATCCCGGCCGGCGGCATCTTCACCGGCAGCGATGCGGTCAGTTATCTGGAAACCGGCTCTGCCGCCATTCAGGTGGCGACCCGTTTCACCGTCGCACAGGAGTGTGGCATCCCGGAAGATGTCCAGCAGGAATATTTCAAGGCCAGCGAGGACGACATCGAAGTCAACATGCTGTCGCCGACCGGCTACCCGATGCGCATGATCAAGAGTTGCCCGGCGATCGGCGCCGGCATCCGCCCGAATTGCGAGGCGTACGGTTATCTGCTCGATGCCAACGGCCACTGCGCCTACATCGACGCGTATTACCGCGAAGTGGAAGCGCACCCCGGCGAGAAGAAGATCTCGGTCAAGGACAAGACCTGCCTGTGCACCCACATGCGCAATTACAATTGCTGGACCTGCGGCCATTACACCTACCGCCTCAAGGACACGACGCACCGCAATGCCGACGGCACCTATCAGATACTGAGCGCCGAGCACATTTTCAAGGACTACCAGTTCAGCACCGACAACAAGGTCGCCCTTCCCCCGCAAAAATAAATCCCCCCTGCTCTTGAAATCGGGCAGGGTCGCCCCTATTATTAGCAGTCGCAGGCGGAGAGTGCCAAAACCGGCCGATGGGCTGGTCAGACACACAAAACCTCCGTATCCCGCTTTCATTCAACTTACTGATTCAGGAGATATCAAGTATGAAAATTCGTCCTTTGAGCGATCGCGTCATCGTCAAGCGCATGGAAGAAGAGCGCAAGACCGCATCCGGCATCGTGATTCCCGATGCCGCCACCGAAAAACCTGACCAGGGCGAAATCATCGCCGTGGGCAACGGCAAGATCGGCGACGACGGCAAGTTGCGCCCGATGAGCGTCAAGGTCGGCGACAAGGTGTTGTTCGGCAAATACGCCGGCCAGAACTTCAAGATGGACGGCCAGGAATACATGACCATGCGCGAAGACGACATCATCGGCGTAGTCGAAGCCTAATAACACGAGATACTCAGGAGAACAGACATGGCAGCAAAAGACGTAAAATTCCACGATGCAGCACGCAACAAGATGGTAATTGGCGTAAATATCCTGGCAGATGCGGTCAAGGTGACATTGGGCCCGAAAGGCCGCAACGTAGTGCTGGATCGCTCTTATGGATCGCCAACCATCACTAAAGACGGCGTATCTGTCGCTAAAGAGATCGAACTGAAGGACAAATTCGAGAACATGGGCGCGCAGATGGTCAAGGAAGTCGCTTCCAAGACCTCCGACGTGGCCGGTGACGGCACCACCACCGCAACCGTGCTGGCACAATCCATCGTGATGGAAGGCATGAAGTTCGTGGCCGCCGGCATGAACCCGATGGACCTGAAGCGCGGCATCGACAAGGCAGTGATCGCTGCGGTCGAAGAACTGAAGAACATCTCCAAGCCCTGCACCACCAGCAAGGAGATCGCCCAGGTCGGTTCCATCTCCGCCAACTCCGACACCACCGTCGGCGAGAAGATCGCCGAAGCGATGGACAAGGTCGGCAAGGAAGGCGTCATCACCATCGAGGACGGCTCCGGTCTGCAGGACGAACTGGACGTGGTCGAGGGCATGCAGTTCGACCGCGGTTACCTGTCCCCGTACTTCATCAACAACCAGGATCGCCAACTGGCGCTGATGGAGAATCCCTACATCCTGCTGCACGACAAGAAGATCTCCAACATCCGCGACCTGCTGCCGGTACTGGAACAAGTCGCCAAAGCAGGCCGTCCGCTGCTGATCGTTGCCGAAGACGTGGAAGGCGAAGCACTGGCCACGCTGGTGGTCAACAACATCCGCGGCATCCTGAAGACCGTTGCGGTCAAGGCGCCCGGCTTCGGTGACCGTCGCAAGGCCATGCTGGAAGACATCGCCATCCTGACCGGTGGCACTGTGATCGCCGAAGAAGTCGGCCTGACACTGGAAAAAGTCACTCTGGCAGAACTGGGCCAGGCCAAGCGCATCGAAGTGGCGAAAGACAACACCACCATCATCGACGGCGCCGGACAGGAAGACGCGATCAAGGGCCGTATCGCCCAGATCAACAAGCAGATCGACGAATCCTCCAGCGACTACGACAAGGAGAAACTGCAGGAGCGCAAGGCCAAGCTGGCCGGCGGTGTTGCGGTGATCAAGGTCGGCGCCGCGACGGAAGTCGAAATGAAGGAAAAGAAGGCACGCGTGGAAGACGCATTGCACGCGACCCGTGCAGCCGTTGAAGAAGGCATCGTTCCCGGCGGCGGCGTGGCATTGCTGCGTGCCAAGGCTGCGGTTGCCAAGCTGAAGGGCGACAACACCGACCAGGACGCCGGCATCACCATCGTGCTGCGCGCGATGGAATCGCCGCTGCGCTCCATCGTTGACAACGCCGGCGACGAACCGTCCGTGGTGGTCAACAAGGTGCTCGAAGGCAAGGGCAGCTACGGCTACAACGCCGCGAGCGGCGAGTATGGCGACATGCTGGCAATGGGCGTGGTCGATCCGACCAAGGTGACCCGCACCGCGTTGCAGAACGCGGCCTCCATCGCCGGCCTGATGCTGACGACCGACTGCATGGTCGCCGAGATGCCGGAAGACAAGCCGGCGATGCCGGGCGGCGGTATGGGCGGCATGGGTGGCATGGACGGTATGATGTAAATCATCGACCGTTTTTGCAGCAAATCGACAAACCCCGCTTCGGCGGGGTTTGTCATTTGGCGCGGTATCGGTATAATGCGCCGCTTCGCGAATCATGCTGCATCGGCATCATGGTTGGCGGAGCGCAAATGGCTCGGTAGCTCAGTTGGTAGAGCAGCGGATTGAAAATCCGCGTGTCGGTGGTTCGATTCCGCCCCGAGCCACCAGTATTTAGCGCCCAACTGTTCTCAGTTGGGCGTTTCCATTTCTACTTCCCGCAAACCACGCGCGGTTCGCGCCCATTCTGCGTGTGCCATGGGTATGCACGGTCTGGGCCGCAGAGCAGTCGGTTCGACTCTCTTTTGCCCTCTGTTCTCTCAAAATCTCCACCAACTCTTTCGCCGTGGCACACGCACATTGACCTTTGTTGCAATAGCTTATGTGCGTGCCAGCTTACAAGGTTTTCCGGCTGACTTGGATAGGCGGTGCATGTCACGAATACCCTTCACCGCTTGGCCGCACACGGCATTGCATACAGCCCTTCGCGTTCCTGCGTATCCACGAGAGTTTGGTAGGCGTGACGAGGCCCCTCGTATCGCGCCGCCTTGAAGACGTCACTCGGCTTCGTGCTGTTGAGTTTGGCGCGCAGCATTACCTGCTCCCCTCGACGCCATTCACCCTTGAATTCCCATAGCGCCTTGAATACGGCAGCCTGGCCCGGCGTGCAGTGGATGGCTCCATCCGACCAGCTATCCAACGTGACCCACCGGAAATCTGCCGAGAACGGACCAAAGACAGGTGTCGTCGGGTCAGCCACCACTGACATGCCGGCTGTCTCGGCCACCGGGGTGTAGGTGATCCCGCCCCCATAGAAAGCAAATCTTTCCTCCAGCGACAACCACTGCACGCCATGCCCAAGTGGCTCTCCCCGCGCTTCCCTGTGCCGAGGTGCAATGACGCGGATGTTTCCATCCTTCACCCGAACCCGGTCCAGGATCGTCGGCTCGCGCCAGATCTTCATCAGGCTGCGCGCCAGCACTACCGGAGCGCTTCGTGCGTCACCCAGATGCCAAACGTCGGCCCCGAGATCGATGATCCCATCCCGGCTATTGATATCCATGGCCAGCCGCAACTTCGCCCGAAACCACTCTTGATCGAGTTCCAGTGCGGCCAGGTCATCAGCTTGTACCGAGACTTGGCCACACTCCGGACAATGGCAAATGCGACCACCTTTCCCGTCGCCCCATATCTGACATCGATGCAGCTGGCAGTAGGGGCATAGCGTATGGGTCTGATTCAGGACTGCCGGTTTCACTGCCTTGCCTAGGGTGCTGGATGCGGCAATCTCGCTGGGTGATAACGTGCTGTGTGACAAGGGTGTGCCGCCGGAAAACAGACGGCACACCAGCGCCCATGCATCGTGGCTCGCCACTGATTATTCCTCGTACACCGGCTGCTGATTCGCGGTCTCGACGTCCGGCGGTGCCTCGTGGGCTGAGAGCGTCTGGCCCGGCTGCAGGATGCCCAACGTGACCAGATAGCCTTCCAGCTGTCCCTGCATCTCGGCATCGAACTTGTGGAGGTTCAGCCGTCCCTTGCGGGTGACCTCGATGGTCACGACCTTGGGGCGCATCTTTCCAGGCTCGGGCGGATAGTAGAGATTGATGTGCGCGGCCGTCACCAACCAGCCCCGGCTCAGCGGGTTCTCGTTGGGAAACTCGTCCTGCAGCAGATCCGTCACGCAACGCTGTTCGCTGGAGGCCATTGCCGTGCAATCCAACTTCAGTGCCGAGCTAGGACTGAGGACGGTGATCGACTTCACCTGCAGAACATCAAATCCGTCTGCCTGGGCGGCCGGTACGTTGAAGCCGAGGCGCAACACGGACAAGTCCAGCGTCGGCGGTTTGATCCGCTGGGCATCGACCTTTACGCCCAGCAGATGCTCGGCGAACGCATCGAGCAGCATCTGATGGTATTTCACGCCGCCCCGCACCAGGGTCCGAGTCACACCCGTGGCCATCGAATACTCCAGCACCGAGTGGATGTTCGGATTGCCGACTCGCCGCTTGAGGTCGTCACCCTCGAACTCCAATTGCAGCATCGCCAGATCCTTGACGTGGACGCTCAGCAAGAAAACCCCAGGGCTGCGTTCCACGACATACGCTTTGCTCCGGTCGCCGCATTGCATCTCGCGCTGATAGAACGCCGACACGGCCTGGCGCAACCCGGTCATGGCCGGCTCTGAGGTGTTGGGTCGGCGGCATACGCCGAGATCGTGCTGCTGGGCCTGCCCGCCGTGACGCTCGAAATGATCGACGTCGCCAGCGCGATCGAACAAGTCTGGGTGTTTCGCGTAGAGCCAGAACGAACGGTGCATGTCGCTTTGGCATGCCACCAATCCCGATAGTGCAGCCGCATTGCCCGTCGATACCTGGAACATCGCCTGTTTGCCGGCGGCGTCGCCCAACTCAACACTGGCACGGAGTTTCGCCGCCACCCGATCGCGCACGGTAACATCAGGGCAAGTGAGCAAGGCTTCCACCAGCGCCTGCGAGGTTTCTGGCGCATCGGTCCAGGTAAACCCAGCGGGCATGGTCAGCCCATTGTCCGTCAAAAAGTCGCGCAGCCCGGCGTCCACCGGCAGTTCGAGCAGCACTTCGACCCAAGTCTTTTTCATCTTCGTAGTCCTTTCCGAAATGGCGTCGGAGGTTTGCGAACGAGGAATTCGAAGCGCTGGCCGGCGACTATGATTACTAAACTTATATCGCGCAATAGTAAAGTAGCGTGATACAGCGCAATTCTGTTCCTCCCGATTACGCTTGTCAACAAGCAAGGAACATCTGGCGCTTTTATGTATCACAGAGCTATACTTTCAGTCCTATCAGGATTTATTGACGAGACAGGAGCATCGCTATGGGTTCGGCGTTCGGAATACGCCTGCGAAGCCTGCGCGAGGCCAAAGGACTGACCTTGCAGCAGGTGGCCGACGCGGTCGGCTGTACTAAGGCCTATATCTGGGAACTGGAGAAAAAACCGGGGCAGCGGCCGTCCGCCGAACGGATCCAGGCCATTGCGAAGATATTGGGCGTAACGATGGGTGATCTCATGGGAGAGCCCGTTGATGAAGCACCTGATGCCACGCCCGATGACGTCGTTTTCTTCCGCGAGTATGTCGGCATGCCGGAGGAGGAGAAGCGGCGTTACCGGCAGGCGCTGGAAGTGATGTTCGGCTCGCGCAAGGACGGAGACAAGAAGTGACTGCGGAGGTACTCACGCCGCCCAAGGCCGCGTACAACATCATCAAATGGATGCGCGCCTACCTTGGCGGTGAGATGCCTCTGGTTACCGATCTCGACTTGATCAGGCAGATGCTTCCCTCAACGCCCTATGGCAAGGGCGTCAAGGAGATAAAGCCGCCGGCGCCTGCGCCGTGGTCTGGCTGCGAGGGTGCGCTGGTTCGTAATCCAGACGATGCTGCCGAGTGGGGCATTTTCTACAACGGTTCTGCCAGGCAGGAGCGACGGCGCTTTACCATCGCCCACGAGCTTGGGCATTTCGTGCTGCATCGCGCTCAACCGCCCGAAGGCGGCTTCAACTGCGACAAATCCAGCGTCTACTCCGGCTCGGACACCATGGCGGTGATCGAACGCGAGGCCAACGTCTTTGCCAGCAATCTCCTGATGCCGGGAGACGTGTTCGGCAAATGCATCAATGGCTCGCATGTCGACCTGCATCTGCTGAGTGGTCTGGCGAAGCAATTCGACGTGTCGTTCGAAGCCTTGTGCATCCGCTTTATCCAGCACACGAGTCAGCGCGCAATCCTGGTTTGTTGGGACAACGGTTATCTGGACTACGAGTCGCGCAGCAGGGCGGCGGTCATGACGCGTGCGAGAGTTCGGAGAACAGACGACCCGCAGGAGCCGTTACCGAATACCGTGGCTGCCGATACCTCGGTGGCACAGGAATGGGAAGGCATCACTTTGTCGGCTGCCGTCTGGTGTGCTGAGGAGGCGCCGTACATGAAGCTGACGGAGTTCAAGCATACCTACAGCGAGCGCGATCGGGTGCTCAGCTTGTTGCTGCTGGAATCGGCTGAGCCACGACCGTGGGATAAATCATGGCAGGATGGCGATAGCTTCGACAGTTACGACCAGTTCGTCTCGAACGGCCAGTTGCCGGTTCGGTAAAACGTGACTGATCGATGACATGACGACGCTACCCACAGACGGCACACTGCCGACGCTGCAGCATGAAGTTCAGCGATTGTTGGGCCGCTGTCTGCTTCGGCTGCAACAATACGAGCGCCTGATCAAGGCCATCGTCGCGCACCACGAGATCGCAGGGCCCGCCCATGCCCTGGAGTCAATCCGCGCGGCGCGCATCGCCGACACCGCCAGCAAAACGCTTGGCACACTGGTTGGCCAACTTATCGGATCGTATGTCGTCACCGATGAAGGCGACACTCCTGCCGAAGTCTCGGCAGATGCGCCCGAGGACGTCATTTCATTTGGGATGCGAATGCATCTGAGTCTTTCCGCCGAAGATTATGTGCGGACAGAGAACGATCTGAAGGAACTGGTTTTGCTGCGAAACAACCTGGTGCACCACTTCATCGATCAGCACGACCTTTGGAGTCTTGACGGGTGCCGTGGAGCGCACGACGCGTTGATAGTTGCCTACAGCCGCATCGACCAGCACTTCGAGCAACTTCGTGGCTGGGCGGAGCACATGGATCAGGCACGGCAGTTGGCGGCGGAGTTCGTCCAGTCAGACGTATTTCACGATCTTGTGGTTAATGGCATCGCCCCGGATGGCTCAGTAGATTGGCCTGCTTCCGGCATTGTGCGAGCGCTTCGGGAAGCAGCGAGTGAATTAGCTGTTGAGGGATGGACCCCAGTCGCCATGGCTGGAAGGTGGATCGTCGAGCGCCACCCCGAACAACTTCCCCCAAAGTATGGATGCAGCAGTTGGCGGCAGGTGGTGCACGAGTCTCGTCTTTTTGATCTTCGGTATCGCGAAGTAGATGGTCAGCGTGCTGCCTGGTATCGATCCAAGAAGGCCTAGCCAAGGGCTTGTTCGCGGTTCCCTGGTGCATTGTTCCGCGCACTCCCGCTAAAACGCGTTACCCGGAGTGGCACTCGTACATAGCATGAGCAGCGTTACCTTATGGAACGCTTGCCATCATGCACGACATCGAACTCATCTCCATCGACAGGGGCAAACCAATCCCCCGACACGCGCACGAAGAAATCGCCGACTTGCTCTCTGCAGCATTGCTGCGACTGCGCGCCAGAAATTCATCGTCAGACGATCCAGATAAATCTGGTCATAGAGAGCCGGTTTGTCTTGGCTTCTCCCACCCACAGCGCGTGAATGCGAACCCCAATCAGCAAGAAGGAGTTCGCCCATGACGACACACGCACCGCTGCCCGATACAGCAACAGTCTCGGCCCGCATCGCACAACTTTCCCTGTTGCCCATGGACAGCATTTGGGCATTGTGGGACGAGCATTTCGATCAGCGACCGAATCACCATCACCGTACCTGGCTGGAGAGCCGACTGGCTTACAAGCTCCAGGAGCGGATCTTCGGCGGTCTCAAGGTATCGGTACGGCGCAAGCTGGAGAGCATCGGCGAGACCGGAGTGCTGCCCAAGAATCTTCAGCGCGAAGCCGATCGCCTCCTGCCGGGCACCATCCTGACGCGCATCTATGATGATGTCGAACACCATGTTCTGGTGCGCGGCGTGCGCGACTTCGAATACCGGGGGCAGCGTTTCACGAGCCTGACGGCGGTGGCCAAGGTGATCACCGGATGCCCATGGTCAGGTCCGCTGTTTTTCGGACTCAAGACGCGCAGTAAGCAGGAGGCACCATGAGAGCGAACCGCACCATGGCGACGCCTTCGCAGCCTATCGTCCCCAAAAAACGCTGCGCCATCTATACGCGCAAATCCACCGACGAAGGACTGGACCAGGAGTACAACAGCCTGGAAGCGCAGCGGGATGCCGGCTTGGCATTTGTCGCCAGCCAGCGTCACGAAGGATGGGTTGCTGTTGGTGATGGCTATGACGACGGTGGCTACTCCGGCGGCAACTTGGATCGTCCCGGCCTCAAACGCCTCATGGCCGATATCGAGGCCGGCGAGGTCGATATTGTCGTGGTGTACAAAATCGATCGCTTAACCCGAGCCTTGTCAGACTTTGCCAAACTGGTCGACGTGTTCGACCGCAACGGGGTGTCGTTCGTCTCTGTCACCCAGCAGTTCAATACCACCACCTCCATGGGGCGGCTCACACTCAACATCCTGCTGTCCTTCGCGCAGTTCGAGCGCGAGGTCACCGGCGAGCGCATCCGCGACAAGATCGCCGCGAGCAAGGCCAGAGGCATGTGGATGGGCGGTATGCCACCACTCGGCTACGACGTCGTCGAGCGAAAGCTGATCGTCAATGCCGCCGAAGCCGAGCTGGTGCGCGGCATCTTCTGCCGATATGCCGAGCATGGTTCTGCGGCGCAGCTTGTCCGTGAGCTTGCCATCGAAGGCCAGACCACGAAGTCCTGGGTCACGCAGGGTGGCCTGCATCGCCCTGGTCGCCCGATCGATCAGCAATACTTGTTCGCCATGCTGCGCAACCGCATCTACCTTGGCGAGATGGTGCACAAGGGCGAGAGTTATCCGGGGCAGCACCAAGCGATCGTTTCTTCAGAGCTCTGGAATGCCGTCCACGCTTTCATCGAACGGCGGAAGCAGGGCCCGCGCGAGCATCGCACCGAACACCCAGCATTGCTGGCTGGTCTGCTGTTTGCACCCGATGGGCAGCGCATGATTCACCATTTCACCAAGAAGAAAAACGGACGGCTCTACCGCTATTACGTGCCCTACCTGCACAAGCGGCGCAATGCCGGGGCCACATTGCAGCCCGGTACGGAAGATATCGGGGCCCTCCCAGCTGCCGAGATCGAGACTGCAGTCCTCGAACAAATTCACCTGGCGCTCCGCTCGCCGGAGATGCTCGTCGCCACCTGGCGTGCTTGCCAGAGGCATCCTGCCGGCGCAGATCTTGACGAAGCGCATGTGCTGATCGCGATGCAGCGAATCGGCGCAGTGTGGGAGCAACTTTTCCCGATTGAGCAGCAACGTATCACGCAGCTTTTGATCGAGCGCATCCAAGTGCACGGGCAAGGGTTGGACATCCTTTGGCGCGAGGATGGGTGGATCGGCCTGGGGGCGGACATTGCACGGCATCCTCTGGTCGAGGAAATGAAGGAATCCCCGGAGGAGTCTTACGCATGAGAACTACGGCCAAACCAACCATGAGAGCTGACAATCCCCGACTGCGCAGCGTCCGTATCGACATCGGCGGCGATGCCCGCAACTACACCACTGGCCAACAGCGGGTGACGGTGGTGCCGCTCACCATCCGCCGCAAGCAGAATCGCAAGGTCATGATTCCGCCGACCGGTGATGACTCGGTGCTGGGTGCCGGTGGCCACGATCTGCCGATGATCAGGATGTTGGGCAAAGCCTTCTACTGGCAGCGATTGCTCGATGAGGGGCGCTATCCCACCGCGAATGACTTGGCCCGATCGTTGAAGCTCGAGCCTGGTTGGGTGGCGGAAGTTTTGCGCTTGACCACGCTGGCACCGGACATCATCGAGTCCGTCCTTGACGGCCGCCAGCCACGTGACCTGAATCTTCACACCTTGCGTGGTCGCCGTGACCAACTGCCACGTGATTGGGGCGAGCAACGCAAAGCGCTGGGGTTCGCGAACTGAACCACTGATGCCGAGACACCTGCCTCGACGGCGAGCCCTGCGCTCGCCGTTTTTGCTTCTGTGCCCCGGGCAATGGCGAACCAGAAGTTTCCTCGTGGTTCGCCATTCCGTCCCTCTTATGTTCGCCACCGAAATTTTCCAATGACATCTCTTCCTCAACAACGTCATTGGAGGTTTATATGCCGACACCGGCAAGCAACATCCCTCGGTCGTCCCACCCGGCGATCAACAGCCTGGCACCTGGCGACCGCCGGGTCCTGAACGAAAACGAGCTTGCACAGCGTTGGGGTCTCAGCCCCAAAACTTTGCAGCGCTGGCGCAGCGAAGGTCGCGGACCTCGCTACCTCAAGTTGTCGAAAAGAGTCAGCTATCCCCTCGAAGCCGTCATCGACTTCGAATATAGCGCGCTGCACGACTCGACCTCCGAGCGCGTGGCGAAGTCAGGAGGGCAAGCATGATGACTTCCAACACTTCCCCTGTCGACATCGAGCAGGCCATGCCGTTGGCCGAAATGAGCGTTGCTCAGATCGCCGCGCTGCCGCCAGCACAGATGCAAGAGGCACACACCAATCTGCTGACCCTGCAGTCCTTGGTCAAGGGTGTGCTCGATCGCTTCCATGCTGCGCTCGACCAGCGCTACGCCGAGCAGGCCGTGGCAGTGAGACAGGCATCCGGCAAGGACTTCGGCGTTTGCCATCTCTCTGATGGGCCGCTGCGCATCACGGTCGACGTGCCCAAAAAGGTCGTCTGGGATCAGTCGCAACTGGCCGAGATCGCACAGCGTATCGCCGCTGCCGGCGACAAGGTCGGCGACTACATCGACACCGACTACTCGATTTCCGAGACCCGCTTCAACGCTTGGCCTTCGACCCTCAAGGAGACGTTCGCCAAGGCCCGCACCGTCAAACCCGGCAAAACCAGCTACCGAATTGCCTTAGTCCAGGAGGATCACGAATGAAAACCCCAACCCTGCATCAATCCCTGCAAGCCAAGCTCGGCGCCTATACCGGCGAACACCTGACCGCCACGATTCGCTATCAGGATCGCTACGGCAATTTGGTGGAGAAGCCCCTGCTCGACGCCACTCTCGATGAAGTGGCCTTCGCCATCCAGACCCTCAATGCCGAGAGCGCGAGCATCCACCGCCGCCGCAGTGCGCTCGACAGCCTCTACACAATGGCCCGTGAGAATGGCTGTCTCGGCTCTGACACGGTGGGCGCAGTCGCGGTGGAGGTGACGAAATGAACCAGATCGTCGCTTTCGACTTCGAGTCGCATGATGTGCGTGTTGTCATTGGCCAGGACGGCGAGCCGAGGTTCGTCGCTGCCGACCTGCTGTCCACTCTGAACCTCGATCGCAAGGCGCTTGAGCGCCTGGACGACGACGAGAAGGATGTGAGTTCAATTCACACCCCTGGCGGGCAGCAGGAAATGACCGTGGTCAACGAGTCCGGTCTCTTCAACCTGGTGCTCGGCAGCCGTAAGCCCGAAGCCAAGCGCTTCAAGCGCTGGGTGACCCATGAGGTGCTGCCCTCAATCCGCAAGACTGGTTCCTATGCCGTGCCTGGCTCCGTGGCTGCATTGCCGGCGCCCACCCAGGACCGCGTCACCGCCATCCTGATGATCGGCGAGGCGGTGGCCAAGGTGCCCGGTGTCAAGCAAGGCATCGCCATGGCGGCAACGCTCACCTGCATCCAGGAGAACACAGGTCTGTCGGTGGAGACCATGCGCCGTGCATTGCCTGCCTGCAACGATCCACTGGCGGCAGTGAACCCGACAAAGCTCGGTGAGCAAATCGGTCTTTCTGCCAGGGCGGTCAACCTCAGGCTGTCGGCTCTGGGTTTCCAGAGTCGCAACGACCGAGATGAGTGGGAACTGACCGATGCCGGCCAGGCATGGGGCGAAGCGTTGCCGTACTCCCGCAACGGGCACTCCGGCTACCAGATCCTCTGGCGGCCTGAAGTCGCCGATCTGCTCAAGGAGGCCGCGTAATGTCTCTACCCATCATTTCAGCCGACGAACGGATGCGCGAGCGGCATAGCGCCAAGGTCGGCCTGGTTGGTTTTCCCGGCGTCGGCAAGACCACCCAACTCAAGACCCTGCCGGCCGATTCCACACTGTTCGTTGATCTCGAGGCTGGTGATCTCTCGGTGCGCGACTGGCCGGGTGACACCGTGCGGCCGCGCACTTGGCAAGAGTTCCGCGATCTTGTGGTGTTCCTCGCCGGCCCCATGCCGACCGCCACCGCTGAACAGGCGTTTTCGCAGGCTCACTTCGAGCATGTCTGCACCCGGTATGGCGACCCGGCACAACTGGCCAAATACGACACCTATTTCGTCGACAGCCTGACCGTGCTCTCGCGCTTGTGCTTCGCCTGGTGCAAGACCCAGCCGCAGGCCTTCAGCGAGAAGAACGGCAAACCGGATAGTCGTGGCGCTTACGGCCTGCTGGGCCAGGAAATGATCACGGCGCTCACGCACCTGCAACACGTCCGGGACAAACACGTCATCTACGTCGCCATCCTCGAGGAGAAGACCGATGACTTCAACCGGCGCTACTACCAGCTGCAACTGGAAGGCAGCAAGACCGCACTGGAGTTACCGGGTGTCCTTGATGAGGTCGTGACCCTGGCCATTCTCAAGGCCGACGACGGCACGACCTACCGGGGGTTTGTCACCCGAGCCGACAACACCTTCGGCTACCCGAGCAAGGACCGTAGTGGCCGCCTCGACGCTATCGAGGAGCCGGATCTCGGCAAGCTCATCCAGAAATGCCTCGGCACCCAGAGCAACTGAGGCCGCAGGCCAATCCATCGCATTTACCCAATTCAAGGAGAAACACATGAACCAGAACACATGGCAGGACTTCAACGATGCAGAACAGCAACAGGGTTTCGATCTCATCCCCAAGGGCGCGCTCGTCAAGGTGCGCATGACGATCAAGCCGGGCGGTCACGACGATCCTGCCCAGGGTTGGACCGGGGGTTATGCCACCGAGAGCTTCGACACCGGCAGCGTCTACCTCGCCTGCGAATTCGTCGTGCTGGAAGGCCCGTTTGCCAAACGCAAGATGTGGTCGAACATCGGCCTGCAATCCCGGAAAGGGCCAGCCTGGGGTCAGATGGGCCGCAGCATGATTCGCGGCATCCTCAATTCCGCTCGCAATGTCTCGCCTCAGGACAACTCACCCCAAGCCGCCACTGCCCGGCGCATCAACGGCTTCGCCGACTTGGATGGCATCGAGTTTCTGGCCCGCGTGGATGTCGAGAAGGACGCCAAGGGCGAGAACCGCAACGTGGTCAAGCTAGCCGTCGAACCCGATCACAAGGACTACGCGGCGCTGATGGGAATGGCGCCCAAGGTGCCGACCGGCGGCAGTTCCGCAGCGTCAGCGCAGGCGACTCCGTCCCATGCGACTCCTCAGCGTCCGGCTGCCACGGGCAAGCCAGCCTGGGCACAGTAGGAGCGTGGGCATGAACGGAAAACGTTGTGGCAATTGCCACCATCTCGATCCAACCAGTGCCAGCGACATTGGCGGCTTGCGTATCGCTCGCTGCCGCCATCCGAAAGGTGTGCGTATCGGCACGACCACTATTCGGAACGACTATGTCGAGTTGGATGCCTTCTGCGCTGAGCATGTCGTCCGTGCCCGGCGTGGAATGCAGCCGGGAGGCGGTCATGTATGAGCGGAAAGTGTTGGGTCTGCAAACGACAGGCCAGGGGCTTCGGCTATTCCGACAACCAGCATCGCGTCGGCAACCCTCGTCGCTACCCCGTCGACTGGGTGTTCTGCTCCCGGCGCTGCCAGGACGCGTTTCACGCACTGTATGGCAACTGGCTGCGCGTCAAGGATGGCGGCAAGGACATCAGGGAGGTCGTCATGATCGATCCGTCTGATGTCGAGTTGGCGGCCATGCGCAGTTGTCTCAAAGCGTTCGGCGAGGCAGCAGGCGCGATCGGATTCACCAAGCCGCTCGGCGACTACTCCGAAGCGGAGGCGCTGCGCGTGATCGATGCCATCGTGACCTGCTACACCGATGCGATGGTCGTGCACCACGAGGCGACAAAATTCCCACCAGTGCGGGGCATGCCGCCTACACCCGATCCGCTGGCGAGTCCGTTCGCCGATCTGGAGGATGACCTGCCCTGGGAAGACGGGAAGGGAGGCAAGTCATGATGGACTTCAACTCCTCTTCCAGCATTTCTGGACAGATCGCCGCCTTGGTCGATGCCGGGATGCAGCGCGTGCGATCCGCTGAGACGCAGCGTGAGTACCTGGGTGCTTCACGTCTCGGAGCGTCATGCGAACGAGCCCTGCAGTACGAGTTTGCCAAGGCGCCGGTCGATCATGGCCGTGACCATGATGGGCGCTTGTTACGCATTTTCGAGCGTGGCCATGTAATGGAAGACTGCATGCTCGAGTGGTTGCGGGCAGCCGGGTTCGATCTGCGCACCCGTAAACCCAGTGGCGATCAGTTCGGTTTCTCGGCGGTCGGCGGACGCCTGCAGGGGCACATCGATGGCGTCATCGTCGATGGCCCCGAGGGCTTTGCTTACCCAGCTCTCTGGGAATGCAAGTGCCTCGGCTCGAAGTCCTGGCGTGACCTGGAAAAAAACCGGCTGGCCGTGGCCAAGCCAGTCTACGCCGCGCAGGTAGCGATCTACCAGGCCTATCTGGAGTTGCATGAACAGCCGGCAATCTTCACGGCGATCAATGCCGACACCATGGAGATTTACACCGAGCTGGTGCCGTTCGATGCGGCACTGGCCCAGCGTATGTCCGACCGCGCGCTGAAGGTGATTTCGGCCACGGATGCCGGCGAGTTGCTACCACGCAGCTTTCTCGAATCCACCCACTTTGAGTGCCGGATGTGCGCATGGCAGGACCGGTGCTGGAGGAATACACCATGAACCCTTCATCCATCACCGATGTGCTGGGTGAGTGCTTAGTTGATGCAAGCGAGGCGGCTCATTGCTTGAATCTGCCGAGGTACTTGCTCACTCATCCCAAGGAGCGTCAGCGGCTTGGCATACCGCATTACCGGGTCGGCAAACTCGTGCGCTTCAAATTGCAGGAGCTGGAAGCCTGGATGCTGGCACAGGGGGGCGCGTCGAATGCTTGATTTCAACGATGCCCCTGCTGAGTTGCCACAGGACAGTGGGGTAACCCGTGAGTCGTTACGGACCGATCTCGTCGCTCGATTGGAATCGGTCCTGGCCACACTGTTCCCTGCGGGTAAGAAGCGCAAAGGGAAATTTCTCATCGGCGATGTGCTTGGCAGCCCCGGCGATAGCCTCGAGGTTGTCCTCGATGGTGAGAAGACCGGGCTGTGGACCGATCGTGCAACCGGTGACGGCGGTGACATCTTCGATCTCATCGCGGCCCACTTGGGTGCCAATGTGCAGACAGATTTTCCGCGTGTACTTCAGCACGCGGCAGATCTGCTTGGGCAAGCACCACCGACGCCCACCCGCAAGGCGAAGAAGGAACCACCCGTCGATGACCTTGGCCCGGCCACCGCAAAGTGGGATTACCACGATGCAGCCGGCAACCTGATCGCGGTGGTCTACCGCTACGACCCGCCCGGACGAAAGAAGGAGTTTCGTCCGTGGGATGCCAAACGCCGAAAGATGACACCGCCCGATCCGCGTCCGCTTTACAACCAGCCGGGCCTGGCCTCGGCCAGTCAGGTCGTGCTGGTCGAAGGCGAGAAATGCGCCCAGGCGCTCATCGACGCGGGGGTCACTGCCACGACGGCGATGCACGGTGCGAATGCCCCGGTCGAGAAAACCGACTGGTCGCCGTTGGCCGGCAAGTCGGTGCTGATCTGGCCTGACCGCGACAAGCCGGGCTGGGACTATGCGACGCAGGCAGCGCAGGCCATCTTGTCGGCGGGCGCGAAAACCTGCCACATCCTGTACCCGCCCGAGGAAGCGGCTGAAGGATGGGATGCGGCCGACGCCATCGCCGAGGGCTTTGACGTTGCGGCATTTCTCGCGCATGGCCCGCGCCTGCAGATGCACGACATCACCGTGGATGCCGATCCTGTGGCCAGCAGCGACGAGTCGGTCTGGGGTACGGAGGATGCGCTGGCGCTGGCCTTCACCCGGCGCTATCACCGCGACTGGCGCTACGTGGCGACCTGGGGCCGTTGGCTGGTGTGGGACGGCAATCGCTGGCGCACCGAGGACACGCTGGCTGCCACCGATCTGATCCGCAGCGTTTGCCGGCATGCCGCCGTGCGTGCCGAGAATCCCAAAGTGGCGGCCAAGCTCGCCAGCGCAAGTACGGTCGGTGGCGTCGAGCGGCTGTCACGCGCGGACCGCAGACATGCTGCCACCACCGAGGAATGGGATGCCGACCCGTGGTTGCTCAACACCCCGGGCGGTGTGGTCGATCTCAAGACCGGCAGACAGCGTCCACACGACCGTGCTGACCGGATGACGAAAATCACCACGGCCACGCCCGGGGGTGACTGCCCGATCTGGCGTCAATTTCTCGACGAGGTCACGGGTGGTGACAAAGAGTTGCAGAGCTACTTGCAGCGAATGGTCGGTTACGCCCTCACCGGCTCGACGCGAGAGCATGCGCTGTTCTTTCTGTACGGCACGGGCGCGAACGGCAAGTCGGTGTTCGTGAACACGCTGGCCACCATCCTTGGGGACTACGCGACCAACGCGCCGATGGACACCTTCATGGAGACGCGCACCGACCGGCATCCGACCGATATGGCCGGGTTGCGCGGCGCACGCTTCGTGGCAGCCATCGAAACCGAGCAGGGGCGACGCTGGGCCGAATCGAAGGTCAAGAACCTGACCGGGGGCGACAAGATCTCCGCGCGTTTTATGCGCCAGGACTTCTTCGAGTTTTTCCCGCAGTTCAAGTTGTTCGTGGCGGGCAACCACAAGCCGGCCATTCGCAACATTGACGAGGCGATGAAGCGGCGACTGCATCTGATTCCGTTCACGATCACCGTGCCGCCCGAGCGTCGCGACAAGCATCTGCAGCAGAAATTGCTGGCCGAGCGTGACGGCATATTGGCCTGGGCGGTGCAGGGCTGCCTCGACTGGCAACGTCTGGGGCGGCTCGATCCTCCCCAGCGGGTGGTAGAGGCAACCGAGGAGTACTTCGAAGCCGAGGATGCACTGGGCCGCTGGCTGGATGAGTGCTGCGTGCGCGAGCCCAACGCCAAGTCGCTGACCGCCGAACTGTTCACCGACTGGAAGCAATGGTCGGAAGCGGCGGGCGAGTTCAGCGGGTCGCAGCGGCGTTTTTCCGATCTGCTCATCACACGCGGAGTTGAGAAATGGCGCAACAGCATGGGTGTGCGGGGATTTCAGGGGATTGGTCTCAAGAACCCACCCACGCCCGCTTACACCCCTTACGCAGATAACTGACGCTCATGAAAAACCATCCGTCTGACGCAGCCGACGCTCTTTCACGTAACTCACCACACGTGTGCGCGTGCGCGCCTCATGGAATGTTTCGACAAACCGTGTCGGCTGCGTCAGACCAAGTGCAAGAAAGGACTGAACACATGAATACGACGATCCTGGCCCTCGATCTGGGCACGAATACCGGGTGGGCACTGCACCACATGGACGGCAGCATCCTCAGCGGCACGCAATGCTTCAAGCCACAGCGCTTCGAGGGTGGCGGGATGCGTTTCCTCAGATTCAAGCGCTGGCTCAACGAACTGCTGTCGGCCAGCCACTCCATCAACGCGGTGTACTTCGAAGAGGTACGGCGTCACGCAGGCGTCGATGCCGCGCACGCCTACGGTGGCTTCATGGGCCACCTCACCGCCTGGTGTGAGCATCACAACATCCCGTACCAAGGCGTGCCAGTCGGCACGATCAAGAAGCACGCGACCGGCAAAGGCAATGCCGGCAAGGACGAGATGATCGCAGCTGCACTGTCACGTGGTCACGATCCCAAGGACGACAACGAAGCCGATGCCCTGGCATTGCTGCACTGGGCCATCGAGACGCAGGAGGTGTGACGTGAAGATCCCAGCACAGCAATACCGCTGCCCGCTCGGTCGCCTGCAACCGCAGACCACCGACCTGGAAACCATCAAGCAGACCGGCTGGCGTGACCAGCACATCCTCGTGGTGTCCGAGCAGGACGACCGTCTGGACTTCGTCGAGCGGGAGTTCGTGCGACGGATCGGTGAACGCCTGTACGGAGGGAAACGCCATGGTTGAATGGACAATGGAGGATGTGGCAGCCCGCTTTTCCGAGGCGGCAGAGACCGGACGGCGACTGCCTCGCGTCAGGGTGCAGGGCTACTTCAATGTCTGGCCTGCCTTCGCTCGGGAGGTATGGGAGTCCTGCCCCGATGACGAGCACGTCTACCGACCCTTGCCGCCCACCCCGCAGGCCATCGATCGAATGATGGAGACGATGCAGTGGGTGCAATGGCTCGAGGTGGAGCAGCGACACCTTGTCTGGATGCGGGCCAAGCAATACGAGTGGAAAGTCATCTGTCGTCGCTTTGGTTGTGAGCGGACGACGGCGTGGAGACGGTGGCAACGGGCACTGCAGATCGTTGCTGAACGACTCAACGAGCAGGCTCATCGCGCGGTAGTGTTTTGACGTGGTTTGGCGTCAATAGGCGTGTAAGCGCTGCAATCAACGGCAATCAGCGGTTTTTGGGCATGCAACATCTACCCCTGATTTTGGATAGCATGACAGCTATGATCTGGCGAGCGGTGTGGGTGTGAAGCTACATCGCTCTCAGTCAGAAAATTCGACGGGTCCTTCCTGTCAAAAACCCATGCGGGAGGCGACAGCCCGGCATTTCGATAGCGTCAGACCGCAAAACAAGGTTACCAGTTACCACCCCGGTTACCACCTGAACCGAGTTACCACCCAATCTACGACCCGCCCACTGTGGCGGGTTTTTGCATTCATATGACCGAAAACCTGCGCGTCGAGTACCGGAAGGTCGAGACGCTGATCCCGTTCGCCCGCAATCCGCGCACGCATTCCGATGCGCAGATCGCCAAGCTAGCGGCCAGCATCGTCGAGTTTGGCTGGACCAACCCGGTCCTGGTGGATGGTAGCCACGGAATCATTGCCGGCCACGGTCGCCTGGCAGCTGCGCGCAAGCTCGGCCTGTCCGAGGTGCCGGTCATCGAACTCGGTCACCTTTCGCCGGCACAGAAGCGCGCCTACGTGATCGCTGACAACCGCCTGGCACTCGATGCGGGATGGGATGAAGAGATGCTGGCGCTGGAACTGGCCGAGTTGTCCGAGGCGGGTTACGACCTGATGCTGACCGGATTCTCCAACGAGGAAATTGAAGACTTACTGGTGGATGGCGGGGAAGGAACGGCCGAGGAGTCCTCGGCTGATTCCGACGATGCTGCCGACGAGGTACCCGATACGCCGGTCAATCCGGTATCGAGTCCCGGCGACGTCTGGCAACTGGGTGCGCATCGCGTGATCTGCGGTGATGCCGCCGATGCCGCCGTGATCGCTGCTTTGATGGCCGGCGACAAGGCTGCGCTGTGCTTCACCTCTCCGCCCTATGGCAATCAACGGGACTACACCAACACCATCATTGATTGGGATGCCCTGATGCGCGGCGTTTTCTCCAACCTGCCGATGGCTCCGAACGGCCAGGTGCTGGTCAATCTCGGGCTGATCCACCGCGACAACGAGGTCATCCTGTACTGGGATGCTTGGCTCGACTGGATGCGTACCCAGGGCTGGCGACGTTTTGCCTGGTACGTCTGGGACCAGGGGCCGGGATTGCCCGGCGACTGGAATGGTCGGCTGGCACCTTCGTTCGAGTTTGTCTTCCACTTCAACCGCCAGGCACGGCAGGCCAACAAGATCATGCCCTGCAAGTTCGCCGGTCAGGAAACCCATCTGCGCAAGGACGGCAGTTCCACGGCCATGCGCAAAAAAGATGGAACGATCGGTGGCTGGACAGCTGCCGGCACGCCCACGCAGGACACCAAGATTCCCGATTCCGTGATTCGCATCATGCGGCACAAGGGCAAGATCGGACAGGAAATCGATCACCCGGCGGTATTCCCGGTGGCCTTGCCAGAGCACATTCTGGAAACCTACACCGACGATGGCGACATCGTGTTCGAACCATTCTGCGGATCAGGCACCACGCTGCTTGCTGCGCAACGCACTGGCCGCGTAGTGCGGGCCACCGAGATTGCGCCCGAGTATGTTGATGTGACCATCAAACGTTTCCAGCAGAATTTCCCGGAGGTGCCGGTCACGCTGGTGACCACTGGGCAGACCTTTGGTGCAGTTGCCGCAGAACGATTGGGAGCACCCGCATGACGATTTCCTGGCTGGCCGACAAGATCGAGCAGTGGCCGACGGCCAAGCTGGTGCCCTATGCCCGCAACGCCCGGACGCACTCGGATGCGCAAGTGGCACAGATCGCTGCGTCGATTGCCGAGTTCGGATTCACCAATCCGATCCTGGCCGGTGGCGATGGCATTATCGTGGCCGGGCATGGCCGTCTGGCTGCGGCCCAGAAACTTGGCATCGCTGTCGTGCCAGTTGTGATCCTTGATCACCTGACACCGACGCAGCGTCGCGCCCTAGTAATCGCGGATAACCGGATTGCCGAAAACGCCGGCTGGGACGATGCCATGCTCCAGGTCGAACTGGCCGCACTGCAGGATGACAACTTCGACCTGTCCCTGACCGGCTTCGATGCCGATGCCCTGGCCGACCTGCTCGCCGGTGAGGAAACGACCACCGAAGGCGATACCGACGAGGATGCCGTTCCGGAAGACACTGGCCCCGTTGTATCCAGGGCTGGCGATGTCTGGCTCTGCGGGGAGCACCGCGTGCTCTGCGGGGACTCGACTGATGCCGATGCCTACGCAGCTTTACTGGGCGACGAGATCGCCGACATGGTATTTACGGATCCGCCGTACAACGTCAATTACGCCAACTCGGCCAAGGACAAGATGCGCGGCAAGGATCGCGCGATCCTCAACGACAACCTGGGCGACGGGTTCTACGATTTCCTGCTGGCGGCACTGACACCCACCGTGGCGCATTGCCAGGGCGGCATCTACGTGGCCATGTCGTCGAGCGAACTCGACCGATTGCAGGCAGCGTTCCGTGCGGCGGGCGGCCACTGGTCAACCTTTGTCATCTGGGCTAAGAATACTTTCACCCTGGGGCGTGCCGACTATCAGCGTCAGTACGAACCGATTCTCTACGGCTGGCCCGAGGGCGCCGATCGTCACTGGTGCGGCGACCGTGACCAGGGCGATGTCTGGCAGATCAAGAAGCCGCAGAAGAACGATCTGCACCCGACCATGAAGCCGGTGGAACTGGTGGAACGGGCGATCCGCAATTCGAGCCGGCCGGGCGACGTGGTGCTGGATCCATTCGGTGGGTCGGGCACCACGATGATCGCGGCGCATAAGTCGGGCCGCAAGGCGCGGCTGATCGAACTTGATCCGAAGTACGTCGATGTGATCGTTCGCCGCTGGCAGGACTATGCCGGGGCGAAGGCCATCAGGCTGTCCGATGGCGTGGCATTCGACGCGCTGTCAGTCGGTGGGGAACTCCGGCAGGAGGTCGCCGCTGGTGATGTCGGCGCAGTAAGTGACGTTGCCGAATTCACCGGGGTCATCGGCGAGGATGACCCCGCCGACTGACTGGATTGCCACGCCGTACTTGCGAGTGAGCTTGGTCAGTTCGGCGATGAATTTGTCGTAGTTGGCTTCGAGTTGCGGGGTGGTGACGACGGCGGCCATGGCGATCTCCTTACGCTGCTTCGGCTTCGAAGGACTCGTCGGTCACTTCGCAGTGGATCACGAAGCCGGTGAGGTAAGGCAGCCCCTTGGGGATGCCGTAGTCCTTGCTGGTCTGGCGGCCAATCGTCCAGCCCATCCACCGCGTTACTGCGGCGTCGATGGCCTGCTGGATCGCGTGGCCCCGCAGCATCTCGTTGAGGACGTCGTCCGCAAAGTGGCGTCCGTGGCGGCTGTCGAGGAACAGCCTGACCGATTCGAGGGGCTGGTAGGTGGCGTTCGAGATCGCGGCCATCGCGATTGGCCAGGCTGCTTCGGCGTTGTCGTTCATCGTGCCAAAAAAGCCCCAGGTCTCGTTCTGGGTGGCGGGGATGGTTTGCTGGGTGGTCATCGTTGTCTCCTTCGGGTTGATCGTTGCGACACCCGTATGAACGCGCTGTTTGATTGAGAAGCCAAGCTCTTCATCGCAGAAATCTGAATCATTTTTCCGAGGCGATTTGGTCGAGCAATTCCATGGCACCGGCGTCGCAGCACAATGCGATGCGCAGGGTGCGCAGCGCCTGGTCGATGCTGACTTCGGGCCGGCGATTGTCGAGCATCCAGCGAATCGCGCTGGCCTGGTCGTTGCTGGGTGTCGGCGACTCGATCGCTACCCCGACGTAACGCCCGTAGCTGCTGCCGGATGGATCGACGTAGAGCGTGGTGCGGCCGGGTGCACTGACTTCGACCACCCGTCGGTGACCATCAGCATGGCCGCCACGTCCTGCCAGCCAATCGCGGTCTTCCAACAGAGTGTTGGCGAAGGCGTCGTACTCGGTTGCGGTCAGCTCCTTGCGGAACTCGATCGTGATGACCTCGGGCGGTGCACTTGGATCGCTGTTGTGATGAACCTCGTCGATGCTGCAGGGCTTGCGGGTAAAGCGTGCGCGGATGCTGGTGCTCATGATGGTCTCCATTCAGTGGATTGTTTCGACACCCACATGAACGCGCTGTTTGATTGAGAAGCCAAGCGCATTCTGAATCTTTATTTGGGGGCGGCGGCGCGTGTCGCCACCCCGGTTCCGGTCAGACGATCCGGTAGATGCGCTCGCCGCCTTCGGGCTTCTCGGAGGCAAGGTTGAGCCCGAGTTTTTTCTTGAAGGCACCGGCAAAGGTGCCGCGTACTGTGTGGGCCTGCCAGCCGGTGGCCGCGCAGATCTGGCTGATGGTGGCGCCCTCGGGACGCTGCAACATCTGGATCACCGTGGCCTGCTTGCTGTTCTCGCGGGTGCGGGGTTTGCCCTCGACGCCGACCTTGAGCAGGCGTTTTGCCGCGTCCTGCTTTTCTTGCGCCCAGTTGGCCTCAGCCGCCGACACGGCGGCCTCAACCTCCGGGTCGGGGTGAATGGCCGCCGGCGTCGGTCGTGGGCGCCCCAGGGCGTCGTAGCCCTCGGCAGCAACAAACCAGTCCTGGCCACCGTTGCTGGTGATCAAGGCTTTGTTGAACAAGCCGGCGATGACTTTTTGCCGGGCCCCGCCCTTGACCCCTTCGGGGAACCAGGTGAGGCGGCCATCCGGTTGATCGGCCGCGTGGGTCAGAACTTGGTGCTGGGTGTCGGTGAGTTTGCTTGTGGTGGTCATGTTGATCTCCGTGTAAGTGGGGTGATGTTCAGTCTTCGAGGACGATGCGCCCGTCCAGCGTGATCCAGAGGCGGGCATCTTCGAGGGTGGCCATTTCGCGCGTTTCGCGACCGGTGGACATCCAGACACCGTCCTTGCCCGTGAAGGTGTAGGTCTTGCCGTCATGGACGACCTCGATCGGCTTGCCCTGGTGAAACTCGACTTGGATCTCCATCCAGCCGCGCAGGTGATGGTTGGTGTCGATGACTTTGGCCTCGATAGTTTGTTTGCTGTTCATGCTGTCTTCCTCGTGTGTGGTGATGGTGATTGCATGAACGCGCTGTTCTGGAGGAAAGCCAAGCACTGAATCGCGACGTTTAAAAGCTTCTGCGATCGGCTTGATGTACATCATGGGTCTGTCGATACGCGCCTACGCCCGCCATCGCGGCGTCTCTCATGTAGCAGTCAAGAAGGCGATCGATACTGGCCGCATTACGCCGGAGGCAGATGGGACGATTGAACCCAATCGCGCCGATCTCGAATGGGCACAGAACACCGTGGCGGCCCGGCAAGCCAGCCGCTGCAAAAACAGCTTCGCCGGCAGCGGGGCCGGTTCGCCCGGCAAGTGCTCCGGTTGAACCTGTCGCACCACCGCTATCCGCTGGCGGCACCTCCTTGTTGCAGGCCAGGACCGTCAACGAGGTCGTCAAGGCGCAGACCAACAAGGTGCGCCTCGCCCAACTCAAGGGTGACCTGGTTGATCGGTCACAAGCCATCGCCCATGTATTTCGCCTAGCCCGCACGGAGCGTGATGCCTGGCTCAACTGGCCAGCCCGGATTTCGGCCGAGATGGCAGCAAAACTGGAAGTCGACGCCCATGAATTGCATGTCGCCCTGGAATCTGCCGTGCGCGATCACCTGATCGAACTCGGTGACATGCGGCCTCGGGTGGATTGATGGAACAGGAAGAGTACGAAGGCGCCCTCGATATCGAGCGTGCCTGGCGGGAGGGGCTTGTCCCGGATCCGCTGCTGTCGGTATCCGAATGGTCGGACCGGCATCGCATGCTGTCCTCCAAGGCATCGTCAGAACCGGGCCGCTGGCGCACCAGCCGCACGCCGTATCTGAAGGCCATCATGGATTGCCTGTCGCCGACCTCGCCGGTCGAGCGCGTCGTGTTCATGAAAGCGGCCCAGCTGGGTGCGACCGAGATGGGCAGCAACTGGATCGGCTACGTGATTCATCACGCCCCGGGTCCAATGATGGCGGTCTGGCCGACCGTGGAAATGGCCAAGCGCAACTCGAAGCAGCGGATCGATCCGCTGATCGATGAATCGTCGATCCTGCGTGAATTGATCGCGCCAGCCAGGAGTCGCGACTCGGGCAACACGATTCTGGCGAAGGAGTTTCGCGGGGGCGTCCTGGTGATGACCGGAGCGAACAGCGCGGTGGGTTTGCGCTCGATGCCGGTGCGTTACTTGTTCCTCGACGAGGTCGACGGTTATCCCATCGACGTCGATGGCGAGGGCAATGCGGTGGCGCTGGCCGAGGCCCGTACCCGGACATTTTCTCGGCGCAAGATTTTCATCGTATCGACACCGACGATTGCCGGTGTCAGCACCATCGAGCGGGAATACGAGGCATCGGACCAGCGCCGCTACTTCGTGCCGTGTCCGCACTGTGGGCACCGGCAATGGCTGCGCTTCGAGCAACTACGCTGGGAGCGTGGTGAGGATGGCAACTTCCCGGATACCGCTGCCTATGTGTGCGAATCCTGTGAGGTGCCGATCCCTGAGCACCACAAGACCTGGATGCTGGAGCACGGCGAGTGGCGGGCCATGGCTGAAGGAGCCAGTCGTACTGCAGGGTTCCACCTGTCAAGTTTGTACAGCCCGATTGGTTGGCGCAGTTGGAAAGAGGTCGCGGCAGCCTGGGAGAGTGCCATCAGTAAGGAGGCCGGATCCGCTGCCGCGATCAAGACGTTCAAGAACACCGAACTCGGGGAAACCTGGGTCGAGGAAGGCGAAGCGCCCGACTGGCAGCGCTTGCTGGAACGCCGCGAGGACTACCGGATCGGGACCATCCCGGTCGGTGGCCTGCTGCTGACCGGCGGTGCCGACGTCCAGAAGGATCGCATCGAAGTCTCGATATGGGCCTTCGGCAGAGGCAAGGAGTCCTGGCTGGTCGAGCATCGCGTTTTGATGGGTGACACCGCCCGCGACGAGGTGTGGAAAGCACTGGCCAGCGTGCTGCGGGAAACTTGGACGCATGAAACCGGCTGCCAGCTTGGACTGGGTCGTCTGGCACTGGATACCGGCTTCGCGACGCAGGAAGCCTATGCGTTTGTCCGGGGTGCGCGCGACCCGCGTCTGATGGCCGTCAAGGGTGTAGCCCGGGGCGCTGCCCTGGTCGGCACGCCGACCGCTGTCGATGCCACGTCTGGCGGTAAGAAACTGCGCCGGGGTATCAAGGTGTTCTCGGTGGCCGGCGGCATCGCCAAGCTGGAGTTCTACAACAACCTCCGAAAATCGCCGGAGGTGGCCGAGGACGGTCTGAAGATCCGCTACCCGGCTGGCTTTGTTCATCTGCCCAAGGTGGATGCCGAGTTCCTGCAGCAACTGTGCGCCGAGCAGTTGATTACCCGGCGCGACCGGAACGGCTTCGCCATCCGCGAGTGGCAAAAGATGCGCGAGCGCAACGAGGCACTGGACTGTTACGTCTATGCCCGGGCCGCTGCCGCAGCCTCCGGCCTCGATCGCTTCGAGGATCGCCACTGGCGAGAACTGGAAAAGCAACTCGGGATCGTTACGACCGATCCCCCTGAATCGTCCGATGTACCCGATGTCGAGGCCACCCATAGCGGTGGCCTCGCTGTTTCTGGCGTCCGCAAACCCGGCCGTCAATTGATCCGCAGCCGCTGGCTGACATAACAGGAGTAACCCATGAGCTTGCAAACCCAACTCAATAGCTTTGTCCTCCGCGTTGCCGAGGAATTCAATACCGTCAAAGGCCGCACCGGCACCCTGACGGCCCTGACCACGACAGACAAGTCGAGTCTTGTCGCCGCCATCAACGAACTCAAGGCCGCGATTGTCACGGCGGTCATGATCGATGACCTGCAGGTGTCGACCACGACGACCTATTCGTCGAACAAGGTGGTCACCTTGCTCGATGCCCTCAAGGCGGACATCCTGGGTGGTGCCGACCCGGCCTACGACACGCTGCTGGAACTCCAGCAGGCCTTGCAGAACGATCAGTCCGGTATCGCCGCTCTGACATCGGCTATCGACAAGCGCGTCCGCTTCGATGCTGCGCAGACGCTCACCGTCCTGGAGCAGCAGCAGGCCAGGACCAACATCGGTGCGGTGGCTGCCACTGATATTGGCGACGTCGCGACCGACTTTGTCGCGATCTTCGAAGCCGCCCTGGTGTAAGGCATGAGCCTCGCATCGCAACTCTCTGCGCTGGCCAGCCGCATCGGCAACGAGATCAAGGGGCTGATCCGTCCCGATCACCCCGGACTCGCGCGTGCCTGGGTCAACTTCGGCTACGCGAATGGATCGGTGCAACTACGTGCCGCCCACAACGTGGCGTCCGTGACCCGTCTGGCCACTGGCCGATACCGCATCGCTTTTGAGACCGCGATGCCCGATACGGGGTACTGCTGGGTGGCCACCGGGCGCAGCAATACGAACAGCGGCACCGTTCGCTTCGCTGCTGCTCGCGGCACTGCCGACAACAAGGTGGAGGCCGGGCTGGAGATCGTCTGTACGTCCTCGTCGGGGTCGCTGGCCGACTCCCCCGAGATCAGCCTGGTGGTATTCCGGTGAGCACGCCGACCTACACCGAGGCGCAACTGCAGGCCCTGCGCGATGCACTGGCCAAGGGCGAGAAGCGCGTGACCTTCGGCGACAAGACCGTCGAATACCGTTCGATCGATGAGCTTACGGCCGCGATTCATGAGGTCGAAGTGGCGTTGCACAAGGATGCCGTGACGACCGGACTGATTCCGCGTGCCGCCCGGCAGATCCGCATCACCACGGCGAAGGGGTTCTGAATGGGCTGGATAAAACGCATCTCGCGCCGCATGTTCGGCGGTAACCCGCTGCACGAGGCCGCTGGTGCCGGTCGGCGTTCGTTTGCCTGGCTGCCGAGCAATCCGGGTGCCGTCGCGGCAATGACCGCAACCCAGACGGAACTGCGCACCAAGAGCCGTGACCTGGTCAGGAGAAATGCCTGGGCCAATGCCGCTCTGGAATCCTATGTCGCCAATGCCATCGGCACCGGCATCAAGCCGCAGTCGCTGGTCGCGGACCCGACGATCCGTGAGCGGATCCAGGCCTTGTGGCGCGACTGGACCCTGGATGCCGATGCGGCGGGCCTGACCGACTTCTATGGTCTGCAGGCGCTGGCCTGCCGGGCCATGCTCGAAGGTGGCGAAGCGCTGATCCGCATCCGCTACCGCCGCAAGGAGGATGGTCTGGCCGTAGCGCTGCAATTGCAGGTGCTGGAGCCCGAGCATCTGCCGGTGACCCTCAACACCACGGCGGAGAATGGCAACGTGATCCGCGCCGGCATCGAGTTCGATCGCCTCGGTCGGCGCGTGGCCTACCACCTCTATCGCACCCATCCCGAGGATGGTGCCCTGGCCCCGATGTCCGGCAATGGCGGCATGGAAACCGCGCGAATCGATGCCAGCGAAATCCTGCATCTATTCCGCCCGTTGCGCCCGGGCCAGATCCGGGGCGAACCGTGGCTCGCGCGTGCCCTGGTCAAGCTCAACGAACTCGACCAGTACGACGATGCCGAACTGGTGCGCAAGAAAACCGCCGCCATGTTTGCCGGCTTCATCACCCGCCTGGCCCCCGAAGACAACCTGATGGGCGAAGGCTCGGCCGATCCCAACGGGGTGGCGCTGGCTGGGCTGGAACCGGGCACCTTGCAGATCCTGGAACCCGGTGAGGACGTGAAATTCTCGCAGCCGGCCGATGTCGGCGCGAGCTATGCCGAGTTCCTGCGCATGCAGTTCCGGGCGGTCGCTGCCGCCATGGGGGTGACCTACGAGCAACTGACCGGGGATCTTACCCAGGTCAATTACTCCTCGATCCGTGCCGGGCTCCTCGAATTCCGCCGCCGCTGCGAAGCGCTCCAGCATGGCGTGATCGTCCATCAGTTGTGCCGGCCGATTTGGCAGGTCTTCATTGAACAGGCCGTGCTCGAAGGGGCGCTGTCGCTGCCGGGCTATGCCCGTGGCGGCCAGGCCCAGCGGCGCGCCTACCTGGCCGTGAAGTGGATTCCCCAGGGCTGGCAGTGGGTGGATCCGCAGAAGGAGTTCAACGCCATGCTCACGGCGATGCGCGCCGGCCTGTTGTCGCGCTCCGAGGCGATCTCGTCCTTTGGATACGACGCCGAGGATGTCGATCGAGAAATCGCGGCCGACAACGCCCGGGCGGATGCCCTCGGCCTCGTGTTCGAGTCCGATCCGCGCCATGACCTGGGGACTGCGCAAGCGGTCCCTGTCTCTCCCGACAACCCGGAGAACCCCTGACATGAATCTGCCTCACCTTGCGTCCCGTCTCTACGGGACGCCGCTTCTGCTCGCCCGTGCCAAGTTGGATGTGATCCTCTCCGTGCTCGGAGATCGGGTCAATTGGCCAGAGTCAGATCTGGCCGTGCCGAGCATTCAGAAGCGGCCGTCGATCGATGCCCCGGTCGGAATCGCCGTAATTCCGGTGGTTGGCTCGCTGGTGCGCCGTACTGTGGGACTGGACCCGGCCTCCGGCTTCACCTCCTATGCCGAGATTGCCGGCATGGTCGATGCCGCTCTTGCCGACGCCTCGGTCGAGGGGATCGTTCTCGATATCGACTCGCCCGGTGGTGAAGCGGGCGGTGTCTTCGAACTCGGCGAGCGGATCCGTGCTGCCGATGTCATCAAGCCGGTCTGGGCGGTATCCGCTGATTCCGCATTCTCGGCAGCCTATGCGATTGGCTGCTCGGCATCGCGCCTGATGGTCAGCCGCACCGGCGGCGTCGGTTCCATTGGCGTAATTGCCATGCATGTCGATCAGACCGCCCGGGATGCCCAGCAGGGCTATCGCTACACGCCGATCACGGCCGGGGATCACAAGAACGACTTCTCTCCCCACGAAAAACTCACCCCCGACGCCCATGCCCGTCTGCAGGCCGAGGTTGATCGACTGTATGGCCTGTTCGTCGATCACGTTGCCGCCATGCGCCGGCTCGACGCCGATGCGGTGCGGGCGACCGAAGCCGGCATCTATTTCGGCCAGGACGCCGTGGCCAGTGGCCTGGCCGATGCGGTCGGCAGTCTCGATGCCGTGCTCGCGGAATTCAGCAGCTTTCTGGTGGCTCGCCGGGCGCGCGGCCACGCGGTTTCAGGTTCCACGCGCCCTTAGTTACCCCCAGTGCAGCAAGCCCCTCAACCCTGATGGAGAACACTCCCATGACCACCCCTGATATCCAAGAACATCCTGCGGAAACGGAATCCCCGGCCCCTGAGCCGACAAACGAGAGTCCTGCGGCTGAACCGGCAGCACCCGCCCCCGAGGCGCCACGCCCCGATGCGGTGGCCATCGCCGAACTCTGCCAACTTGCCGGTCATCCCGAACTGACCGCTGCCTTCCTCGCCGAAGGCGTTTCCGAAGCTCAGGTGCGCAAAGCGCTGCTGGCCTCCCGAGCCGACAGCCCGGAAATCCGCTCCACGATCGCACCGGATGCCTCGGCCCCTCAGCAATCCCCATCTGCCGCCAATCCCTTGATGGCGGCCGTCAAGAAACTCACCGGAAAGGAATAAGTCATGCCCGTCATCACCGAAGGTATCAACCTGGGCGATCTGCTCAAGTACGAAGCCCCCAATCTCTATTCACGTGACCAGGTCACGGTTGCCGCCGGCCAGAACCTCGTGCTCGGCACCGTGGTGGGCATCGACGCCACCACGGCCAAGGTCAAGCAGATCGATCCGGCCGCCACGGATGGCACCGAAGTCGCCGTCGGCGTTCTCGCCACCTCGGTCGACGCCAGCCTGATCGATCGCGAGGACGGGATTCTGATCGCCCGTCATGCCGTGGTCGCCGATCACGCCCTGACCTGGCCTGCCGGTATCACCCCCCTGGACAAAGCTGCTGCCATCGCCCAACTCAAGGCGGCCGGCGTGCTCGTTCGCCACGCTGTTTAAAGGAGTCCTCTCATGCAGAACCCGTTCTCGAATCCCGCTTTCTCGATGGCCAATCTCACGGCCGCCATCAACCTCCTGCCGAACCGCTACGGCCGGCTGGAGTCACTCAACCTGTTCCCGGTCAAGCCAGTGCGCTTCCGTCAAATCCTCATCGAGGAAAAGAACGGCGTGCTCAATCTCCTGCCGACGCTGCCGGTGGGCAGTCCCGGTACCGTGGGGCAACGCGACAAACGCAAGATGCGCTCCTTCGTCGTGCCCCACATCCCGCACGATGATGTGGTGCTGCCCGAGGAAGTCCAGGGGCTGCGCGCCTTCGGATCGGAAACCGAACTGGAAACCGTGGCTGGTGTCATGGCCCGCCATCTGGAGACGATGCGCAACAAGCACGCCATCACGTTGGAACACCTTCGCATGGGTGCCCTGAAAGGCATCATCCTCGATGCCGACGGCTCGACGCTCTACAACCTTTACGACGAGTTCGGAATCGCGCCGAAGGCGATCAACTTCGCGCTGGCCACGGACAGCACCAACGTCCGTCAGAAGTGCGTCGATACCCTGGCGCACATCGAGGAGAACCTGCGCGGCGAATTCATGACCAACGTTCGCTGCCTGTGCTCTCCCGAGTTCTTCGAGAAACTGATCGCCCATCCCAAGGTCGAGAAGGCTTACGAGAACTACCAGCAGGGCGCGATCCTGCGTGACGACGTGCGCACCGGTTTCACCTTTGGTGGCATCGTGTTCGAGGAGTATCGCGGCCAGGCGACCGATGGCAATGGGGCAACCCGTCGCTTCATCGCGGCCGGCGAGGCGCATGCCTTCCCCGTAGGCACTATCGACACCTTCGGTACCTACGTGGCCCCGGCGGACTTCAACGAGACCGTCAATACCCTCGGCCAGCCGCTCTACGCCAAACAGGACTCGCGCAAGTTTGAACGCGGCACCGATCTGCACACGCAGTCCAACCCGCTGCCGATGTGCCATCGGCCGGGTGTGCTGGTCAAGCTGACGATGGCCTGATGGTCTCGGTCAGTGATCTCTATGCCGCCGCAGGTCGGGCCGGTCTGCTGACACCCGCCACGATCGGGGGCGCGGAAGTGCTGGTGGACTTCCGTGCGCCCGATGTGGAGGTGCTCGATGGCCTGGGACTGTCATCCGACTTTGCCATCCGCTATCCCGCCGAAGACGTGGTGCTCGACACCGGTCACGAACTCGTGATCGGTGGTGTCACCTACCGGGTACGGGAGGTTCGCGCGATGGGAGATGGCACGGAGTGCCGGGCAACGCTGATGCGCATCTGATTCATGCTCGAAGGAAATCCACTATGAACTCAATCCGTGAACGCATTCTCCAGGCACTGACCAGCCGCCTGGCTCCCATCGCGCAGGGCGAAGGCGCCCAGATCCTGCGCTCACCAACCACCGCAGTCACCCGCGAGGCTTCGCCGGCACTGCTGATCTTTCCCGAGGCGGAGTCCATCGCCCAGCGGGCCAACGACCGCATCGAGCGGCATCTGGTCGTCCGCCTCGTGGCACTGGCGCGTGCCACCAACACCGAACCGGCAGAGGTGATGGCCGACCGGTTGATGGTGGCCTGTCACACCGCGCTGTTCTCTGATCCGAATCTGGGCGGTACCACGCTTGGTCTTCAGGAACTGGATTGCGATTGGGACATCGAGGATGCCGATGCCACGGCCGCCGCAATTCCGGCGCGCTACCAGATCACCTACCGCACCCTGGTCCATGACCTGACGGCCCAGGGCTGAACAACTTTCCATCTAAGGAGTAAACGATATGGCCTATTTTTCCGGTCAGGGGCGCGTATTCATCGGTGCGCGTACCAGCGGCGGCAATCCTGCCGGCCTCAACTTCGTCGGCAACGTTCCCGACCTCAAGGTATCCCTTTCGGTCGAGACCCTCGAGCATCAGGAATCGCAGTCCGGACAGCGTTTGACCGATCTGCAGATCATCAAGGGCAAGAAAGGCGAGTTTGCCTGCACCCTGGAAGAACTCATCCCGAGCAATCTCGAACTGGCGCTCTACGGTAGCACCACGGTCGTGACTACCGGCACCGTTACCGACGAGGCCATTGCGACGACGGCCGAGGCAAACAAGTTGTACCTGCTCGCCAAGCAGAACGTGTCGTCCTTGGTGGTAAAGGCGGGGGCGACCACGGTCGCCAACACGAAATACACCGTGAATGCCAAGCACGGTTCCTTTCAATTCACCGACATCACCGGCGTAACCGGTGCCATCACCGCCAGCTATTCCTATGGCGCGGCGAACGTGACGGCGATGTTCACCCAGCCCTTGCCGGAGCGGTGGGTGCGCTTCGAGGGGCTCAATACCGCCGACGGCAACAAAGAAGTCGTCATCGATCTCTACCGTGTGGCCATCAATCCGGCCAAGGAACTGTCGGTGATCACCAGCGACCTGCTCAAGTTCGAGTTGTCCGGGCAGGTGCTCGCCGATCTGACCAAGTCGGCCAGTGGTGAGTTGGGTCAATTCGGCCGGATCGTCCTGCTGTGAAAAAGCCTACTGATCCCATGGCCGTGCTGCCACCCGTCCCGGTCGAGATCCGCGTGGCGGAGCAGACGGTCGCACTCGCGCCGCTCGTGCTGGGCGAACTGCCAGCTTTCGCCAAGGCCATTCAGCCATTCACGGCGGATCTCGCCATCGAACCGGACTGGCTGCGGCTTCTGGGCACTCACGGCGAGGCCATGATCGAGGCCATGGCTATCGCCAGCCGCCAACCCCGCGAATGGATTTCCGGTCTGGCGCTGGACGAGGCGATCTGCCTTGCGCAAGCCCTGTTCGAGGTGAATGCGGATTTTTTTATCCAGCGGGTGGTACCGAAGTTGGGCGAGGCAGTGATTCGCATCGGCAGTCAGCTGGCTGGGCCGACGCCTGCCAGCGCCTGATTGCTCATGGCCATGCTTGGCGGGACATCCGGCACTACACCCTGGCGCAGGTCGATGCATGGCTCGACGCCATCGATCGTCAGGAGCTGCGGCAACTGGCCAATCTGCTGACGGTCATTGCCACCGGTAGCCAGGGGACAGGCGAGGCCATCCGCAAGACCATCCAGAGCCTTACCGCACCATGCTCAAAATCTCCCTGACCACCTCGGGTCTGCTCGACAAGCGCGAACTGGCCGACTGGACCCGCTCACGCCGCGAGGCGATCCATAAGGCGGTCGCCTTGGGGATGCGTGACAGCAGCCGCAGCCTGACGGATGCACTGCGCACTCGCATGCAGTCCGATCTGGCGATCCGCAAGCCAGCCTTTTTGCGCTCGATGCGGGCCAAGGTGCTGGATCGGGATTCGACACGGTTACCGGCCTTGCTGGTGGGGTCACGGGTTTCCTGGCTGGGTGTGCATGTGCGAGGGGCGACCCTGATCGGCAAGATGCTGATCCCGCTGACCGAGTCCGGGAGACGGATGGGCCGCAAGGCCTTCGCCCGGGTGATCGACACCCTGATGCGTTCCGGCAATGCCTGGTTCATTCGCAAGGACGGCAAGGTCATTCTGATGGCGGAGAACATTAAAGAGAACACCTCGGCCCTGACGCGCTTCAAGCGCGCCGAGCGACAGCGCACCGGGGCGAAATCGATCAAGCGTGGCCAGGAGATCCCGATTGCCGTCCTGGTGCCGCGCGTCACCCTGAAACGCCGCTTCGACTTCGACGGGACGGTGCGGCGTGCCATGCCGCAACTGGCCCAATCCATCAATCGTTACTTGAACCGCAACTGACATGGCTTCCGATCGCGCACAGATCCTCATCACTGCCGTCGACCAGACCCGGACCGCCCTAGACGGCATCCGGAACAACCTCGGGCGTCTGGGTGACGAGACCCGTCGTGTGCAGGGATTGCTGGCAGGCTTGGGTGTCTCGCTCACGCTGGGGGCGTTCGCGGCACTGGTCAAGGGAGCGATCGATTCAGCCGATGAACTGAACAAACTCTCGCAGAAGATCGGCATCTCGGTCGATGCCCTGTCGACGCTGCAGTTCGCCGCCCAGTTGTCGGATGTCGGGCTTGATACCTTAAAGACTGGTCTGAAAGGACTGTCCGCCAACGTGACGGAAGCACGCGCCGGACTGGGTGAAGGCGCCGCTCTGTTCCAGGCGCTCGGCATCTCGGTCGAGGATACGGCAGGCAATCTCAAGTCATCGGACACGATCCTGCTGGAGATTGCCGATCGCTTCGCCAGCTTCGAGGACGGTGCCACCAAGACGGCCCTGGCGGTCAAGCTCTTCGGCAAGAGCGGAATGGACATGATCCCGTTCCTGAATCAGGGGTCATCGGGAATCCGCGCACTGATGCAGGAAGCCGAACGGCTCGGCCTGAAGTTGTCGACCGAAACCGCTCAGGCGGCTGAAGCCTTCAACGACAACCTGACAGCGCTCAAGGCATCGACTTCAGGATTGGGCATAACGCTTGCCACTGAGTTGCTGGCCCCCTTGCGGGTCGTCACCGACGCCATCCGCGAAGGCCAGGGAGAAGCGACCGGCTTCGCAGCCATTCTCGGCGGTGCTCTAAAAACCACCCTGGAGGCGATTCTCGTCCTCGGCGTGAATGTCGCCTACGTCTTCAAGTCGATGGGCACCGAGATCGGTGGCATGGCCGCGCAACTCACCGCGCTGGCACGCCTCGATATCCGGGGTTTCAAGGCGATCGGCGAAGCCATGCGTGAAGATGCGGCCAAGGCGCGTGCCGAGGTCGATGCCTTGTCGGCACGCATCCTCAATCCGCCCCAGGCACGCCCGGCGGGGCCAGCTCCTACCACTCCGACTGCGGGAAATACGGGCGCGGCGACAGAAGACATGCAGCGCATGGCCTGCGTGCTCTCGGGCGGTGAATGGCGTGGCGGACGCTGCATCAAGAAAGGCGCGGAAGCCAAGGACAACAGTGCAGCGCGCCTGGCCGTCCTGAAGGCACAGGCTGACGCAGAATTCCGTCTGCTCAAGACCGGGCTGGATCAGCAGAAGGCCGCCCTCGACCGGGCCCTGGATGATCGCCTGGTATCGATTCGGGACTACTACGCGCAAAAGACCCGTCTTGAGCAGGCGGCCATCGACGAGGACATTTCCCGCAAGACCGAGGAACGCAGTGCCCAGCAACAGATGGCTCGTGGCGGGAAAGACGAGGCCACCCGGCTGCGGGCCATGGCCGAGGTCAAGAAGCTCGATGGCGAGATAGCCGTTCTGGCACAACAACGCGGTGAGATCGAGGTGGCCAATGCCCATGCGGCGGCCAACGCCGAACGGCAACTCGCCAACGAACTCGCGCGAGTACGTGATCGTCTCGCCGAGGTGCGCGGAGGCGCGGGTGGTGACAGTACTCGCGCCCGCTTGCAACGCGAGTATCAGCCCCTGATCGAGCAGTTACAACGCATGGGGGATACCGCCGGCACGCAGGATGTGGCGCGGCTGATCGATGTTGAGTCGGATCTGGCGGAACTGACCCGCTTCGAGCGCGAGTACCAGACCGCGACCGAGCGACTCTCGCTGCGGGGTCGGGAACTCCAGGTGCAAAAGGAGGCGGGCCTCATCACCGAAACCCAGATGCGGCAGACGCTGCTGGGATTGCAGGCCGAGACGGCAAGGGAGGTCGAAGCACTGATCCCCAAGATGGAGCAACTCGCGCAATCGACGGGCTCCGAGGAAGCGGTCAATCGGGTGGCGCGGCTGAAGATCGAGATTGCCAGCCTCAAGACGGTGACGGACGAGGTGGCGGTACGCATCAATGGTGACACCCAGAACGCCTTTGCCACGATGTTCGAGCAGATCGGCTCGGGTGCCAAGTCGGCCAAGGATGCCTTCGCCGATTTTGCGCGCAGCGTACTGGCCTCGATCAACCGGATCGCTTCGCAGAAACTCGCCGAGAGTCTGTTTGGCGCGATGGGAGGTGGTGGCGGCAGTGGTGGCTTCGGTGCCTTCATCAGCGGACTGTTCAAGGGCTTCGCCACGGGTGGCCTGGTCAGCGGGCCGGGAACTTCGACCTCGGACTCGATCCCGGCGCGTCTGTCGGCCGGGGAATATGTCCTGCGGGCCGCTGCAGTGCGCCGGCTCGGTGTGGATTTCCTCCACGCCTTGAACGGCGGACTCAGTATCCCCCGCTGGCAGGGTGTGCGTCTGGCCTTCGCCGATGGTGGTCTGGTACCGCCAGCCGCCCCGGCAACCTCAGGAAGCGGAGCAGGTCAGGCGGTGCGTATCGTCAATGTGATCGATCCCAGTCTTGCCGCCGACTACCTCACTTCCCCCGCTGGGGAAAAGTCGATTCTCAACATCCTCTCGCGCAATGGTTCGGCCGTGCGCGAGATTCTGCGTTAGGAACTACCATGGCTTGGACATCCGGTACCGCTTCGGACTACCTCGACCTGCTGACGCGCCTCAAGGCCTTCGTCACCGAGCAGATGCTGCCGGCCAACGAGCGCTGGCAAGTCATGCGCTGGGTGCCGGGACCGCCGGCCGAACTGGTGCTCAAGGGCGTCGGCCTGGCCGGCTCGGATGAAATCTATGTCGCGATACAGACGGAAACCTCGTCGGACTATGGCAACTGGAAACTACGGGGCTATGTCACCTACAACCCCGGGGTGGCGTTTGATGCCCAGTACAACAGCAGTCAAACCTACTATGCGCTGCTGACCCTGTCGGCGATGCCATACTGGTTTGTCGCCAACGGCCGCCGCATCGTGGTGGTGGTCAAGACCGGCACCTACTACGAGTGTGTGCATCTCGGTCTGTTCCTGCCCTATGCGACGCCGGCCCAATATCCGTATCCCCTGGTGGTGGGCGGCTCATACAACGGCTCGACGCGCTGGAGCAACGCTTACCCCTACCGCAACCATCTGCCTCGCACGGCCGGCTATTCCGGGGCGTACTGGTCGCCCACAGGCACATGGAACAGCAGTCCGTATTTCTGGCCGGGGACCTGGGGCAGCAATCAGCGCGAAGCGCCGGATGGCAGCTACCCGCTGCTGCCCTTCGTGATGCAGGGCCTGGGCGAACTGGATGGCATGTACAGCGTGCCGGGCTACGGCAATGCCGTGGAGAACATCATCACCGCCAATGGCGTGGATCACCTTGTGGTGCAGGACGTGTATCGCACCGGGTACTACGACTACTGGGCACTGAAGCTCGAATAGATCATGGCATTCCAATCCGGCATCACCACCTCGCCGAACGACCTGCTCGACAAGATCCGGCTCTTCGCCACCACCTACTGCGGCTACACGCAGCTGATGTACCAGGCGGACTCGGGTTACTACCGGCTGCACCTGCAGCACGCGGGCAGCGGCCAATACGTCAATCTGCATTCCTGGAGCAGCTACCTCGCGGCCTATGGCTCGACTGCGTTCAGCAGCGGCCTGGCCTACGGCTCACAAACCGTATCAGGTGGCTCGATCTCGGCCAACCTGCTGTCCGGCAGTGCCGAATACTTCCTGTTCGGCGGGGATGGCTACTGCTATTGCGTCACGCAATACACCAGCACCATCTACAACATGCTGCTCTTCGGCACCATGACCAAGACCTGCAGTTTCACGGGTGGTGCTTTTCTTTCCGACAGCTACAGCGGTGCCGTGCGCGCCGACATCGACAGTGCGACCAATGCCTGGAAAACCGCCAACGGCTCCGGCAATACCTCGTCGCGGATGTTCTACACCAGCCTGACACGGCAACTCGACAGCTATTCACCGATCACTTTCAACGGGGTGACGCCGCTGTATCCGATCACCGTCGAGGTGGGACGGACGACGCCGACCTACTATTACTCGATGGTGGGCTATATCCCCGAGGTCCGTCTGCTGCGCATGAACGGTCAGTACGCCAACAAGGACATCGTCACGCTTGGCAGCGACGAGTGGATGGTGTTCAGCACGTCCTATGGCGGCTACGCCTTCAAGAAATGACGACCTTTGTGGGAGGTGTGTTGCCCTCGGGCGTGAAGGGCGATCCGGCCTATGCCTTGCCGGAGAAATTCCTGCCGGCACCGTTTCGCCCTTATGAGGGGGCCATTGCGCGATTCTCCAGCGGCGGATTCCTAACGAACCTTCTGCCGGTCAGCGAACTGCCGGTTGGCTTCGCCGGCTTCACGATTCGCCAGTTCGAGCAGCACTGGTATCACCAGATTCATCTGCTGCCGGGCAAGATCATCCTGGGCAATCTACTGTCGACGCAGATGCGGCAGATCGAAGTGTGGAACGCGCATTTCGCCACCAAGACCCTGTCGGCCATCGTCGGCGAGAACGATGGTGGCATCGTGCTGTCGGGAAGCAGTAATCCGCCGACGTCATTCGGGATGCTCTCCTCGCGCTTGTACGAGGTATCCATCAGTCTCGATGGTCCCCCGGTCATTGAGGCGTCCTTCACCTTCCAGTTTCCAGGGGAGACGCCGCGCCTGAGCATCTCGGGTCGACGGGTCGTGGTCTTCGGCCTGCGGCCACACTGGGGAGAGTCCTGGCTGGAACGACTGGCCTGGGCCACCGATGTGCTGACCGCCCGGGATGGCACGGAACAGCGCGTGAGCCTGCGCGTCAATCCGCGCCGCTCGCTCGAATTCACGATACTGCTCGGGCGCGACGATGCGGCCTTGCTGGATGTACTGCTGTCGGCCTGGCAGTCGCGGGTCTATGCCTTGCCGATCTGGCCAGACAAGACGCAGTTAGCGGGCAGCTTGGTGGCGGGCAGCACCTTCATTCCACTGACGACGACGCATCTTGAGTACGAGGCCGATGGCCTGCTGGTGATCGGTACCGACAGTCGCAATACCGAGGCTGCGGAAGTGCTGTCGGTGGCCAGCAATGGCGTAACGCTCAAGCAACCCATCCTCCAGTCCTGGCCGGCAGGTGCCTTCGTAACGCCTGCGCGCACCGCACGGCTGCGCATCAGCCAGCCGGTAACGCGGATCACGGAAGCCATCGTCACGGCCCGGGTGGTGTTCGATATCGCGGGAACCACCACGATCACCAAGCAGGACAACACCACCAAGCTGAGCAATGTGCCGATCTGGCCGATGACCTTTCCGCGATCGAACCGGGAGCGCGATGTGGAGGTGGAGTATCAGCGGCTCGCTGAGGTCCTGGACTACGAGACCGGCATCACGGCGGTAGATGACTCGGGAGCGCGACCGTTCATTCGTCGTACTTTCGATTTCCGCTTCAGCAGTCGTGCCGAGATTGCCGCCTTCAAGGGCTGGCTGGCGGCACGTGCCGGTCGCCTGGTGGCGTTCTGGCAGCCGGGGTTGGAAACGTCCATCGTGCCGACCCGCAAGATTCTGTCGAACCAGACAGTGATGACCGTGGCGGCGCGTGGCTATGCCTTGTACTTCAACCCGATGCCGGGACGCACCGAAGCCGCCTTCCTGCACAAGAACGGCACTTGGTACTACCGCACGATCCTGAGCTTCGGCGCGGGGACCCTCAGTGAAGAGGAAACGATGACGCTGGACCAGACCTTCGGCTTCGATGCCAATCCCGAAGACTGGCTCGCGATCTACTTCCTCGAAAAAAGCCGGCTCGACAGCGACCAGATCGAATTGCACTGGATCTCTGACCGGATCGTCGAATCGGCGCTGCCGATCAAGAGCATCAAAGGCTGAACATGTCCTACCTCACGCAGGAAACCTCGGTGGCCGCTGGCCTGCCGGTGGAACTCTATCGCTTCGTCCTTGGCCAGCAGATCTGGGCGGTGACCAGCGGCCGCGAGGTCGTGACCTACCAGGCCGACACCTACCAACCGGCCGTTCTGCGTCGTTCCGGACTGGAGCAATCGCCGGATTTCTCGCGCAATGGCATCGAACTGGAATGTGCGCGCGACTTTGCGGTGGCCCAGTTGTTTGCCGCCAGTCGGCCCAACGGGGTGGTGTCTCTGACGCTGTTTCGCAATCACTACGGCGATAGCGAATACATCACCGCATGGAAGGGCCGGGTGGCTTCGGTGGTGTTTGCCGGCAGTGGCGCGACGATCCGCTGCGAATCGATCTTCACGGCCCTCAAGCGCCCGGGATTGCGGGCGCATTACCAGACCGGGTGCCGCCATGCCCTCTACGACCCAGGCTGTGGCATCAACAACCAGGCCTACAAGATCGCCGGCACGCTGAGCGCGGTCTCTGGATTGACGGCAACGTCGGTGGCCTTCCTGTCGCAGAGCACCGGATGGCTGACCGGCGGTTACCTTCGCGTGGGCGGCGTACCGCGCATGATCACCCAGCACTCGGGCGATACGGTGACCCTGTCGAGCGTCCTGCCCGGACTGGCGGTAGGCAGTGCCTTCGAAGCCTTCGCCGGCTGCGACCGCAGTTTCTCGACCTGCCAGAGCAAGTTCGGCAATTCGCTGAACTTTGGCGGATTCCCATGGATACCGGCAAAGAACCCCTTTGCCGGCGACTCGATCATCTGAATCATGTGGACTCAAATTCTCATCTGGGTGGTGACCACAGTCATCGGTGCCTTGCTGAGCCCCCGGCCGCCCAAACCGGCTTCCGTCTCGCCCGGCAATGTGGATGTTCCAGTGGCCGAACAGGGCAAACCCATCCCGGTGCTGTTCGGCACGCGCGTCATCCGCCAGGCCAACTGCGTCTGGTATGGCGACATCAAGACCACGGAAATTCGCCAGACGTCTGGCAGTGGAGGCAAGAAATGATCGTGACACATGAGGATGCGAAGGCATTGGGCTATTGCAATGCCGGACTGCGTAAATGGTTCCCGCGTGATGGAGTCAGCTTCGACGACTTCCGTCGGGACGGTGTGACGACCGACTGGCTCCGGGCCAGTGGTGACGCCATGGCCATTCGCCTCGCCGAAGCGGTCGAACAACGCGAGCAGGTGGCCTAAGTGGGCGGCGGCGGAAAACGTGGTGGCGGCTCGAGTTCCTATGTCGTCGGCCATCGCTACTACGCGGGGCTCCATCTGGTCCTGTGCCATGGGCCGGTCGATGCCATCACCCGCATCATCGTCGGCGAGCGCACCGCCTGGAGCGGCAGCATCACGAGCAGCCAGACGATCTACATCAATGCCCCGCAGCTGTTCGGCGGCGATTCGCGCGAAGGCGGTGTGCAGGGCTATGTCGAGGTGAAGTTCGGCGGCCCGGCTGAAACGGTATCCGGTTACCTTCAGCAGAAGCTCGGCAGCATCATTCCGGCGTTTCGCGGCGTGCTGTCGCTGATCGTCCAGCAGTGCCAGTTGTCAGCCATGAACCCCTACATCAAGCCCTGGAGCGTCGAGGCACGGCGGATTCCGGCACCGGTGGCCCTGGGCAGCGGCTACATCAACGGAGACGCCAATCCGGCCCATATCATCTACGAGTGCCTCAACAATGCGACCTGGGGTCTGGGGCACGCCACCAGCGAGATCGATGCCAGCAGTTTCTCTACGGCGTCCTACACCCTGGGCAGCGAACAGTTCGGACTCTCCCTGCTGTGGGATCGCGAACAGCCCCTCGAAGAGTTTATCGGTGAAGTCCTGCGCCACATCGACGGCACCTTGTATGTTCATCCCCGTACCGGGCAATACACACTGAAACTCGCCCGGGCGGATTACAGCCTTCCCAGCCTCATGGTGCTGGATGCCACCAATATCCTCGCGCTGGAAAGCTTCTCGCGTCCGGCCGAATCCGAACTGATCAATCAGGTCACGGTGCGCTACCGGGACCGCAGCACTGACAAGGACGCGGCGATCACCGTGCATGACCTGGCGGCCCTGGAACTGGCCGGAGGCGTGGTGTCCTCGGTGACGGTGGACTATCCGGGCATCAGCAACGGCACGCTGGCCTCGAAGGTGGCGCTGGGTGACCTCAAGCAGCTGTCCGTTCCCCTGGCCAAGGCGACGCTGGTCGCCAACCGCAAAGCGGCCAGTCTCAATATCGGCGATGTCTTCAAGCTGACCTGGCCGGAACTGGGCATCGCCCAATTGGTGATGCGGGTGGTGCGCATCAGCTATGGCACCCTGACCGATGGGCGGGTGCGCATCGAGTGTGTCGAAGACATCTTCGGCTTGCCCTCGGCCACCTATGTCTCACCGACGCCCACCTCCTGGGTCTCGCCACTGACCGCCCCGGCCCCGGTGCCGTTCAGGAAACTGGGTGAGGCACCCTGGTGGACGGTGGTGAAACGGGTGGTTGGCGAATCGGCGACGGCCCGGGCTGAACTTGAACCCGAAGGTGGTCTGCTGGTGGTGTGCGCGAGCCGGCCCTCCGGAGATTCCCTCAACGTGAAAGTGCTGACGCGCCAGGGCAGCGCCGCCTTTGCCGAGGTTGAGGCGATGGGTTTTACGCCCAACGCGACGCTGATCAACGACATCGACCCGGCTGCCACTGTGCTGGCAATCGGCAACGGGCAGGATCTGGAGTCGGTCGGCCTCGACAAGCTGGCCTATCTCGACGATGAGATCGTGGCCATCAAGGCGGTGAATCTCGGTGCCGGGACGATCACGGTGGAACGGGGCATTCTCGATACCGTTCCGGTGAGTCATCTGGCCGGCGCGCGGATCTGGTTCGCCGATGGTGTGGAAGCCCTGATCACCGAGCAGTATCTGTCCGGGGAGTCGCTGCAGGTCAAGCTGCTGCCGTCGACCGGCATGGGACGCCTGGCGGAGTCGGCGGCGACAGCCGACAGCTACACGTTCGCAAAAAGGATGATCCGGCCGTACCCACCAGGGAATGTGCGCGTCAATAACGTGATGTGGCCCACCGCGATTCTGGGTCAGGTGGCGCTGACCTGGGCTCATCGCGACCGCATGCAGCAGACCGTCTATCTGGTGACGCAGGCGGAAGGCAACATCGGTCCCGAGGCGGGTGTGACCACCACGGTTCGCATCTACAACGAGAACCTTGGGCTCCAGAAAACCCTCTCGGGACTGACCACGACGTCCCTGACCTATACGACCACCGACGAAGCCACGGATAGCGGGCTGGGCCGGATCAACGGCCGGCTCAAGGTCGAGATCGAGTCGGTGCGCGACGGGCAGGTCAGCTGGCAAAAGCAAACGCGGAGTTTCGAGCGGGCGGGCTTCGGCCTGAACTACGGCAAATACTATGGAGGCATCTGATGGCAAGTACTGATCCCAACCTGGGACTGACCTACGGCTGGACCCTCGGCGAGTCCGGGTGGCACACGACGATGGACGGCAACTTGAAGCGGCTCGGTGCGGTGGTCGGTCTCGCCGTCAAGGATCGGGATCTGGTCACGCCGCCGGCCAGTCCGGTCGATGGCGACCGCTACATCATTCCGGCCGCTGCGACCGGTGTGTGGGCTGGCAGGACCAACCAGATCGCCGTGCGCGTGGCCAGTGCCTGGGAGTACTACACGCCGAAGGTCGGCTGGCTTTGCTACATCGATGACGAGGCTGTGCTCTCGGCTTACAAGGCCACCGGCTGGAGTGCCGGCATCGCGATCTGACATTGCTTTATCAACACTACGAGCCCACCCACGAGGTGGGCTTCGCATTTCTGGAGGACGAAATCATGGATGCAACCCCAATGGAGCGCCGCAAGATGGTGACCATCCCACAAGAAGAATTCGAGGCGATGCTGGAGCGCGCCGCCGAACGTGGAGCTCGCGCCGCATTGCATGGCGTGGGCCTGGATGGTGAGGATGCCGCTCACGACATTCGGGAACTGAGAAACCTGCTGGATGCCTTCAATGAGGCCAAGCGCACGGCGGGCATCACGCTGGTCAAGATGATTGTCACCGGACTGGTGCTGGCCTTGCTGGCTGGCACCGTGCTCAAGATCAAGTTGTTCGGGGGCCAGCCATGATCGAGACGCTACTCGGCGGCCTGCTGGGTGGGGCCTTCCGCCTCGCACCGGAAATCCTGAAGTGGATGGACCGCAATGGTGAGCGAACTCACGAACTGGCGATGCAGGACAAGGCGCTGGAGTTCGAGAAACTACGCGGTGCGCAGCGGATAGGTGAGATCGGTGCCAGCGCCGATGCGGCATGGAATACCGGAGCGATCGATGCGTTGAAGGAAGCGGTCGCTACCCAGGGGCAGCGCTCCGGTGTGCGCTGGGCCGATGCCTTATCGATCAGTGTGCGACCGGTGATTACCTACTGGTTCATGTTGCTCTACTGTGCGGCGAAGACGGCCGCGTTTGTGGCTGCTATTACTGCCGGCGCTGGTTGGGGCACGGCGGTCCTGCACGCCTGGACGGAAGCCGATCAGGCGCTATGGGCCGGTGTGCTGAACTTTTGGTTTCTCGGGCGCGTGTTCGATCGAGTGCGATCGTGATCGAGGTTCCGAAATTGGCCATCGAACTGGCCAAGCGTTTCGAAGGATTCGAACGCAAGGTGAAGCGCGGCACAGAAATCACCGCCATCCCTTACGTGTGTCCTGCCGGATTTTGGACGATTGGTTTCGGCCATCTCTGCGACCCGAAGCATCCGCCAATCACCGAGGCCGAAGCCGAGGTCTATCTGGCGCGCGACCTGCAATCGTCACTCGCCGCCACGCTGCGCTACTGCCCCGTGCTGGCCACTGAGCCCGAGGGGCGGCTCGCTGCTATCGTGGATTTCACGTTCAACCTTGGTGCGGGGCGTTTGCAGACCTCGACGCTGCGGCGACGAATCAACCAGCGAGATTGGTCGAGCGCAGCCCAAGAGCTACGCCGATGGATCTACGGCGGCGGAAAAGTGCTGTCGGGTCTTGTCACGCGACGGGAGGCTGAGGCCGCTTGGCTACTTCGCAACGCATGATCCAGAAACGCGCGGAAGAGCTTGGCTTCTGGGCCGAACAGCGCGTTCATGTCATCTCCCGCAATGAAGGAGCTAATGATGACCAACCGATACAAGCGAGCCGTGATCGAGGACATTTCCTGCCACGGCATTGATGACGCCACTCAATCAAATCTGCTCGATCTCTTTGAGCACGCGATGAAGTCCATCGCAACCACCCTGGCACGCGAAGCCAGATTCGACACGGCCGACTTTGCCTCGGCCCCGCAACATGGGTGCGGAGGCTTTCATTTGATCGTAAGCCGCCTACGCGCTGACGGTCGCGAAACCTGGCGTGGCGAATTCAGCAAGGGCGATCAGCAACTTACTGTGTTCGGCTGCCTCGAATAGTCCTGCGACTATTCGGCCACCTTCGGTACATCCCAATCCGCCAGGCGGGCCTCGCCCGTCTGATAAAACTGCTTCACCAGCTTCACGTACTCGAGGAAGTCCTTGTTCTCGGTAGCCAGTCGGTTAGCTGTGTCCCAATCGATCTCGCCACGTTCTTTTGCCGGAATCAGTACCTGGCTTTCAGACGGGTTTTCAACATCCAGCTTAATCAGTCCGATGCCATGCGCCGCAAACAGCATGCGCAGTTCCTTGAGGGTTTCCTGGCCTTCGATTTCGCCTGCTACGAGATAGCCGAAGTTAGACCAGGACGAGTTGGACACCGCTTGGAAAAACGCTTCGCGGACGTTCGACCGATTGATCAGCAACTTCACCTCGAATGACCACAACTTTGTGCGCTTGTCCGAGTATTGATTGACGCAGTCCTTCACTTCCTGGTGCCAATCGGACCCCAGGTCTTCCATGCCAACCAAGTCTGGGTAAAGCCAGCGGTTGCCGTTGGGGCCACGCTTATTGGACGAGCGCTTCTCATCGATGCGTTTCGAATAGACGCCGAACTCCGCCCACAAATACGTGGACAGCAACGGGTACAGGCCATGCTCCCCGAGCTTGGGATCCTCTTTACCCGTTGTGGTTGATCCACTCCCGCTCTCAACTGCAGCCACTTCGGCACTGTCCGACTTTTCAGAGAAGTAATACTTGCGTGGCCTGCCTTCCGTGATCTTTAGTCCCGGATGCTTCTTCTGCAGAACTGGACGCCGCGAGCCGATTTCCGCGACCAGCTGTTGCAGCAAGTCAGTATCGGTATCCAATGCCTGGCTGTTCGCCTTCTTCGCCTGACATTCTTCGGGGAAGGTGGCGAAGATCCACTCTGCAATCTGTCGAGCAGAAAACTTCTCGTCTGGATGAGCCGTGAGAAAGTCGAGAACTGCTTTGCCAAGATTAAGCGCCATGTTGTTTTCCCCTTCGAATCACTCGGCCATGGCCTTCAGCAGCGCATCTTTGGCATCGGAATAGAACTGGATGTCGATTTTGGTGGCCATGTCGTCGGATAAGTCGACCAGCTGGCGACGGCAGGCTACGGGCATCAGCAGCGCGGTTGAACCTTTTTCAACGGCGATTTCGGCAATCGTCACCGCGTTATGCACGGGCTCAATCGAGCCGCCGAGATTGATTTCGCCCACGATGATCAGCCCCCCGCGCACGCTTCGTTTCAGCAGCGACGTGCATAGTGCAACCAATGAAGCCACACCTAACTTTGCGCCAGACTTGGCCGCGTCAAACGCTCGAAGTTGCACCGTGAATTCGTGCTGCCTGGGATCCTTGTCGCCGACCAACTGAACAGATCGGGCGTACAGATTTTGCTCGGCGAAGCCCATGCTTTCGCGGAAAGCTTGAGGAATGGGTTTGTTGAGCACCTTGACCCCGGAGCCTGGCCCTTCATTGACATCCACTCGGTACAGACCAGAGTTCTCATCAACGCCACCGGGGCTGATGCTCCAGACCTGACCCGGCTCTAGCGGGTCACCGCCAATGCTGTTGTCGCTTTGCAGTTCCGGCGTGGACACAAACTTCTCTACACCGTCGGTGCCCATGGTGTAGCTGAAATGCGTGTTGCGAAACTCAGCAGCGCCGACGCGCTTCTGTTGCTCCTTCACGCGGCGTCGCACTTCCATCGCAATGCGAACTGCCCATTCGAGGTCTTCCTCGGCCACCGTATCTTCGGCGCTTGGGTGAAGCAGTTTCAACAGACCGCTGACCGTCTTATTCACGGCATTGGTGTCACGGCCCGAAAGTGCGCCACCGAAGAAAACGCGATTCTGCAATTCGCTGACCCGGCTCTGATTCCGTAGTTGGGTCCAGCATTCCGAGAGGAAATCGCTCACCAGCCCGAAATGGTCGGTCACCAGATCCTTGTTGATCTTCGGTACATCCCAACCAGGCAAGAACGCGTGGATGCGATCCATAAACGCGGTGTCATTGCGCATTTCCGGTGGCAAGGGGCCAAACAAATGGCCGATGCGCTGCTGGTTTTCAACATCGACATCAAAGTTACCTACCAAGACGATGCTGCCATCCGCGCGGATGCTTTCCTTGCCACGGCTGAATTCGCCGGACTCCATATAGCCCTTCATGATGTTTACACCATCCTTCTGGTCGAAGGAAATGCCGGAAACCTCGTCAAAGCAGACCACGTCGTATTGGCAGACCAAGCCCCGGCGGCCCTTGGCAGTGTTCTCCACGAACATCTTTGCCACCGTGGCCTTGCCGCCAGAAATCAGATGGGCATAGGGCGAAACCTGCTGGAACAAATGGCTCTTGCCGGTGCCGCGAGGGCCAAGCTCCACAAGGTTGTAATTGCGCTCGACAAAAGGGACCATGCGCAGGAGCAGTGCATTTTTCTGCCGTGCACTCAAAGCGCTCGCCTCAATGCCGATTGAGCGTAGCAGAAACTCTTTCCACTCCTCGGTGGTGAATTCGCGACGCGCCTTCGCCAGGGTATCCAGGACATCGCGTTTCGAGAGCTGAATCTCGCGGAGGGAGGTAATACCAAACGGACGCCCCTTGCTCTCCTGGGCAATGGCCACATCGAAGGTCACCCCTAGCTCGGCGTAAAAGCCGCCAGTCAGCATGCGTTCGTGTTGATTCACCAAGTCGCTGCTGATGCGAACATCGTTCAGGCGCAAGCTCGGCAAACTCGCCACATACTCGCCTTTGTTATCGACCCGAGCGGTAATCAGGTCGATGATTTTCACTTCTCCCGTTTCAAGCGCTCTGGCCTTGAACAACTCTTCCTCGCCCGCCTTGATTGTCCGGGACTTCAACTGGCGCTGGACAATCTCCAGACCCTCGTCGATTTCCTCTTGTACCGTGCTGGCGCAATAACGGCCGAGCATGAACTCGACAACATAGGTGGGGACCGGAAACTGCCGACTAAACGTGCGGACTAGGTCTTTCCGGACCAGATACCCTTCCAGTACGGAAGCGGCCTTGCGATCAATCTGATCCAATTCAATCATTCATCATCCTCCACCAATCTTGGTGCTTGCTTCGGCCACCAACTCGCCTGTCGCACTGAGCAAGACCAGAAACGCGTCGTTACCCTCCAGGCGTTCGTTCTCAACCACCACTGACGCTGTACCGTTTTCTTTGAGTGGCTTCACACTCACTACCACGCTCGACGCAGGGTTGCCCGCTTGGGTGCGTATATCCAGAGACAGGTTGCCAAACTGCCCATCAACAGCAACCGTGCAGCGCAGCCCCTTCCAGGCAATGTCCGTCACTTCCGCCAGTGGTTTGCCCGTGGTAGCGCCGCCCCTGGTCACCATCAATTCCAGAGTCAGACACTCCTGCAAACTCAATCCGCCATGGTTGTAGTCCACCGATTTGCCGTAGCAGCTCACGCCGTCGGCCAAGGCGAACTGCTGGCTCGGGTTCCAGAACCAGGGATACAAGCGCTCGCTGGTAGATGCGCCAGGCTTGATCGAGGCGCAGCGTCCCCATTTGTTGTCAGTAAGGTCTTTGGACATCTGAATTGTTGGCAGCTTGCCCGGCATGAGTAACCAGCCGTGGTCAGTCACCACCCTAACGCTGTTCCAACCCGCAGCCAACAAGGCGGTGATGCGTTCTGCAATTTCTGCGAGCAGCGGGTCGATATGCTTGGCCAGCTTCCAGCCGCGCGCATGTCCCTCGCTGTCAATGTCGCCGAATTCGCACCACGCGTTGCCCTGACCGTCGCCGTTTTCGGTACGGTCCAGCATCTTCCAGTGGTTGTCGTTCAGCAGCTTCTTCAGGTGGTAACCCCCCTTGAGGGACTGACCCGTAGCGGCGACACAAGGTTCGAAGTCATCGCAGTCATCGGTTCCGCTGATCTTGTTGCGCACAGGCGACGCAGCAGCCTTGCCTGTTGCCGTCACGCTGGGCAACGCTGTCCAGCCCATGGTTTCTGCTACCTGGCAGCCGCGCTCCTCCAAAGTGGCGGAGAGTCGGCGAGCCGCATCAAATCGAAGGCCATCCACAAACAACACGCACTCGCCCTTGGCGGCTGAAAATGCCTTGGCACTGGCGATCGTCCCACCGGGGTAGCTCGCCCCATCCACCAGCTTTTGCAAATACCTGGCCGATTCCTCCAGCCAGGGCAGGTAGATTGCCCGTATCGCAGTCGTCACGGCGTCCATATCGGTCGGCTTGTCTACGCAGGCCAGTGCGGCTAGCACGGCATCATCTGCGCGCCAGCCTTGGTTGGCATAGCTGGCTTGTAGGTCTTGAACCGAACCTGCCGCCAGACTCGATTTGCTCACCTCTGCGACCAGCGTCATATGCTTGATCGCCATCGCCAATGGTGACTCACCCAGCTCTGCCCATACTAGGTCGCGACGCTGCGCATGGCTCTTGCCAAGTTCCACGACGCGCTTTCTGGCTTCATGTGCGGGCAGGTTGGCAAGCGTGAGCAAATCGCCGCGTAGCGCTTTTTCTTGCTCTTCGTTCCACTGCGGCCATCCACCCAGCTTGTCTTGTGCCGACTCAAACAGGCCCACATCCGGTGGTTTGCACTGACGAATTCGGCTTGGGATATTGGGGTAGCGCTTGGGCGCTTCGCTGTATCGCTCCCATACCGAATGCCAGGGGCCGTCGCGGTTTGCCAGTTTGTTGGCCCCAGCCAGTACGCCATCGCTTTGCGGGTTGAACGCCATCTGCGATTTGCAGACTTCGACAAACGCCTTCCATTCATTCTCGCCGCGTGTGGTCTGGAAAGCATCTCCCAAGTCCAACCATTGCAAGAGATCACGAACCGGGTCGCCGCCCGTCAGCAAGGTATTGAAATAGTCCTTGTCCAGCCGCTTGCCTTTGAGCAGTTCGAGTTCTTCATCGAGCAAACGATACAGCGCCAACTGCATTGCATTCTTGGCGTCGTTGTCCTGAGCCACATCGAGACCCATGCCGCCCTGGTCTGATTTCAGAAAGGCCATGATGGTCCAGTCCTTGGCATTCACCTGTGACCAAATCACCCCGCGATACTGCAATTCGGCCAACGGCTTCAACAGATCCGGGCAGGCTTCGATGGCCCGCAAATCCTGGCGGCTCACGCCTGGCAGATAAAACACCGGCACGCGGTCAGCGGGCAAGGTCACATCTGTCGCCTTACCGGCGATTACACAACGCAGCCAAACGGCCGGGCCAATCCGGTTTTCCGGGGCGTAATCGCCAAGCACCAACAACTCGGCCAATTCGCTCTGCAAACGCGGAATCACGGCTTCCCATTGCCGATCTTTGTCCGGCCACAAAATGCACGCGGGAGCAACCTGAACCTCGGGGTTAAAGACTGCCGAGTCGCGCAGGGTTTTGACCAAGTGCTCGATCACGCGCATGGCTTCGTCTCCGTCATGGCGAACTCACTCACCACCTGATCAACCAACGTGGTCGTTCGCGCATCAATCTGTGCCACGCTCCATGCCTGGGCGGTCGCCAAGTCAGAATTCAGCTTGAGCCCATTTTTGTAGCCGACAGCGCGCCCTTGCCGATCAGTACGGTCGCGCTTTTCTTCAAAGCTCTTGTTGCCAAGGGCGCTGTTGAACCCCGAGATGGTCAGGTTGCCCAGCTTGTGGACATGCGTTTGCTGAACTTCCTTGGCCTTCTTTGCATCGCCAGCGGCGATCATCGTCACCCAGGCTTCAGGAATGTTGTCGCCTTGCGGAAAAATATGCTCGATGGTCCATACGAACTGCTTGTTCTCGAACTTCCACAAATCAACCCAGGTCTCTTTGGTCATGCTCTTTTCCGCTAGGGCACAGAGGATGAAGCGGGTGACCCCGGAGTTTTCCTCATAAATTGCACCTTCCAGCTTGCTGCGGAAACTCGTATCGCTGGCAGAAACCGCCAGCAGTTCATCACGAACCGTGTCAACAACCGCGTCGCCCGTCAGGGCCGACAATTTGTCGATGGTGGCCATGAACAAGCGGGTCAGGTCGCGCGTAGGCGGGGTGTCGGTCAGGTTGCGTCGCACGAAGAAACAAACCAACAATTCCGCAGTCTCGCTCAGTTGGGCGACCGTCAATTTCAGAGCCTCTCGCCGCACTAGCAGGTACAGCATCAACAGGTAAGACGGTGCACCCTGAATCCGGTCCAAATCCTTGAGTGGCTTGTCCAATTCAGCCCAGGCATCATCGGTATTGCGAGACAACATCAATGCATACAACTGGCCCGCAGCGCGAATGTCTTGCAGGTGGCTCTTGGCATCCTGGTTGATCAGCTTCTCGAAAATCTGAATCAGGTTAGAGCGTGTGGCGACAGGTCCGAGCGGATCCTTCTTCTTGTCACCATCCTTGCGGAACGGGACATTTAACTCGTCCTTGAACGCGTTGTAGTAGTGCCGGAAGAAACGTTCCTGAATGCTGTAATCGTCGCCGAGGTAGCCCAGCAGCTTGTTCCACACATCAAAGTAGTGATCTACCTTGCCCGGCTCGGTAGTCTCCAGCCGGGCCAGCAGTTTGTTCTTGATCAGATCGATGGCCGTCAGCGGCATGCCACGGTTGTTGAGCGACTCGAACAGCGTATAGGCATCCGCATGGCTGGCGACCTCAATCTTTACCAGGCAAGCTTGGCTCACCTTATCGAGGAAGGCCATGATCGATGCCAAACGATCGTTCTCGCCATCCACCATCTCTTCGATACGTGATTGGAAATAGCGGAAGGAGCGGAAGATTTTGCGGTTGCCCGCGTAGGCTGGCGTATCAAATGTGCTGATGACACCGACGTCGGACAGGACGGCGCGATAGTCATTTTGGTTGTTGTTCTGAATCTGCGGGATAACGCGCAACTGGTCGTCGCCCTTTTTTAGCACCAACTTGCGCTTGAGGTTTAGCAACTCTCCGCGCTGGTCGTCGTCCAGGTCTTTCTCGTGATGCTTGAACGACTGGTATAGCGCCGCGAAAAGCAGAGACAGCGTCGTCAACCGCTGCTGACCGTCCACCACTTCCAGCCGTTGAACTGCCAGAGTGTCGGTAGTTTGGTTGATGCAAATGATTGAGCCCAGGAAGTAACCGGGGTCGTTCTCCTGCACGTCGTCAAACAGCGTTTCCCACTGGCTCTTGCTCCAGGTGTATTCGCGCTGGTAACGCGGAATGGCATAGACCACGCCCGCTTCAATGTCGAAGAGTTGCGAGACTGGGTAGTTGTTGACCGACTTGATCACTTTGCCGTCTCCCGCGCCTTGTGCTTGTCGGCCAGGCTCAAGTGGTGGTCGTTGATGCGATCACCCACCTTGCCGCCGTAATGCAGGCCAAGCTCGGACCAAGGGGCCGACGGGACGTTGCTGCCGCGATCCTTCTCCCACTTGATATTCGGCTTATCGCGCAACACGCCTGCGCCGCGCTTGCCCACTTCGGGCACGGAGAGGAAGGGGCGGATGTTCATGCGCACCCCGTCATTCAGATCGGGGTTCCAGCCGATGGGTTGCTCTTCGATTGGCTTCCAGCGCACGAAGATATCGTAGGGTGCTTCGCCTGTCAGAATCAGCTCCAGGCGCTTCTTCAACACCTCGGCAGCGGCCAGCTTTTCCTGGGCGCCGTCTACGCCGTTGTCAGTGTCACGCTTCTGTCGGCTGATCCAGTCTCCAAGATAAGTGTAGATCAGAGACTCTAGCGTTTTGTAGTCGAGCTTGTGATAGTTCACCAACGCGGCAAAGCCGTCACGCAGTCCGTCCCAGACATGCCAGACAAAAGGCCGGTTGTGAAATAACTTGCAGTGCTGGATGAAGAACTTATCGCGCAACCAAGCTTCCAGTGATTTACCGGCGTGATCAACCGCTGTGAGCAACTGCGCCAGGGTGTCATTCTTCCAGGCGCTTCCGTAAGCGGCGGCGAGCAAGTTCAGAAGGCGATCGCTGGCAGCGGACTCCAGGCCCACCGGGGGAATGCAGACGATGCCGTCTTTGTCGGCTTGGCCTTCCAGACCATCCGGGCCAAGCGCCGGGCAATCGGGAAAACTTGAACCAGTCTGACGCGGCCACTGGTAACCGAGCAATCGCGCTACTGCCACTTGCAACGGCTGGTCTGCACCGGTTGGGTGGCCATTGAACAGCCATTGGGTCGGATCGCTGGAAAACGGCTTCGGCAATCCGTGCGGATATTTCTCCGCCGCCACCATCTGCCAGTGCGCCAGGTCGAAGGGGACTTTGAGCAAAGTCTTGTTCGAAATCTTTATTGACTGGTCAATCTCAAGAACTGCGTCTCGATACTCTTCGGAACGACAATACTCGAAGATGGCTGCTCGATTCTCTTGGTTCTTGGTAATAATAACGGCCGTATTACTGTCAAAACACTTCCCGGTGTAATGGCCGGAGCGCAAGGATTGCATCTGGGCAATTGCTACTCCTTGAGAACCCCAGGCTTCCAATCCTCGTATCCATGAAGAGACGCCCGCCTCGCCGAGGCGTTCGACTATCTGGTCATAGAGAACCCCATTTCCTTTTTGCCAAAACAAGATTTGCGTGCAACCGCTAGCCTCAGACCCATTCTCGGGAGTCGAGTGTTGCAAGACCCAGCCGTTTTCCTCCCGAGGCATCTCCCAAAAACAAGCTCCGAACCGGGGAATATCACCGGTGCAGATGCCTTGGTAGCATTCACAGTATTCCGCTAGGTCTGGCAGATCACTCGCGCCAGCGGAGGAAATCTTGTGCTCTCTACTTTCCAAGAGCGTCTTTTGGTGCAGTAAAGCTAGGCTGCCGTCTTTTAGTGCGCTGGCTTTCCCGGTCGAATGCGCTTCCCGGACGAAATCCGCATATCCGAGACTGTGCGTTTCTTCAGGTTCTCTGTTATCAACAATCAAGAGAATTGGTTGGACGATCTCGCCCGAAATCGTCTCGAACGCTCCTGGCCCCAGTTTCGCCACGAACCTTAGACGATTTTCTTCGAGCATCCTTTTGCGCAAGCGAACGTAGTATCGCTGGTAGGTGAGGCTTTGCGGTGTAACGACAGCGAGTGTGCCGTTCATTTCCAAATCACCAAGAGTCTTAACCAAAAAAGTCGTCGCAAGTTCTGCATGCGAGTGCTCATCAAGGAAGGTGGCAAATGTTTTTAGCTCTTCGACTTGGTTGGCCCGTTTGAGGTAAGGGAAGTTTGTGGCGATTAGCGTGAACTGGCCGGCGAGGACTTCCGCCGCCTTGGCCAGGCCGCGCGCGGTCACGGCCATTTCATGCGCGGTGTCGTCCTTGGTTTCCTGCGCCAGCGCCTTTTCCAGCAGGGGCTGGAGTTCATGAAACCCGGCTTCGAGCAAATCGCCCCCGGCGGCGCACGGGTTGATCAGGCTACCTAGCACGGGGGCGTTTTCGAACAAGCGGTAAAGCCGCTCCATGCCGTTTCTGAGCTTCTCGTTGTCGCCGGCAATCGCCAGCCAGTCAGCTTCGCGGGTGTTCGGCGCGAGGCCGGAGCAGGCTAGGTTCATCCCCGGCAGCTTGCAGTGGCCCACGCGCCGCCACGCGGCCAGCGCCAGGTTGAACGCGCCAATCTGCGTGCAGCGCGGGTCAATCTCCAAGCCGAACAGGTTGTCGCGGATGACCGCCGCTACCGCCGCTGCTTCGTCCAGCTTTTCTTCAGCCAGGCGCAAGGCCACTAGCCGCTCGAACATCGCCGCCACGAAATGCCCGCTGCCCATGCACGGGTCGAGGCACTTGAGTTCCTTCGCCGTTTTCGGCCAGCCGTCGAAGGTGCCAGCGGCGGGCGTCCACGGGCCATTCTTGGCTTGGATGAAGCGGAGATATTTCCACGGACAGCCCGGCAGCGCGACGGCCTGGCGGAGGTCGTCTTCGCTCTGGGCGGTTTCGGCCAGCTCGGGATTTGCTGCGAGGGCTTTGCCGGCGTGCCACGCGCCGAGGGTGTTGTCCAAGAGGAAGTCCACCATGTAATCCTCGGTGAACAACTGCGTCACGGACGGCAGTTCATCCGCGCCGATCTTCACCCCCGACTTGTTTATTTGGTCTTTGTTATTGGCCTGCCAGAATTGGTACACCCACCCTAGTGAGTCCGATGCTACGAAGATGGCCTGCGGCAGGTTGGCTACTAACATCTCCAACTTATGCTGATGCTCCTGCGGCAGACCTAGCTCATAAACGGGGGAGTCGGGTCGGAAAATCTGCGGCAACATGCGGGCGGCCAGCTTGCCGGCCAGCTCCCAGCCGCTCTTGGCTCCTTCGTCAGGGGCCAGCTCATCGCACTCCTCGATGGTGACGGCCACGCCGTCGTACATCAGCAGGTTGTTGTCGGCCAGGAAGCGGGCGAACAGCATGCGGTGCCAGTGCTGGTAGGCCACCTCTTGCACCAGGTGCTGCACCTCTTGTTTGCCATAGGTCGGGTTGGTGCTCTTCGAGTCGCGTGCGTCGCCGAGCTGCTTGCCGTGGGTGCGCAGGCGGTTGCGTAACGCCTTCTCGGTGTCGCTCAGGAACGCTTCGGGCTTGTCGTGGCCGACACCCAGTTGGTCCACGGCCGCGTTCGCAGCCGTCTCGGCCACCGTGCGGGCCGCTTTGACGGCTTTCTCCAGCGCGCCGCGCAGGTTTTTGTCGAGTGATTGCGTCATGGGGAATCAGGCCTCAGTGAAGGATGACCGGGCCTTTTTTCAGGGCCTGTGCGATGGTCTGCTTGGCGTCCTGCAGCCAGGCCTCAATGTCTTCGTCGGTCTTGATCGTGCGGCTGGGCAATTTCACGAACTGCGCCTTGGGCTCCATCAACTCGGCGGCGGAAACCAGCACGGCATCAAAACGGGAATCGATCGCCGCCACCCGATCAGTGAACGACGACAACGACAGGCGTTCGAGTGTGGTCAGCACCTCGTCCGTGTTGGCGACCTGGACCTTGGGGGCATCGGCCAATGTCAGCTTCTGCGTGCTGAGCAAGCTGTTGCGCTGCTCAGGCTCGAGTTGCTGCCAATTGGTATCGGCATCCAGACGCGCCATGCCTTTTTGGTGGCGTGCCTGGTAGTCGGTGTGCAAGCGGTTCAGTTCGTCGCGCAGCAATTGCGTGAGGCTGGCGACCAGGGGCGTAATCGCATCGGGTTCCTCCAACAATTGCCGTTGCTGCTCGATATGCGTGACCTGGGCAACCAACACTTCAGCGCCAGACAATCCATTGACCTGGGCGAGCAAACGCTTAAGGGTATTCCAGGACGGCAAGCGCTTCTCAATGCGCTCGGCCAGATCGTTCCAGGCATCGATCGCGTCGCTGAGTTGGTCACGCTGGTTGTAGAGCGCGAGCAATTGTTCGTTACCTGCCGTAAGGCGAATTTCATCCAGCGATGCCGTGTCCGGACGCGCCGGCCGTGGGGCGTCTCCACCAGCACGGTTGGCGAGGTTTTGGGCATTGACCAGGAACTGCGGCACGAAAGCCAGCTCTTCGCCTTGCTTGGCGGTTAGGCCAACCTTCTGCAGCAGCTTGCGAATCTGGATGCGCTGGGCGGTGGTGACGGTGGCGGATTCGACCTTGAACATCGTCTTGCCGATGCTCTTGCGCTCCAGATCCTTCGGGTCGATGGTTTGCCCCTTTTCGTCCTGGGCGCGAATCAGTCCTGCGACGAGTAGCACCTGCAAGCCGCCATCCACGGCGTCACCCGGCCAACCGTAGTCCTTGCCTTCGAAATACTTGCGAATGTCGATACCCTTCTTGCCGCCAGCGATGAAGGCGAGAATGGCTTTGCAGACGGGATTCTTGGCGGGTTCGCCTTCGTCGCCGACGCTCTTGAGTGCATCGGGAGCGCCTTTCTGGGCTTTCTCGTACACCTTGCCCCAGCCAGCATGGTCAGCAATGTGGAACTGCGGGTAGAGCCGCTGTAGGGCATTGGTTGCCGCTTCCAGCGTCATGTCTTGTAGGTCAGTCCCCAGGATTTCATTGCCGCCGCCCTGGAAAATGCGTGCGCCGGAGAAGGCTTCCTGCAGGAGATCACGGATCTTGCCTTCGGCGGTCTGCTTGGTCGTTTCCATGGCCGAGCGCGCTTCGGTGCCTTCAGCGGAATTGGTGATCTCGCGTTTATCGAGGGTGGCGCTGGCCGCCTTGTAGTCGATCAGGTAGTGACGCAGATCGTCGGCAGAACGCTTGGGAATGAACACAAACACCGTCGGCGCCTGGTTACCGGCCTGGCGAGCATCGGCCCGAACCGAGTTTTCGTCGATGCTCCAGCCATCGCGAACCCACACAGACACCTTCTCGTTGGCGTCGGCGGGAAGTTGGGCGTCGAACACCGGGAAGATGTCGCGCGTGACCTTGGAGGTACCCTGGGTGAGCGAGAGCTTGCGCACAATTTCGCCAAACTTGCGCCGGATGCGGTCGTCACGCTCCGCATCGACGCGATGGGATTCGTTGGCCAGGCTGTTGCGCTGGCTGAGAAACTCATCGTTCCAGGCCGCGCTTTCTTCGGTCTGAATGCGGTACTCGTCACCTACCTTCATCAACAACTCGCACTTGTCGAGCAAGCCGGGCAGCTTGCTGCGCAGCGCGCTGGAGCCTTGGGTCAGGTCTTCTACCAACAGATCAGCCAGGGTGTCGATGGTGGCACGAATGCCGATTTCGTTATTACTGCTGGCGAGTTTGTTGACCAAGAACACCAGGCCACAGGCACGCCCCATCAACTTCTGGTCGTCCGTGCCTTTGATCCAGACCATCGTTTTTTCATGCACTTTGCGCGGCAGGATGCGGGACTGCAGCAGCTTGTCTGCGGCATCGAAGTAGAGGTAATCGGCCGGCACCACGCTGCCAACTGCTGCGTCGACGTTGGTTTGAATGACCTTGTGGATCATCGAGAGTTGGTTGCGTAACTGGCTGTCCGTACCCGTCTGATCCAGCACGCGCAGGGTGTTTTCCCAAAAGCGGCGGCGCACCGGCAGGATCGGATAGTCCTGCGGGAAATACTGGATGTCGTCAGCACGGTGGCCGATGGTGGTGCCAGCCAGGTGGCGCGAGATTTCGCCCAGGTTGGTTTGCATCACTTTTTCGACCGGGGCTTTGGCTTCAGGCTTCTTGGCCAGGATCACTTTGCGAATGACTGCATCGACGTCCGCATCGGACAGCTCGACGCGAACGGTGAAACGACCTTCGAGTTTTTTCAGGTTGGACGTGCCGGTGACGGCAGTTTGGCCGGTGCCGATGAAGAGCATCTTGGCACCGATGTTTTTGCAACAGGCTTCGACGACCTCTTGCACGTCGATCGAGCGCTGGCTGTCTTCGCCGATGTACTGCTGCACCTCATCGAGCACTACCAAGGTGAGCGGGAATTTGCCGTCGCGGGTGAGGGACTGCCGGATGGCTTTGAGCATGTCGCCACTGGAAACGTCCTGCACATACGGATAAAGGTTGTTCAGGGTTTCAACGCAGGATGCGGCTGAGGAGAAGAGGTTGGGCTTGGCTTTCACCAGAGCCTCATGCAAGCCCTCGGCAACGTAGAAGTTGTCCAGTTCCTCGTTCCAGTCAAAGCCAGCTTTCTCGACATGGCCGCGCACGGCGTCGTAGATGGCTTCATGCTGTAGCCACATCACAAAGCGTGCGACCGGATACTGTTCCGGCAGGCCGACCGATTTGAAGATGATGCCCAACAAGGCCATGCGGACGGACTTGTCGCGCGAGCTTGAGCCCAGGGTGCCTGACGCAGCATGAAGGCCACCATGGCGCTTGGCCTGGGTGCTAAGCTCCTTCAGGTGGTCGCTAACGTTTTGTGGGAGCGCAGCGATGCCGCGTGCAGTGGCACCGTCGTCAAATTCGCTATCCACCCACAGGGCGCGCAGCATCTTCACCAGGTGCGATTTCCCCGAGCCGTAGAAACCACTGACCCAGACCGCAGGTTGCTCGGCCTGCTCGATATTCTTCAGGTAGGTATCGAGGATGTGCTCCAGGCCTTTTTCGTACTGGCCATCGCAGACGAAGGTATCCAACTCGTAACGCAGGACGGATAGGGCCTGGTTGGTTTTTTCATCATTGACGCTGGCCACGCCCTCGTTGACCAGCTTCCGGGTCGACGGGTCTTTTTGGTAGATGTCGCGATTGAGCATGTGCTTCCCCTTAATCAGAATTCTTTGTCTGCGGTGATCGGTACGGCCAGGTAGTTCCAGCCGTCGTAGCCGTCCAGCAAGCGGTAGTTGTTGTCTTCGTAGCTGCCAGGGAAAAACACCAGCAGTCGCCCCTTAACCATAGGGGCCAATTTATCCACGACTTCCTTTACCTTCAGGAAGCCGAACAGCGATCCCACGCCCTTGAGCGCTACGACGAAGTCTTCTCCAGCCCCCTTGTGTTGCAGGAATGCGGCGAATTCCGTCTCGATGTAGGTGAGGTACTTCGGCAGCAGCGTCGACAACAGATTGGGCTTCTGGAAGTAGCTCTTGGCGTAACGTTGAGTGGCGAGCCATTCGGGGAACGTGTCTGTCAGGTCGAATAATGCCCACTCATGTTCTGCCGCGCGGGTGGCAATCTCGAATTCATCCACCTTGGCTCGCAGCCGCAGTTCTTCCGTTTCGTTGTAGACGCAGAAGATGACACGCTGGGCAGCTGCGGCATCGTCGCGCCACGGCACAGCGATGTACTTGCCGTAGGACTGGGTCAATCGCTTAATTCTGCTCACGTAACCACTCCATTTCCTGGGCAGAGATCAGATTTGGGAAAAGCACTTCTACGACCTGGCCGACACGCTTCAGCGAAATCCAGCCGCGCCGCGAGGCGTCTTCGGCCAGCTCAATCGTCCTGTCGAAGGAGCAATCCAGTATTCGGGTGTAGTCGCTCTTCAACAGTGATTCGCCGCGTAGGCCCGACACGTAGCCAAGCAGTAGGGCGAATGAAACAGTGCCGGGCGTTGCCACGGCACGTGATCGCATCTTGCGGACGCGACCGGTCAGATGCCCAGCCTGCGTCCAGGACGAGTTGATGTTTTGTGCGGTCGATTTGAGCGTGGCCTTGCTGAATCGGCCAGGCTCCTGGTTGTCGATGAACTCCTCGAGGGCTTCCCTGGCAACGGTGGCACCTTCCTGGAAATCGAGGATATAAGGCGCCGTCGCCCGAAAAATCGGATCGCGCGAATAGGCGCACAAGGCTGCCAGCAGGGGCTGGCCATCGCCATCGCGCTGCCAGAAGAAGCGCAAGGCGCGAAACAGCATGAGGCTTGGATCGAGCGCGTAAAGGTCGACCAGATGCCGGTACGTCAGTGTCCGTGTCTTGCCGGAGCGCTTGCCGAGACAATTGGCGGTCTGGATCGCTTCGAGATATTCGGTCTTCGGCGCATCTGCCTTCTCGACATAGGAAAGCAATGCCCGAAGCTCAACCAGCATCATCGTGCGGGCGGTATGAACACCGCCACGCTCGTAACTGAATCCGTAGCGCTCAAGTTTTTTGTTGTGCTTATTCTCTTCGTTCACGTGGCTGTAAGTCCAATTCTGTCCAAATTCAAATTGCTGTTACCAGTTGGGAATAAACATCGGGCGCAGCGTGGAAATCTTGTCTGGCAAGGCACCGTCGCAGGTCCAGCCCAGGTAAGTCGCGGCACGCGTCGTTCCAACGTAGAGATACTTGTCGAATAGCTGCGGGTGAATCGAGGCCAATCGGTCTACCCCAATGAAGAACACCGCTTCGAATTCCAATCCCTTAATGTGCTGAACATCGAAAACCCGGACATCGTTGTCCTGGCCCATGACTTGTCCCTTCGGACAAGCAATAACCTGCGCGTTTTCTGCTGCCAGCGCCTCGTTGAGTGCATCGGCAACCGGCTGAACCTCCGCTTCGCTTTCGACAAAAATAGCGATTGATGGCAGCTGTCCGAGAAATTGCTCGATTTCTCGAATGCGTTGGGCCAACCAATCGACTATCTGACTCTGGTCCTGAGCATGTTCCAGCAACGTCGGCGAAACACCTTCGTTGTCGACATGCGCGGGAAGCGTCACCCCACTATCAGTACCGCCCGCCGCCACAATGATTGCCCTGGCTAGATCGTTGAGTCGCCGGCTCTGGCGATAGGAAACGGTGATTTCCTTGATATCGATTTCTGGAAACACCCATTTCACATCTTCGATGGACCGGCTGCCCCAAGTGGTCAGACGCTGATTGAAGTCACCGCACGCAAAGAACGAGCGAATCTTCGGATTCGCCAGCGCTGCCATGCAAGCCAGTTGTACCGGTGAAAAGTCCGTGGCCTCATCGACCACCACCTGGTTTTTGTGCAGATCAAATGCTGACTTGAGCGCAGACCAAGCCGGCTGATCGACATCCCGTGCGATCGTTGCCCGGCTCAGTAGCTCGTTGGCACCCCGCAGGATGCTCAGGAGGATGACATCCAACTCCAGCGGGTGCAGATCTGTCGGCGCATAGCCGTCTTTCCGGTACCACTTGCCTTCCTCTTGCCGCAAGCGGCGGAATGCGCGGTACCGCCTTGGAATCGCATCCAGATAGCGCTTTACCGGGTTAGTGAAACGTCGGGCAGCGGCTTGAATCAGGAGGCTCGCACCAACTTCAGTTCGGTCGGATTCGCTGAGCCCTCGATCACCGAGCCACTCGATGATCTTGCCGTTGCGTGTGCCTTTGCCAAGGCTGCGTTTTTTTGCCTGAGTTCTGGCTTGTGCCCGGACCGCCTGCATATAGGCATTTACGGCGGCGGCACGTCCAGTACGTGGTGCGGCGGCTTCCTCTTCATCAGCGTCCAGATCGTCTGGATCATCCGAATCAATATCCGGTGCTTGCTGCAGGCCATCGATGAATTTTGCCAACTCGTCGATGAATACCTTGTTCCGGTTGAGTTGAAGATTCAGTGAGCCGTGAATCTTCTTGTCCGTGACTTCCTTGAGACCGGTCACCAGGGTTTGGATACCGGCAACCTCGCCGACGAGCGAGGAGAACGTCGATGTCAGGCTGGCGCCGCTTGCGCGCTCAAGGATATCCATCAGCCGTTTCCCAACGGCAGCAATATTCAACGTTGGGTTTTCGCTTAGGCCGAGTGCAGCCTGTCGCAGATCGCCAATGAAACTGGTCTTCTGCCAGGCCTCGAAATCATCAAACCAGGCGATCGGCGTATCTGAGGCGTCGGGGACGAGTGTCTCGATCGCTTCCTTGAGGACGAAGGTGCCACCACCAGTAGCGGTACGCAATACACCAAACGTGCTGCGACCGAGTTCCCGACGATAGTCAGTCCAGGTGCGGATCCGTATGTCTGGGGCAGGCACCCCTTCACGAGCAAACGCCTCTTTCAAATACTGCTTCAGTAGCTCGGTCGGTGTGAACATCACCCAACTATTTGAGTGCGATACACCGGTGGTACCGCCAACACTCTCGACCGTGCGGAGTTCGCCTTCCTCAAGGAAGGCGGTATCCAGCTTCTGACCGAGGCGACGGATCAGCGTGGTGGTCTTGCCGGTTCCGGGTGGCCCCAAGATCAGCAAACGCTTGTCCAGGGGTAGCCGGAAGATCTCATCCTGGTATTGGTCGAGAATCGGCTGATCCCGAAGTCCCATCTTGGTGATAACGCTCCGCCGGACACCCTCGATAACGTTGGCGGTCTCACTTTCCTCGGCGAGCAGTTGATCGAGCAGATCTTCAGTGACTTCCTCGCCGACGACCTTGTAGAGCAAAGAACGAAGTGATTCGATCGTTATGGGGCCAAAGCTTTCCCCATCGATGACCGTGTCGTGAGAGTCCCAACCTTCAGCAAGGTGAGAGGGGCGCAATTGGGCTCGCTCGACGACCTCGACAACGGTGCCGTTAGGCAGAGAAAACTCGGAGCCAACCGGCAGGGAAGCGAGCCGACCAACCGGCGCACGGTAACTGGCGAGGTTTGCTACGCCAGTGATCGGGGTGGTACGGCAGATGTAATAGACCCGCTGCTGGCCATCTTCATCGACCACGGCAACCCGTGCGATCGCAGGCTCCCGTGCCAGGATTTGGTAGCTCTCGAGGTTTTCCTGGCTGATCTGCCCGAGTCGTTGAAGCGCTGCACCGCCAGTCAGTGTATTGACTGCCGCTAGAGCGTCGGTGCCGAGATTTGGTGCACTGCGAATCGCAGTCTGTGCGGCTGTGGCGACCTTATCGAACTGATCAAGTGCATCCCTGGCGACTTGCTCGACGTGTTGTTTTGATTGTTGTGTCAGATCCATTGCACCCTCTAGTCAAACAGCCTGGCTTGCTTGATTACATACACAGCTGCTTTTTTTGGTTTCTTTGATTCCTCGATAAAGTCTTCTTCGACCAGCCGCTGTAGCCAAACCTTTGCCTGCGTGCTGGAAACATTTAGTGCTACAGCAACTTCACTGTCTTTCATCGGCGTGGCGAGGAGGTGACGCAGCAATTCTCGGACGGCCTCAAACAAAGCTTCAGCCGGAGATAATGGATCGATAGGCGCAGGCTCATCAGGAGGCGCAGCTTCTTCGGGCGCACTCACGATTGCAATCGATGACGGCTGGGCATCCCCCGATGTAGTTTCTTCTGCCGCCACGACTGCTGGTACTGGTTCGTCCTGTATCTGAACTTCAGTAACAACAGGGGTAACTTCTCGCTGAATTGATTTCTCGCTAATGTCGATTTCAGGCTCAAGCTTCTTCGGAGCTTCGAAGAGCGACAGGCCACCTTGTTCGGGAGCTGGTCCGGCTAACGGCTCGGCGTTGAACACCAGGTTCAGATCAGCCGGACTTGTTGGGTTCGGCCAGGACTTTGCGCCCCGAGCGCGTAGTGCGTCCAAACCGGGAGTCGCTTGCCCAGTCGATCTGACGTAGACAGGAACAAAGTGCAGCTTGTCGAGTTGTTCGACCGCACCGGTCCAGGTGCCACCCTTGTTGACATCGGAGCTGACGACCAGCGCGGCATCGGCCAAAGCGTAGATGAGCTTGTTCCGCTGCATGGCGTTGCCGACGTTGAATCCGGCACTCGGGTCATACGGTGATATCAGGACGAGCTGCCCGTCGAGAAGCAGGTTTCGGTGCTCACGATTCATCGCTGTTTTTTCGAGGCTATCGGCCAATACACCGCAAGAGTGCCCACCGGCTTCAAGGGCACCACGCATGGCGGCCTGGTCGATGCCCTTGGCCCCACCGGACACCAGCATTTGCCGCGACCGTGCAGCGAGACGACCAATGTCCATTGTGTAGTCGATCAATGCGTCATCGACATGGCGTGAGCCGACAACGGCAAGTCCTCCGCATTCGAGAAGACTCATGTCGCCGCAGCCATAGAGGACGGCAGGGGCATCCTCTCTAAGACGACCCTTGATCCGCTTCGGATATTCGGGGTCAGCACGGCTGACTACCCAAATTGCACGTGACTTCCAGCGTTCAATCACCTGGCTAAGCAGAAAGCCTCGACTTAGCAAACCCTCAAGGCGAGCTTTGTCGACAACTGGCTGACAAGCTTGAAGCAGATCACCTGCATCGGTGGAGATCAAGTCGGCAGGTTGATGTTGGATATCACGAAGATGTCTGGCTAGCCGTTTGTACTCGCCGAGTGAAAGTAGATCTGACGATGCCGCGCCCCGACCCGCGATTAGCGGAGCAGTAAGCAAAAGAATTGCCTGAGTGTTTGCCGAAAGGGCGGGGATCATTCGTCGTGCCCTGTTTGTGAAAGTGCAAGCGGCCAAACAGGGCCACTGCCATGTTTGCGAAGAAGCCAGGCCGATACCGTGAGTGTCCAGCGTGAGTCGACCATGTCGTCCACAAGCAGTACCGGACCGCGAGGAATATGGTCGCTGGAAATTTCCAGTGCACCATCAATGTTGCGGGCTTGCTGAGTGCTATTGGCCATGTCTTTTTGAGCCGGTCGTTCGTCAGTCTTTGCGATGACTGCATGAAACGGTAGTCCGAGCGCGTTAGCCAAGCGTTGAGCGAAATTCGGTACGAGGTCGGGGTGACGCAGGGATGGAACGCAGGTTACCCAGGTGGGTGCTGGTTCGGGACTCCATTCACGGACCATCTTTGCGCATGCATCGACTAGTTCATCTGAGAAGTGGTTGTCTTGGTACTTGCCCCTCCTAACCAGGCCTCCCCAACCCGCATCACCCCATACACACAGCGCCATGCCAGGCTGGGCTTGGAAAGGAATGGTCGATGCGTTTCGGATTCCGTACTTTGGCATCCCGCCAACGGGCCATTTTTTGCGTGGTTCGATTGGCAGGTTTGTTCGGCAGAGAAATGCCTCGGCTTCTCGCACCAATAATTCATCTACATCTTCAGACAACGGTGGCAACGACGGTGGGCTGACATTGCTGGAGTCACCGTCCAGTGCGTCAATCAGGAAGCCCATGTGCTTACCGAATTCCAAGCCAACGTACATCTGCATCTGCTGAAGCTCGCCGCGCCTAAGCTTTGTGAGCCTATCTGCCCGCGCCCAAAATCCTTCTCCCAGTTTGGCTGCAGTGAGTTGCCATTTCGTCTGCTGTTTGGCAATCGGTGCAGGCGACTCGAGAGAGAGTGCCGTTATGGTCTTTTCGATGCGGCTCTTACTCATGTTCACGCAGGTCATGAGCTCCGGTATGGATAGGCCATCGTCTGCATCATTCAAAGCAGCCAGAACATCATCGACTTCCTGTGGGGTGGGGAAGGCACTCCGAATGAACCAGTCCGTGATTCCCTCTTCTTCGTCGCCACTCAAGAGGATCCCGTAAGCGGATTCCAGCGCTCGTCCAGCTCGTCCGACTTGCTGGTAATAGGCGACCACGGAACCTGGCATTTGGTAGTGAATCACAAACGCCAAGTCAGGCTTGTCGTAGCCCATGCCAAGGGCTGTGGTCGCGACAAGTGCCTTGACCTGGTTTTCTTGCAGTGCCTGTTCTAACTCTTCCCGCCGATCACCTGTCTTTCCCGTATAGGCCTCGACGGAGAATCCTCGCGTCTTCAGCCAATCCGCCAGCTGATTTGCATCTCGAATCGTCAACGTGTAGATGATTCCGTGACCTACGAGTGAATCGAGTTGTTGTGCTATCCATGCCATGCGGACAGCCTGACTAGGCAAGCGCATGGTTTGCAAAGTAAGGGAGCTACGGTTCAGGTCGCCCCGCAGCACCTTCATATTGGGACCGAGGACAGCGACGAGGTCCTCCATGACGCGGTTGTTAGCGGTGGCAGTCGTGGCCAACAGACGTAGATTGGCGGGGAGGGATCTAGCTATACGTTCCAATAACCTGTAGTGCGGGCGGAAGTCATGTCCCCAGTCAGATATGCAGTGAGCTTCATCAATCACCATGAGCGATATCTGCCCGGCGATACCGGCTAAAACCTGTGTGTTGAACCAGTCGTTACCGAGCTTCTCTGGCGCAATAAGCAGGATGTCGACTTCGTTCCGCCTGAGTTTGGCTTCAACTGCAGTCCACTCATCCTGGTTGTCTGAGTTGATCGTGGCTGCGCGCACGCCCATTCGCTCGGCCGCTGCGATTTGGTTTCGCATCAACGCCAGCAGCGGGGAAATTAACAATGCGGGGCCGGAACCCCCTTCTCGAAGCAACTTGGTGGCGATGAAGTAGACGAAGCTCTTGCCCCATCCCGTCTTTTGGACAACGAGCAGACGCCCCTTGCCATCAACGACGTGACTAATGGCGTCTTCCTGACCATCCCGAAAGTTGGCGTTTGCATGGCCAGAGCCGATGCGTAGCAGCTCTAAAGCCCGTTGATGGCTATACGGCATTGTTATTGTTCTCCCCTTACCCAGCAGTAGTCTGGTTCTTAATCCATTGGTCGATGTCCGATCGCAAGAAGCGCCAGGTTCCCCCCACCTTGAAGGCCGGTATCTTTTTCGCGCCAGCGAGGCGGTACACCGTCCGCTCGTTGACCTTCAGATAGTCCGCAACCTCCTTAATCGTCAGGATTGAGCCATCGCTGGAATTTGTAGCCATAGCGGTCGCCAGATGCAAAAGACGTCAAGATAGTGCAAACCAGTACAAATGACAACGCGTTCGAGATGCTTTTGGCAGGCGCGTAACAAAATGGCCGAAAACGGGAGGCAAATTGCCTCCCGCCAGCACTTCAGTTACTTGTTGGTGTCGTCGGGCCGTTGCTCGAATTGAGCCTTGCCCTGCGATTTCTTGCGCCGCAGGAAACTGGGCGAAACGGACTCTGCCGCCATGCTCATGAGCATTTCTTCCTTGGCGGAAACACGCGAGGACATCTTGCGGCTCGAATACATGGCCTCCTTGCGGAAACGGGCACCGTCCATTTCCTTGGCGATCTCAGCCATGCCTTCCAATACTTCCATCACCCAGGGATGGTCAGCAAAGCGCTTGCGGCCTTCCACGATCATTTTTTGAATCGTGTCCCAGTCACCATGCTCGGCGGCGGCACGAGCTTGATCCAGGAATTTCCCGGCCTCCAGTTCAGTTTGCCTGGCCACGACCAAGGGATCTTGCAGTAGGGCCTCCCATGCCTGGGGCGACATAGCTTTCAGGGCCAATGTTGCGTCCGGGAACGCAAGCGGGGCGCCATCGGGATTGACCGCCGTCACCCCCGCCTGCAAGAGCTGGTTACCGGACTCAAGGGCCATCCCTGCTGGAATCTCGAGTTCGACCAGCGCCCATGCTTCTGCGCCAAGGGGAATGTCGGGCAGCCGAATCAACGGAAAGCCTTCGCGCTGCTCAACCTGGTAGTCATTGAGCAGAGTGATTTTGACGCCCTCCGGTGCGGCCAACGACAGGCGAACCTGCCGCGCGTACAAGTTGGAGATGAAGTCGAATTCCTCAGCGAACGGCTCGAAGAGGTCAGCGGCAGTGTCACCATAGTAGTGATTGCCACCACCGCGCTTGCCCATCTCGACCATCAACTCCTCGTTGAAGTCTCGGCCGAGACCGTAGGTTGATGTCGTGACACCCTTCTCGGCAGCATCTGCGCAGAAGGCGGCAATTTCGTTGGTATCCGTGGTGTCGCCAACATTGGCATTGCCGTCGGAAAGCAGGATGACCCTGGCCAACGCGGCTTGCTTGGCGTCATCGAGAATGGATGCCGCACCCGCCTGCCAGCCACCATTTAGATTGGTCGATCCGCCCGAGTGGACGTGGGCCAAGGCGGCATAGATGGCTTTGCGGTCACCGACAGGTTTGGCCGGAGTCAGGGTTTTGACGCGATCATCGAAAACGATCAACGAAGCCACATCGGTTGATTCGAGGCGATCGACAATGTGTTTGGCGCAGCGAACGGCCTCCATCAGCGGTTCGCCTGACATAGACCCGGAACGATCAATGACCAGGGACAGGTGGTAAGGTTTGCGGTCCTTCTTTTGCGCCGGATCAGGGTCAGGTGCCTGCACTCGCACCAGCACAGGGAGTTTTTGGGCCATACCCATAATCAGGGCAGGCTTGAGCGGGGTGATCAGGACTTGCGGTGTATTGTTGTTTTGCATCTCATCTCCTGTTCGTCCGGCACAATTGCCGGCGCATGGATGACAAGATACGGGGTCAGGGGCTCATGGAATGCGCCCGACAAAATTGGTGCCTAAATTTATCTCTTCATGCCGAACGCGCCAGCAGAGACCTGACCGGGAAGCTTGCCCGAGTGCTTGCGGTCATAGTCATCGACGCCATCTGTCGGTGATGCTCGGACAACGCCAGTCCGAATCTCCCCATTGATGCATTCGTGGTTATTGAGAACCGTCTGATACAACTTGTACCCTGGGTCGATACGGTGGTCCTTAAGGTAGTGCGCACGGATTTCCGCCTTGTCTTTGCGGAGCCGAGTCGCGCATTCTGTGCACCATACAAGACCTGCAGGCACGGCTTTGGGTTTTACTTTTGCTTTTACCAATTGGGTGGGTCCTCAGTTTCAGTCGGTCATGACATGCTAATCCTACCGCGTTCAGAATCTGTCTTTTTGTCCGGCGGATGCGTACAAGGCCTGAACAATGCCGCGCATTTCGTTCGGTAGATAGGCCCAGGCTCGTGCGGCAATTTCATCATCAATTCCGAAAAGCGCTTCGGCAACGGGGCCTGCAATCGCCGCAATCGTATCGCTGTCGCCACCAATAGAGATCGCGTTCCGAATGGCGTCCTCAAAGTTCGTCGCTTCCAATGCGCAGATCAGAGCTTGCGGCACAGTGTCCTGGCTACGCTCGTTGTAACGGTAGGTCGGGCGGATCCCGTCGACTGTCTGCGTCAGGTCGTATTCAAATTGCAGAGTGATTGCCTGACGAATTTCGCTGGCAGTCTGGCCGGTTCGGGCGAGGTGAATCGCAACCGCCGTGGCAGCACCGCCCCGCAGGCCTTCGGGATGATTGTGGGTGACTTCAGTGACACGGTTGGAGAGCGTAATGGCGTCTTCGACACTGTCGGCCAGGAGTCCGGCGGCAGAGACGCGCATCGCTGCACCATTGCCGAAGCTGTTGTAGGGCCCCATATCGTCGGTGGCGATCCACAGGGCGAATCGTTGCCCCCAGCCGCCATTGTCCCAATATCGACGTCCCCATTCGCGCAGCGTGCCGGCGGGGTCTTTACCATTGACCAGTGCATCGGCGACTGCGACCGTGCACACGGTGTCGTCGGTGAAGAATGCTTTCGGGTGAAAGAATGGCTGAAAATCCTTGGCTCGATAGTTGTTGAATTCATAAACGGAGCCGACGATGTCTCCGATGATCGCACCCAGCATCAGTTTTCCCCTTCTTCGTTTTCTCTGTCGAGAATTACCCAGCGGGTAAGGAAGTGTGGCCCGATAGCTTCACCGCGCAAGACGACATACCCATCGCGGACCTCGTTGCGTCCCCAGTCCGATGTCCACGGAGCGGAAAACGACCACAGCAAATCCCCATCTCCGATCGATTGCTTGAAAGTCTCCCATGCCGGGTTGAGGTGGCCAAATGGTAGTCGAGGTGCCGCTCCCAATGGATCGCTGACGATCTCGGCTATCTCGATCTCGGCCACCGACCAGCGTTTCAAGAGATGGTCCCGGGTGACGGCGAACTCCTTGGGGGGCTCTGCTTCCTTCACGTTTCGTGCATCGATCATCTCCTTGGCTTTCCAATAGATGGCGACTGGCCATACCGCCAGAATCATGATGGCAGCGAGTATCGGTACGATGACCTTATTGAGTGGCTTCCACCACCACTTATTACTACTCGGGTCAGCAGCGAGCAACAGATCAGCGATCCGGTCATCGGCGGCTGATTTGGTCAGTTGGTGGGAAATGAAGATGACTGCCAGGAAAACGGCGCCGATTCCGAGGTACCCGTACAAGTAGGTCATCGATTGTCATCCTCATCGCCGGTTCGCCGGGGAAATACCGTCATTGCACCGATGCCGTACCCTTCTGGCCCATCGCTTTCCTCCGCCACGCCGTTTTGGCGAACGTGACAGCCAACCACGACACCCTTTTCGATCTTGAGAATACGGTCACGCTCGTAGGTGCTGCCATAGCCCATATGGATGTACTCGAGCATTTTCCCTTCTGGAATTCGCAGGGTTCCCGAGTACCAATGTGCGAACACCCGATCGGGGTAGCCGGGGAAAACAGTTTCGAGCGTCGCTTCCGTGCCGTCCTTGAGTGTGCCAGTCAGGCCGACCACATACAGTCGATCATTGATGAACTCCCATGTGCCGACATAGCCACGCCATAGCGCGGTACAGTTGAAATCAAATTCTGGCTTGTTACCACCGTATGCGAAATAGTCGCCAAGCGGCTCGGAGCACATGGACACTTCCCGACCCTCGAAAATCAGCCTTTCTCCAATCTGTGCTGTCATTCACTCTTCCTTTCAGTGTCGTACATCCAAAGCAGCGCCTTCGGTGGAAGGGTCGCCCATGCCCTTTTTCATGTACTCCACTAGTCTTGCGTCGTTCTTGCTGAGCGCAGCCCACAGTGGGGCCTTCTGTGGTGCGTCGGGATCGCCGGGTAACTCCTGAATCCGCTTCAGTATCTGGGTCAATCCCCAAGCCTCAGCTTCGGACAACTCCGGGTCTGTGATCGAGAAGCGCTCCTTCACCGCGTCCACCGATCGCAACACGAAAAGCGCAGGATCGAGCCAGTCAGGTGATCCTCCACACCCCGCATGGCCGTCCTCGCCGAATATTCCGAAGACCGGTTCGTTCTTGTAGGAGGGATCTTGGTTGCTCCACTCCGAGCCGGTGAACATACAGATCTGCTGGTCCGGGCCAAACACAACCATTACGTAGTGGTACTCGATGATGCCGGCGGATTCCACATTGCCCAGGAGCGTGGCAGCATAGCCAGCAGGCAAGTGAAAGACAGCGAGTCGTTCAGCGTTGACGATTTTGGGCTGCATCATGGTCTGCTCCTCAGTTGTCCAGCAGGAATGAGCGAATCTTGTCCTTTGGAGACCGGTAGATCCAGCGAAAGCCACAGCGCTCGCACTGATGCGTCGGGTCGAAGGTGGGGGCCGGTGCCTTGCTCGGTCGATCGTTCCAGTGTCGAAGCAACTTCACGTCTTGGTTGCCGCACTCCGGGCAGGTGATCACGAAGGGGGGCTTGCGATCGAGGAGTTGTGTCGTGGTCATTGAATTCCTTCGCTGATGAAAATCACTCAGGGTACGGTTCTCTAGGATCAAAAAACCGATAGTTATGTAAAGTCAGTGCCGGTTGATCCGCTGCGTCCGATGCCCCACCGTCACCACTACGCCGTCCGCGCCGAGCACGGCATAGGTGTCGAGATGCGATTCGATCTGCTTGTAGGAGTCGCTGGCTATCTGACGCCGTAGCGTGTTGCGCGCCCGGTGATCAAAAAAGACAATCGTCCCGCCCCGGTGGTCATGGGTCTGACGTCCGAAGTCGAGCAAGCGCTCAACGACGACCGCCGGAATGCCTCGCTGCTGGAGGCGCGTCTGAGCATGGTGAGTGATCGGTAGCATGGTTCGTCCCCTGGTGGCAGTTATGACAGGTGCCATGCTACGGGGGGTGAGGCTCACAGAATGCGCCCAAACATCAACGCCGTGATATTTTAAATCCTGGGCTCAGTCTGCCTACGTAACCGCCTACGCGTACTGCGATAGTCCGCGCTTGAATTCGGTGACGACGCGATCGCGTAGCGCCTTGGGCTCAACGACCTGACAGTCCCCGCCGTACTTGAGGATGTCCATAATCAATTCCCGATCGTCGGCGTAGGGAACCTTGAGCTCAAATGAGCCATCCTTGCTGATTTTGGCGCGTTGGTTCGGGTGCCAGCGCTCTGAGGATACCCAGCGGGAACGCTCCGGCGAAAAGCGCAAGGTGGCCCAAGAGATGTTTTCCCCGGAAAAAATCCCGTATCCCGACCCCAAGACCTCGTCTAGGCGTTTGTCTGCGACATCCTTGGCACGCTTGTCGAGAATTTCAGCATGCTTGATGGCGTCCACTGAGAATGCACGCAGCCCATCGCGCAGGTGGCACCACCCGTCCAGATACCAGTTGTCTCGGTAATGCACTAGGCGCTGCGGGGAAACCTCCCGTTCAGTCTCCTCATCTGTGCCCCGGGCGTGGTAGCGGATCACCAGCCGCTTGCGCCGTAGTAGCGCGGAACCTACGGCCTGGAAATGGTCGAGATGGAACTGCCGGGCGCCGACGGTCTCAATACGAATTCGCCGCTGAACTTCTTCCGCTGGGTTGTCAGCTGTCCCAAGCAGTCCAGTTAGCCGGGCCAACAGTGGTTTGATTTGCGGGCCGAGCAAGCCGCCTGTGTCAAGATTGGACAGCAGGTGTTGCATGGTCAGCAAGGCGTGGATTTCCTCCGCCGAGAACCAGAGCCCGGGCAACTCATATTGCTGACCAATGCGTTTGCCTTCCGTCTCGAATCGGTAGCCACCGAGATCGCGATCGAAGATGATTGGCGCGTTGAGCCGATCCTTGAGGTAGGCCAAATCCCGCTTCAATGTCGCCCAAGAAACGCCCAGACGCTCTTGCAATTCCATGCGCGGGACGAACTTCCGTCCGGCCAGAATCTGATCTATCTGATAGATGCGCTCCATCCCACTCATGCCGATCTCCGAGGGTATCGCGAAGAAAGACGGGCTTAGTCCATGAGCCCGAGAGGGTGCATCATGACACGGAAATGCGGGCAACAGAAGAATGCCGAGGGGATGCGCTTGGTTGCTTCGATTCGTTTGCGGTGACAGGAGTCTGCCCATGGTGCCTGTTCAATTCGACGAGGAGGCACCATTGTTTATCGTCATGGGCGCACCAGGTGAGCCTGTACGGCATTACGATTATGGCGTCTAATTGCCAAATACATACCAAGAAACGCAGTCAGGGAGCCATGCCGATATGTTCGAAGAGCTGACAAAGAGCGACTTGCGCTCGCAGATTGAGCAACACCTCCTGATGGTGGAAGAGGTTCTGGGTGGTATGGACTCCTTCATCCAGCAACTTGAGAAGCGAGTTTCGCGAATCGAGGAGGGGTTGGGGCTGGAACCCGAGGGAATTTCCGCCTCCGGCTGGGTTGCTGATTTGCAACGGGTCAAGGCGGAAGTGGCCTCCATTCGTAGTTTGGTCAAATAGCCATGAACCTCGTCCCAAACTCCAAATTGAGTTTGCTCAGTCGGCAATATGGCCAGGTTGGTGATCGGCCCGGGGGCGAGCAGTTCTACGATGCGTTTCAGCGCTATCTGAAGGCCAATCGTGAATCGTTGTTTGACCTGACCTTGACCGCTGCATCCGCAGAAGCGTTTCTCGGCCACGACATATCCGACTTGGATCCCCGACTGGTGGAGGCCATCCGTGTCACAAATCCCTCACTCACTGATGAGCATTTCCTCGGTCTGAGTGACGATGAACTGCGTGGCGCGATCAATACGGCGAAAGGTAAATACTTCGAATATTTAGTGGCCGATCGCTTAAATGCGGGTGAGCAGGTTGGTCCAGTGCTTTTACCGGATGGTTACCACGCCGTGTTGGCGGACACGTTGAATCAGCCTGGATGGGATATGCGGATCGTTGGGCCCGACGGCGCCACCGCCGACTATCTTCAGCTAAAGGCGACTGACAGCGCTGGATACATCAAGGAAGCGTTGCACCGGTATCCCGACATTGAGATTTTGGCGACGCACGAAGTGGCTTACTCCGGGCTTGTGCTCGATAGCGGCATCACCGAGGATGACCTGCGCGATCATGTATCGTCGGCGATTGATGTCATGGACGACTCCGTGACCGACCGTTTTCTCGACTATTTCAGTCCGCTCTTCCCGCTGGTCGCAATCGCCGGCTGGGAAGGTTACAAAGTGTCGGTGGGTCAGCAGTCACTTGATCAGTTCAAACTGGCGATCGCTCGCCGGGGACAGCGCATCGTAGCGGCCAAACTCGCCGGGGCGGCCGTCTATGCGGTCGGCGGTGGTTTGTTCGCGATACCTGCTGCGTTCGCGGGCGGACTGCTGTTCGACCACTACTGGAACCATGAGGCCATCCTCAGCTCCTATCGCGCCGATACGGACCGATTGCTATCGATGCGGCTGGCGCAGCAAAGCCGACTCCTTCCTGGGGAAGTGTTATGAGTTTTCTTGACCGACTGGCCAATGGCCTGGGCACGCTGCTCGGAGTTCTCGTCGACACCACCGTACAGGTTATTGCCGGTATCAAGCGTGGCTACGAAGCCTACAAGCGACAGGGCGGGGCCACTGGCGAGAGCGTGGTCAATGAACTCACCCGCAAGAAAGACCGGTTGCGTTCAGTTAACGACGAGATCATGCATCTGCGGAACCAGCGCATGTCCAGTGGTGGTCTCAACGACCGTGCGCGACGGCGGTGGGACGATCTACGAGCCGAGCGCGAACAACTTCTTTCCGAGCTCGACCAAGGCAAGGAGGTCCGCGCCGCTGAAAAGATTATCGAATCCGAGAGCGTGATCGACAAGGTTGAGATCGATCTCGAAACCACGCACGTTCTTCAGTACAACGCCTTCGCCGACACGCTTGGCAAAATCTGTCGCATCTGCAACCGACCAATGAAACTTCAGTGGAAGCGTGATCTTGCCGTTGCTGGGCCAAAGGATTTCTATTGGGGTTGTACAGGTTGGTACATCCAGCAGGGTGATAAGAAGGCCTGCACCCATACCGAGAAGCTTCAGCGCAATGACTATGGACTGATGACGGATACCACCGCACCGGAGTTTTCAGTGACGGCTGAGGAGTTCGGCATCATCCTGACCGACAAGGGGACTGAAGAAGTCATCGATACGCGCCTGCGCGATCTGAAGTCGGATCTTGCAAAAGGCCATCGCGGAGTTGAATTGGCGACGTGCCCGGTCCATGGCGAGAACATGGTGCTTCGACGCAAACAGAACGCGACTGGGCTACTGGATGCCTACTTCTTGGCTTGTCCTTACTGGCAGCCCCATAACGCTGGTTGCACCTTCATCGAGAAACTGAAGTCGGGATCCCAGTTGGCTGCACTCCTGAAGTCTGAAACTGGCCGAGGGGTTCTGTGATGAATGAGTGCTTTGATGATTAGATTTGATTTTCGTGACAAGCAAGGGAGGTGCATTGATATTCGACTCGATGAGGATGCTAGTCATGCAGAGGCCTGGCACAACGGGAAACTAATCGGGCACATGGACTGGAACGAGTACCCCACAATACTCGGCCATGGCGGTGAGGACGAATACGGGGCGTTACTAACCAACATTTATCTCGACAAAGTGCCTGGTTACACGAGGTGCGGCATTGGGAAGAGAATCGTTGAAGCAATCCGAGAATGCACCGGAATGGAAGTATTGATGCGCCGTGATAACGGGACTACACGTGAAGACGGCTCGCATCCAACGCAGGATGCCGGGCGTTTTTTTGCTCATCTAGCCAGGCAAAACCTAGCTAGTTGGATTGATTGAAGCCCGATTTCCGGGTCAGACTTCCTGTTCTTCATCGAGCGCGCCATCGAAATCAGCACCGTCGTATGAATCAATTCCTTCAGGTTCGGGAATTCCCATCGCTTGTCGGAGTGCAGACGCCGCTGTTGGCAATACGCGAATTTTCTGGCGATCGCGATCGGAACTGAAAAGTACGGCAGATCGATTGCCGACGACCGTTCGCAGGCGCCGATTGACCGCGCCAACAAAACTTCGCTTGAGATCGTTCATGTCCTTGTACGGGCGGTCCTCGCCAACTAAATCGTCAACGGCGACTCGCTCTCCCACGGCGAACAAGCGCAGCGTCTGCTGGCTTTTCTCAGCGAGATTGGAGAGTAGCTCCGTGGCCTGCGCTGGATTTATCGGGAATACGCGCTTGCCCGTGCTGGCGCTTCCGACCTGTGAGCCACTGGCCGGCATGGAGTCGTAGTCATCTAGGCCAAGCATGGCATCGCCGTCTCCATCGCCCCCCATCAGAACCGCCAAGAGTTCCTTTTGGGTCGCCGGCGATAGCCGACGAAAGTCTTCCGACGTGATCACAAGTTCCATAGCTCCTCCCGCATCATGTTCAGATTATACGACATGATGCATGCGATATGTTGACATGATGGAAGTTTGCAGTAACATCATGCAATCATATATTCGCATCAAATGCGTAACGGAGGGCATCATGTCATCTTTAAACCGCGTCATGCTTATTGGAAACCTGGGTGCTGACCCAGAATCGCGCGCTTTCCCTGACGGCACGGCGGTGTGCAACATCCGGCTGGCCACTACTGATAAATGGCGAGATAGAGACACTGGCGACATGAAAGAAGCGACCGAGTGGCATCGTGTCGTCCTATATCGGCGCCTGGCTGAAATCGCAGGCCAGTACCTGCAAAAGGGATCGCACATCTACGTTGAGGGTCGGCTGCGTACTCGCAAGTGGACCGACAAGAATGGGGCCGAGCGATATACGACTGAAATCGAGGCCGATGAAATGAAGATGCTCGGCAAGAAATCGGATCAGGGGACCGTGCCCAGCGATTTGCCACGAGAGATGCCATCACTCACGCCGTCGCGATATGTCGTCGACGACACGATTCCGTTCTAGTGGAGGTCACGATGGCAACTATCACCGGACAAGACTGGGTTGAGCAGAACGGATTTCAGCTGCAAATGTGGGACGTTCCAAAGCTGGGCCGAATCGTTCTATTCAAGCCAGCTTCGGGCGCAGGCTACTGGGATGGCTACATTGCAGCCAAAAGGTATGTCGCCCAATTCGACCCTGAAATCTTCCTGGGTGCCAGAAAATTAGCCGACACCGCCAACTGGGTTGAGTCGCACAAGATTGCCGACGAAGCTATCGCGAGCTACCAACGGAAGCTTGAATCGGCAGACTGCGGCTCGTGTTGGGATTGCTGCCCTCCCTCTAAGCTCTCGGATGAGGATGACGAAGTTAGCGCCGAATTGCTGGAGGAATATTGGGCTGCAGTGGATGAGTGTGAAAGCAATCGAGAATGCGGTTCGACCGATGGCGATGAAGACACCTTGGAGGAAAGGGTCGGAACAGCCATGCAGATTCCTGACAGTCCAATTGATGAGGAACCGCAGGACGATGAACCGTTCGGTATCGAGAGCCAGCTAATTTCAATAGACATCACGGGTGACCAGGCGCGCATCGACGAAGAAGTGCGCACAATGAATCAAGGATTCCGGGCAGCCTATGGCGCAGAAGTTGAGGGCAGATCCACCAATCCAAAAAAACACGGTGGCAACCGGCTGGCGAGAATCCAAATCCAGCGAGTTCGGGGCGAAATCAATCTCTCGATCTGTTTGTAACTTTTGGGGCAGGAGTTCGAGAGTGGATTGCGGGAACCAAACTCAAGCTATTTGAGCGGGGTGATTGAGAGCGCTTGGGAGGAGTTGGATATGCTTCCTCTGTAGTCCGAACTGGCTGCAAGCCCTTCCCAAAACGCACTTTTTGCCTTAGAATCTCGGTTTTCGTGGCGGACTTGTTCCACCACCAGATATCAGCAGGAAAATGCCCGACCCGTTCGGGCATTTGTCTTTTACGGCGGCAACAGGCAATGACACAACAATCCGACAACGCATCCCCAGACATCGCATCGGGCACCTCCGCTGTCGATCGGGGCATTGCGCGCGAAGTCAAGCGCCGCCGCACCTTCGCGATCATCTCGCACCCCGACGCGGGCAAGACCACGCTGACCGAAAAACTGCTGTTGTTCGGCGGCGCGATCCAGATGGCCGGCACGGTCAAGGCGCGCAAGAGCGGCCGCCACGCGACCTCGGACTGGCTGGAGATCGAAAAACAACGCGGCATCTCGGTCGCCAGTTCGGTGATGCAATTCACCTACGACGACTGCGTGATCAACCTGCTCGACACGCCGGGCCACCAGGACTTCTCCGAGGACACCTACCGCGTGCTGACCGCGGTGGACGCCGCCGTGATGGTCGTGGACGCCGCCAAGGGCGTGGAAGCGCAGACCATCAAGCTGCTCGAAGTGTGCCGCCTGCGCAACACGCCCATCATCACCTTCATCAACAAGATGGACCGCGAGGTGCGCGAGCCGCTGGAAGTGCTGGACGAGATCGAATCGGTGCTGAAGATCCACTGCGCGCCGGTGACCTGGCCGATCGGCATGGGCAAGCGCTTCCAGGGCGTGTACCACCTGCTGAACGATGAGGTGATGCGCTTCACGCCCGGCGAGGAAAAGGCCGGCGGCGACGTCGAAGTGCTCAAGGGCGCGCAGATAGCCAAGCTCGCGGAGCTATGCCCCAGCGAGATGCAGACCATGCGCGACGAGACCGAACTGGTGATGGGCGCGGGCGCGTCGTTCGACCTGCACGAATTCCTCGGCGGCAAGCAGACCCCGGTGTTCTTCGGTTCCGGCATCAACAACTTCGGCGTGCGCGAAGTGCTGCGCGCGCTGGTGGACTGGGCGCCCTCCCCGCTGCCGCGCGAGACCGACAAGCGCATGGTGCAGCCCGACGAAACGCCGTTCACCGGCTTCGTGTTCAAGATCCAGGCCAACATGGACCCGAACCACCGCGACCGCATCGCGTTCATGCGCGTGTGCTCCGGCCGCTACAGCCCCGGCATGAAGGTCAAACATCGCCGCACCGCCAAGGACATGAAGATCGCCAACGCGGTCACCTTCATGGCCAACGAACGCTCGCGCATGGAAGAAGCCTACGCGGGCGACATCATCGGCGTGCACAACCACGGCCAGTTGCAGATCGGCGACGTGCTCACCGAAGGCGAGGCGCTCACCTTCAAGGGCATCCCCTACTTCGCGCCGGAACTGTTCAGCCGCGCGCGCCTGCGCGACCCGATGAAGGCCAAGCAACTGGAAAAGGGATTGCGCCAGCTCGGCGAAGAAGGCGCGGTGCAGGTGTTCTCGCCGCTGGTGGACAACGCCCCGCTGATCGGCGCGGTCGGCCAGTTGCAGTTCGAGGTCGTCGAACACCGCCTCAAGGCCGAATACGGGGTGGACGCGGTATTCGAGCGCGCCGGCATCCACACCGCGCGCTGGGTCACCTGCGCCGACGCCAACCACCTCAACGAATTCGTCAAGGCCAACCAGGGCCGTCTGGCGAAGGACGTGGACGGCAACTACGCCTACCTCGCCGACACCGGCGTCAACCTGCGCCTCGCGCAGGAACGCTGGCCCAAGGTGCAATTCCACGCGACGCGCGAGCACGGCCAGCAACTGTCCTGATCCCTGCCCGGGGACATCCCGCCATACACGCGATTCAAGTCGCGTCCGCTTTGCGGTAAGCTACGGCACTTTTTTGGAACAGCACACAATCAGGAAAGTACGAATGGCTTGGTACAACCGCTCCACGCAAACAAACGTGCCTTCCCCGGAGGCGCAGTAAATGAATGAACATGGAGTAATTGTGTTGAGCGACGCCGACGGCGAATAGCCAGGGCTAAGTGAAATTCATTTTTACGGTCATCTTTCAAATTGCTGCCACTCGATATGGCTGAGAAAATTTTAAGGGGCAATCCATGCATTCTTCGCTGGTTCGAGGGTTAAGCGTGATCTCCAAGTTTGCACTTTGGATCTGGAAGGTATGCAAGCTGTTGCTGGTAGCGCTATTCGGTCATTGGCAGTGGCAAAGCCCGTCCTGGGGCAAGTTCTGCTACCGGGGTGTGCTTGCGGCGCTACAGTGGATAAAACTGAATCCCCGCCGCTTTGCAAAATTCAGCGTCATAGCGATTTCCGTGCTGGCGGCTGGCTGGGGAGCCTGGTATGGCTACAGCCTGATCCCAAAACCAGAACTCATCACCCTGCAAGTCATCGATCCACCACGCACGCAGTTGGAGAATGACGATGCCAAGACCGAACCGCTGGTCATCCAGTTCTCGGCCTCGGCGGCACCGCTGGATATGGTAGGCAAGGAAGCAAGCGGGCTGCATATCAGCCCGGAACTGGAAGGACGCTGGAGTTGGCGCGACGACCAGACACTGATATTCGAACCGGCAAAAGACTGGCCCGTCGGACAGACATTAAAGGTCAGTTTCAAGCGCAATCTGCTGACACAATCGGTACGAGTGGAACGATACGCGTTTGAGTTTGCAACGGCCCCCTTCGAGATGACAATCAAGTCTTCCGAGTTCTACCAGGATCCAACCATTTCCGAACTGAAGAAAGCCATCGTCTCCATCGGCTTCTCACATCCCGTTGCACCGGAGTCATTCGAGAAACGCATCACCCTGCGCATGCGGGGACAGAGCAGCGGCGTACTGGGTATGGGTGGCGAAACAACGCCGTTCACCGTGACCTACGACAAGAAAAAACTGGCCGCATTCATCCATTCAGCGCCACTGCCGATTCCCCCGAAGGACACCACGCTCACAGTAAAAGTCGATGCGGGTACGACCGCGCAAGACGGAGAAGGCGCTGGCGCCGACGCGCTTGAACAGGAAGTTCCTGTGCCCGGGTTATTCAGTCTCGGCATTTATTCCGCCGACATGCAACTGGTAAACAATGAGCGCTATGAGCCGGAACAGGTACTGACACTGACAACGTCTGCGGCAGTGCACGAGAACGACATGAAAAACCGGATCCAGGCGTGGGTATTGCCGGTCTTTAATCCGGAAACGCCGGTGGAACAGCGCAAACGGCCCTACTACTGGGGCAATCTTGCGCAAATCGGCGATGCGCTACTGGGCCAGTCCGACCGGCTTGCGCTTACCGCAATCCCCGCCGAGCGTGAATACACCGACGTACACAATTTCAAATTCGAGGCCGACGTAGAGAGATTCATTTATATTCGCGTCAACAAAGGCCTCAAGTCCTTTGGCGGTTATGAAATGGATGGCACGTTCGACCGAATCATCCGCGTCCAGCCTTTTCCGAAAGAAGTGCGCATACTGCATTCCGGCTCGCTGTTGCCGCTGTCGGGCGAGCACAGGGTTCCGGTGCTGGCGCGTGACGTGGAAGCGTTGCAGTATGAAATCGGCCGCCTGTTGCCGGGCCAGATTCAGCATCTGGTCAGCCAAACCTATGGTAATTTCGGCACCCCCGGTTTCAGCAACTACAACTTTAACTTCGACAACCTGACCGAGCGTTACCAAGAGATATCCGACCTTCCCGGACTGTCGCCAGGCAAGGCGCAATATACGTCGCTCGACCTCAGCCAATACCTGAGCGAAGGCAAACGCGGTCTGTTCATGGTCAAGGTGCAGGCTTACGACCAGGAAAACAACCGGCCCGCAGGCAATCCGGATTCGCGCCTGATCGTGCTCACCGACCTCGGACTGCTGGTCAAGAAAGGAATGGATGGTAGCCAGGAAGTCTTTGTCCAATCCATCCATAGCGGAGAGCCAGTGAGCGGCGTCAGCGTGCAGGTGATCGGCAAGAACGGGCTGCCGGTACTGTCACAGGAGACGGACAACAACGGTCATGCAAGTTTCCCCTCGCTTAAGGACTTCACCCGCGAACGTTCACCGGTACTGTATCTGGCCAGGAAAGGCAGCGACCTCTCTTTCATGCCGTACGACCGCAACGACCGCATGCTCGACATGTCGCGCTTCGATGTCGGCGGCGTATCCAATGGCATCCAGTCCGACAGGTTGCAGGCCTACCTGTTTTCGGATCGGGGCATCTACCGCCCCGGCCAAGCGTTCAAACTGGGCATGATCGTGCGCGCTTCAGACTGGTCCACCAATCTTGCCGGCATCCCGCTCGAAATGGTCATCACTGATGCGCGCGGGCTGACCGTGAAGCGGGAGCGTGTCAAATTGCCGGCATCTGGATTCCTGGAAAATGCCTATGCCACGCTCGACACTTCACCGACAGGCACATGGAACGCCAGTTTGTATATCGTCAAGGATGACCATGCTGCCGGACTGATCGGCTCAACCGAGATCAAGGTGCAGGAGTTCCAGCCCGACCGGATGAAAATGGAAGCACGCTTCTCCGACGAAGCAGCGGAAGGCTGGATATCGCCTGAGAACCTGAAGGCGCGCATCAACTTGCAGAACCTGTTCGGCACACCCGCAACCCAGCGCAAGGTGCGCGCGGCCATCACACTGTATCCGTCCTTCCCATCGTTTCCGTCATACCGCGATTACAGTTTCTACGATCCTCTGCGCGCGAAACAAAGCTTCGAGGACCGGCTCACCGACAGCATCACCGATGACAATGGCGAGGCCGAGTTCGATTTGCGACTGCAACGGTTTGCGCGCGCGACTTATCGCGTATTGTTCGTGGCCCAGGGTTTCGAGGCCGCAGGGGGCCGCAGCGTTTCTGCCGAGCGTGCGGTGCTGGTTTCCAGCATGCCTTACCTCGTCGGCTTCAAGGCCGACGGCAATCTGCGCTACATCAACAAGGACGCCAGACGTTCCGTCGGCCTGATCGCAATCAATCCCGGCGAGAAACAGACCGCGATTTCGGGCCTGAAGCTGATCCGCATCGAACGCAAGTATGTGTCGGTGCTGACCAAGCAGGATTCGGGCGTCTTCAAATACGAATCCAAGCGCAAGGATGTCGTGCTCGAAGAAAAATCCTTTGCGATTGCAGCGGGCGGCACCCGACTGGACCTGCCGACAAAAGACCCCGGCGATTACATGATGGTGATCCGTGATGCGCAGGGACTGGAGCTGAACCGGATCGAATATTCGGTGGCAGGGCATGCCAACCTGACACGTTCACTGGAAAAGAACGCCGAACTGCAGATCAAGCTCGCCAAAACCGACGTGGCGCCGGGGCAGGATATCGAACTGGAAATACGCGCGCCGTATACCGGTAACGGCCTCATCACCATCGAACGCGACAAGGTCTATGCATGGCAATGGTTCAAAGTCACCACGACCAACAGCGTGCAGAAGATCCGCGTGCCTGCCGCCATGGAAGGAAACGGATATGTAGCCGTCACTTTCGTGCGCGATTTCAATTCGCCGGAAATTTTCATGAGCCCGATGTCGCACGGTGTGGCACCGTTCTCAATCAGCCTGGAGCGGCGCAAGAACAAGATTAGCGTGAACACGCCGGAACTGGTCAAACCGGGCGAGCCGCTGCGCATGAAAGTCCGCGCGGCGAAATCCGCAAAACTGGTGCTCTTCGCCGTTGATGAAGGCATCCTGCAGGTCGCCGCATACAAGACGCCCGACCCGCTGGGATATTTCTTCCAGAAGCGCGCACTGGAAACCAGGACATCGCAGATTCTCGACCTGATCCTGCCCGAGTTCAAACGCCTGATGGAATCCGCCGCACCCGGCGGCGATGCCGACAGCGCACTGGGCAAGCACCTCAACCCGTTCAAGCGCAAGCGCGACAAGCCGGTAGCCTATTGGTCCGGCATTGTCGATGTCGGCCCCGTGGAACGCGAACTGACATATACGGTGCCTGATTACTTCAACGGCACACTGCGCATCATGGCGGTAGCCGTTTCGCCGGAATCCATCGGCGTAACCGAAAGTAACGTACTGGTACGCGGCGATTTTGTGCTCACGCCCAACGTACCCACACAAGTGGCGCCGGGCGACGAATTCGAGGTCAGCCTGGGCGTGTCCAACAACCTGCCCGCCTCCGGCAAAGGTGCGCCGGTGCATATCGAACTCAAGACCTCGCCGCATCTGGCGGTGCTTGGCGGCAACGGAACGCAGGACATGAAGATCGATGCGATGCACGAGAAGGTGGCGACCTTCCGGGTGCGCGCAATGGACAAACTGGGCTCCGGCAACCTGCATTTCACCGCAACCCACGACGGCCATAGCGCGAAATCCAGCGTCGATACCAGCGTACGGCCGCCGGTGCCGTATCGGGTCGAGCTGACTTTCGGCAACCTGAAAGACGGAACACTGGAACAACCGGTGACCCGCAAGATGTATGACGAATTCGCCACGCGCAGCGCGGGCATTTCGCACCTGCCGCTGATCATGGGGCGCGGACTGGTCGCCTACCTCGACAAGAACCCCTACGGTTGCACCGAGCAACTGGTCAGTCAGGTGCTACCCGCCGTGATCCTGCAGTCTCGCCCGGAATTCGGCGTCACGCGCAACGTCTCCGAAGCCAGCCTCGACCGCATCATAGGCATCCTGCGCAGCCGCCAAAACTCGGAAGGCGGGTTCGGACTTTGGGCGGCGAATCACCATGTCGTGCCGTGGACGTCCGTCTACGCGATGCACTTCCTGCTGGAAGCGAGGGATCGCGGCCATGCCGTTCCGGCGGACATGCTGATTTCGGCGAACAGCTGGCTGCAACAGTTGGCTTCGAGCGAGGGCAGCACGCTTGCAGACGAACGGGTACGCGCTTATGCAATTTACCTGCTGGCGCGGCAGGGTATCGTGGTCGGTCAGCACGCTGCCGCCGTGCAACGCAGGCTGGAAGAACATCACGCCAAAGTGTGGCCGCAGGATATTACGGCAGCCTATCTTGCGGCGGCCTACCAGCTCATGCATCAGAGCAGAATGGCCAGTGGCCTGATCCACGGGATCAGGCTCACGCACGATGCCGGAAAATGGGAGGACTACTACGACGGCCTCAGCCGCAACTCGCAACTGGTTTCCCTGCTGGCGCGGCATTTCCCGGATGAACTGAAGCGGCTCGACGCCGACGCACTGGAATCCATTGCCAAGCCGATCCGGGAGAACCGCTACAACACGCTGTCTTCCGCATACACGCTGCTGGCGCTGGATGCCTATGCCACGGCCATCGGCAACGATGCGGCAGGCAAGTTCAGCATCGCCGAAGTGCTGGCCAATGGCAGCAAGCAGCAATTGAAACTGCCGGCGGGACTCATGCCCAAGACTGAATATTCGACTGCCGCCACCGCGCTGCGCTTCGGGTCGGACAGCGACTACATCGCCTATACGCTGCTCAATCAGTCCGGCTTCGACCGCGCGTTGCCCGCGCAGGAAATCAAACAGGGCATTGAAGTGTTCCGCGAATACACGGATGCCAACGGCAAGCCGGCAAGCAAGATCAAGCTCGGCGATGAAGTGGAAGTGCGCCTGCGCATCCGCGCCATCGGCAATGGCACCCTGCAGAACGTGGCCATTGTCGACCTGCTGCCCGGCGGCTTCGAGATCGTTCCGGAATCACGCGCCGAACCGCAGACCGTCCAGTCGTACGACGAAGAAGGAGACGGTGATTACACCTCCTCGTACAGCGACTGGGTATCGCCAGTCGGAAGCGACAAATCGAACTGGCGGCCCAGCTATGCCGATGTGCGGGAGGATCGCCTGGTGTTGTACGGCACCGTGGAGAACGCGGCCCATCTGTTCGTGTACAAGATCAAGGCGACCAACATCGGGCAGTACCTCGTGCCGCCTACCTATGCCGAAGGAATGTACGACCGTGGGATCCATGCGCGCGCGCTGGGCGGGAAGATCACGGTAGAAGCGAAGTGAGGCTTACTGCGCGATGCTGACCGTCACCTCGCGCGTATCCGAACGTCCGACATCGTCCACCGCGCGCAGCACATAGTAGCCGGGGCCCCGGGGTTGCCATGTCAGGGGGCGGTTACGCGCTGCCTTGCCCAGGTATTGTTCCCCGGCGAACCAGTAGATTTCGCTGACGCTTGCGTCCATTGTGGCCTGCAGCAAGATGGTTTGCTCGTCGTCTTTGGACAGGCGCATCGTGTAGGTCACCCCGCGCATCGGTGAAGTGATCTGTGGCGGCGTACCGCCGCCGTTGTCCGCACAGCGTGGATCGTGTGCGGGCGGTAGGCGGCGCGGCAGTCCTGCCTGGCGGAAAATATCCAGCATGTCGGAAGTCCAGAATTCGAACACCTCGCTTCGGGTACGTCCCGGTTTGTTGGGCGGGCAGGCGACCAGACCGCTGGCGTTGTCGATCACCAGTTTGCGGTGCAGCGTGCTGACGCGGATCGGCGACTTGCCCGGGATGAACCAGGTCTGCGAGCGTTGCGGGCAATCCGCGTTGGGCAGGTCGCCGGAGGCGGTGCAGACTTCGACCCGGCTGAGATTGGGCGGCTGTTGCAGCAGCATCGAATACAGGCCGGGCTGTGCGGCATTGATGGAATCGACCAATTCGAAGAACAGCGGCGCCGCCATGTGGATGCCGATCAGCGCCGGGTTGGGCGTGTTGTCGAAATTGCCGAGCCAGACCGCAAGCACGTAGGGACCGAAGATGCCGACCGTCCATGCATCGCGGAAACCGTTGGAGGTGCCGGTCTTCCAGTGCACCGGAAGCCCGGCAGGAATGCCGCTGGAAACTGCCATATCGGGGCGCGGGTTCTGGCGCAGCATATCGAGCACCATGAACGAAGCTTCCTCGGACAGCAGGCTTGTTCCCCCGACCGGCCTGTCCTGTTCGAGCATGCGCAGCGGACGCAACTTCCCTTTGTTGGCGAGCATGGCATACAGCTGCACCAGTTCTTCCATGCTGATCTCTCCGCCGCCAAGCACCAGCGCCAGCCCGTAATGCCTTTCCGATGCCATGCGGCTGATGCCCGCCGCCTGCAGGAATTCGTACAGGCTGGGTTTATCCAGCCGCGATGCCAGTGCGATTGCGGGCAAATTGCGACTGTGGTTAAGCGCATCCGTCGCGGTCAGCGGACCGATGAAACGGCCATCGAAATTTTCCGGCGTATAGCCACCGAAGGATTGCGCGCTGTCCTTGAGCACCGTCATCGGATGGATCAGCCCCTGGTCCATGGCCAATGCGTAGATGAACGGTTTGAGGGTGGAGCCCGGGGAACGCCTGGCGGTCAGCGCACTCACCTGCCCGCTGATGGCGTCGTCAAAAAAATCCGCCGAGCCGACGGCCGCCTTCACGCCCATGTCTCGCATATCCACCAGCATTGCCGACGCGTTATTCACGCCGAGGCGCTTCTGCCGTTCGACATAGGCATGTAGGCGGCGCTCCAGCAGGCGTTGCAGGCGTGGGTCGATCGTGGTCATCAGCTCATGCTCGGCATGCCGCGCGGCGAGCCGCTCCCTGACGAAATGCGGCACTAGGAACGGCAGGCTGCGCGTGCTGCGCACCTGGATCGGCAGATGCAGCAGGTCGGCCAAACGTTCCGCTTCCGGATGACGCGCGCACCACAGCGCAAACAGGCGGTCGCGGGCAGCCAACAATCCGGGCTGGTCGGGCGCGCGATGCAGCGGGTTCTGCGGAATCACCGCCAAAGTTAGCGCTTCCGGCAGGGTGAGCTTGTCTGCGGGCTTGGCGAAATAAATCAGGCTGGCAGCGGCAACGCCTTCCACGTTGCCGCCGTACGGCGCCAGGCTGAGGTAGGCCTCGAGTATTTCGTCCTTGGTGTAAAGCAATTCCAGTTGCACGGCGCGCAGGATTTGCAGCAGCTTGCCCGGCACGGTATGCGTATCCAGATGGTAGATGCGGCGCGCCAGTTGCATCGTCAAGGTCGAGCCGCCCATGCGGCGCTGTCCGGTAGCGGTGGCAAATGCGGCGCGTGACAGCGACCAAGGATTGAAGCCGGGATGCCAGCGGAATCCGCGATCCTCGTAAAGCAAGACCGCCTCAACCAGTTCCGGGCTCACTTTGGTAAGCGGCAACAGCAGACGGTACTGCTCGTCGCTGGCAAGCGTAAGGCGCAACAGGTTCCGGTCCGCATCGTACACCGCGACGGAGGAAGGAGTGCTGGCCAGCAGCGGCTGTTTGGGCAGTATTCGCGGCAACAGCACCATGGCGGCGAAGAACAGCGCCAGTCCCAGCGCAACTGCAATCAGTACGCGACGGGTGAAGCGTCTGGTCAACGTGAAGGCGATCAAATCTGGAATGTCCCGGTTGAAAATGATGCGCCGCGCCATATCGGTGGCGGCGCCGTAGCGTACTATGCGTCCGTGGAGAAGTCGAATGGAGGCGGTTCGTCGATATCCCGCCATACACGCGATTCAAGTCGCGCCCGCTTTGCGGTAAGCTACGCACCTCCGAACAACAACCCGGAAACCACCGGTCAAGTCCGACAGCATGGTTCGATACATATTTCGTTCACTTTGAGCCCCATCTACCGTTCGTCCCGAGTGCCGCGCAGCGGTGTATCGAGGGAAGCGCGTAGTAGAAAAAGAGCGAACGGAGAACACTCACCACGAACGGACTTGACCAGTGGTTTCCTGACCCAAATAGAGAACCCGCAAAATGGCACAAGGTCAATATGTAATGTCCATGCTCCGCGTGAGCAAGATCGTTCCCCCCAAGCGTCAGATCATCAAGGATATCTCCCTCAGCTTCTTCCCCGGCGCCAAGATCGGCCTGCTGGGTCTGAACGGCTCGGGCAAATCCACCGTGCTGCGCATCATGGCGTTGCAGGACAAGGAATACGACGGCGAGGTGCAGCACCTGCCCAACATGAAGATCGGCTACCTGCCGCAGGAGCCCGTGCTCGACCCCACCAAGACCGTGCGCCAGGAAGTGGAGTCCGCGCTGGGCGAAGTGATGAAAGCGCAATCCAAGCTCGATGCGGTGTACGCCGCCTATGCCGAGCCGGATGCCGACTTCGACGCGCTTGCCGCCGAGCAGGCCCGTCTGGAAAACATCATCGCCGCCAGCGGCAGCGATGCCTCGCACCAGATGGAGATCGCCGCCGATGCGCTGCGTCTGCCGGAATGGGATGCCGTGATCAAGAACCTTTCCGGCGGCGAGAAGCGCCGCGTGGCGCTGTGCAAGCTGCTGCTGGAAAAGCCCGACATGCTGCTGCTGGACGAACCCACCAACCACCTGGATGCCGAATCGGTGGAATGGCTGGAGCAATTCCTCGTGCGCTTCCCCGGCACGGTGGTCGCTGTCACCCACGATCGATACTTCCTCGACAACGCCGCCGAATGGATCTTGGAGCTCGACCGTGGACACGGCATCCCTTGGAAGGGCAACTACTCAAGCTGGCTGGAGCAAAAGGGCGAACGTCTGGCGCAGGAGCAGAAGCAACTCGACGCGCATTCAAAAGCGATGAAGCAGGAACTGGAATGGGTACGCCAGAACCCCAAAGCGCGCCAGGCCAAATCCAAAGCGCGTATCGCCCGCTTTGAAGAACTCAATTCGCAGGAACACCAGGCCCGCAATGAAACGCAGGAGATCTTCATCCCTGTCGGCGAACGTCTGGGTAACGAAGTCATCGAGTTCGACGGCGTGAGCAAAGCCTATGGCGACCGCCTGCTGATCGACAACCTCAGCTTCAAGATCCCGCCCGGCGCCATCGTCGGCATCATCGGCCCCAACGGTGCGGGTAAATCCACCCTGTTCCGCATGATCACCGGCAAAGAACAACCGGACAGCGGCGAAGTGAAGATCGGCCAGACCGTCAAGATCGCCTTCGTCGACCAATCACGCGAAGGGCTGGAGAACGACAAGACCGTGTTCGACGCCATCTCCGGCGGCAACGAGATTTTGACTGTGGGCAAATACGAAACCCCGGCGCGCGCCTACATCGGCCGCTTCAACTTCAAGGGTTCGGATCAGGGCAAGATCGTCGGCCAGCTCTCCGGCGGCGAACGCGGCCGCCTGCACCTGGCGCAGACCCTCATCTCCGGCGGCAACGTGCTGCTGCTCGACGAACCCTCCAACGACCTCGACGTGGAAACCCTGCGCGCGCTCGAAGATGCACTGCTCGAATTCGCCGGCTGCGTCGCGGTCATCTCCCACGACCGCTGGTTCCTAGACCGCATCGCCACCCACATCCTCGCCTGCGAAGGCGATTCGAAGTGGACGTTCTTTGATGGCAACTATCAGGAATATGAGGCTGATAAACGTAAACGTCTTGGCGAGGAAGGAGCAAAGCCTAAGCGGATTCGGTATAAGCCGATTAGCCGTTAAATGCCAATCGAGGATATTGCGGTACTGATTTCCCTCATTGCAATATTTAGCTCGACAGGGACATGTTACGAGGTTTAAGTAAGTGAAAATTCTATTTTGGAATACACAGAATAAGCCTCTCGTCAGTGAACTAACTGAATTGATACTTGAAGAAGACTGCGATGTTGCTGCATTCTGCGAGACGACTGATGCTACTGTGCTTGCTACGGTTAGTGCTCTTGGGGCGCAACATAACAAAGCGTATTTATTTCAAGCGACTCCAGGCTGTGAGAGGATTAGAGTTGTACTAAAAGATGGGTTCGAAGTCGTCTCTCTTCTTAATCAACACAAATATTTCTCACTAATGAAGCTGTGTAGTGCGGGAAAGGAGTTGATTGTTGGCTTCGTACATTTTCCATCCAAATATTCTCATTCGTTGGATGAGGTGAGGCGGGCTTCTGAGTTGCTACATATGCAATTACAGGAGGAGGAGAGAACACATGGCGTTATAGATAGCCTAATTATTGGTGATTTCAATGTAGATCCATTTGAAATGCCAATGATCTCCTTTTCTGGATTGAGCGCCACTAATTCAAGGGATTGCTTTAGTAAGGATGTTGTAACTAGAGCAGATGAGTCAAAACGACTGTTTTATAACCCGATGTGGTCTCTCTACTCTTTACATGCAGAAAGACCGGGCAGTCACAAATACAGAAGGCTTGGTGAAGATGTAATAAGTTGGCATTTTCTCGATCAAGTTATTATCAGGCCCTCGTTGATAGATAAATTCGATTTCAACGCATTAAAATTAATTTCAAATACCACAAACTATTCATTTGCAAACCGGAATGGAAAGCCATCACTGTCAGACCATTTGCCAATAGCATGTGAAATAGGACTATAGGGAGCGAACATGAACATTTGGACTGAAAAATTCAAAGAGCCAGAGGTGGAATTTCCTCATAAGTTGCTTGCAAATCTAATTTCTTCCTTTGAGGATGTTGCTGAGAATCTGGCTAGCTTAAGACTCGTGCGGTTAGATGGCGTAAGCAAAATGACAAGCCATATATCGTGCGAGTTTCAATTTAAACTGGTCTTAGTTAGCGATGAACTCAGTGGGTATTCTTTCGAAGTATTTAGATTTGGTTATGGAGTTACACTATATCCGGTAGAGATAATATTTGAAGATGATATTGGTGAAGAGTTGGGTGTGGCTAAGGCGAATTTTTCTGATGAAAGATCCCTGGAGTTGGAGAATCAAGAAGTCTATATGAAGACGATTACGGCAGCACTGACATCAAATAGATTTAAAGAAACGGTAGGTGGTTTGATAAAAATCGCCAGAGAAAATCAAGCTCAAAGAGCAGCACTAAGGCAAAAACCAAAGATGTAAAGAAATCGATAGGGTCAAAAAACAGAATGATATGGGGACGGAGCCCAATTGATTTAAAAGAATGAGGCTCACTCCGTCCCCATGCTGTTGTGAGGCGGACAAGAAGAAGCGGCTGGGTGATAACCAGCCTGCGTGTGTTGTTGGGGCTTTAGCCCCTTACAACCACGGCGTGCCCCTTGCGGGTGAACTTAGCGAGCGTTGTATGCTCGCTAAGCCTAAGCGGATTCGGTATAAGCCGATTAGTCGATAAATTTAGAGTAATCGAGGAAATAAAGGCGCGGTTTATCCACGATTAGTTCAAAACGGAGAAATGATGGGAACACCAATAACGTTAAGCAGCGCTAACAGACTGTACGATATTGCAAACACATTGTTAATCCTTAGTTTAGTCGTTGGTGTGTTATCGACTTGCGTCATAGTTTGGATGGGGAAAATTAAGGAGGATTATTCTAATAAAGAAATTGCTGCTACCAATGAACGCGCAGCAACAGCTGAAGCACGTGCAGCAGAATCTATGTTGGAATTAGAAAAACTCAGGAAAGAAACTGAGCCTAGAAAAGTAACTCAAGAAATACAGAATTTATTACAAGAAAAAATTTCAGGGTATAAAAACCATATAGTCTCTTTTTATGTAAACCCATCCACAAATGAAAATGAATGGTTAATGAGACATCTAGCTTCACCATTTTCTTTGAGTGGATGGAAAGTACAAATGAGAAGCGGGGATGATGCTAACTCACATTTTGTTCCAGACGGCATTCTTGTTATGTCTACACCTCATGAAAAAAGCATTAAAGCAGCAAAAGTTGTAACGAAGGCGTTAAATGATGTGGGGTTTTATGCTACGACTGCACCACTCCTAGATATTCAAAACAACCGAAATAATAATCAAGATGACCCTCAAGGTGACAGAATATTAATTTTGATTGGAGATAAGCCGATACATAAGCCACACGTTATTAAAGAAGAATTAAGAAGAATTAAAGGGGTCAGCATCGCAATAGTTTTCTAAGAGCTAATGGTGAACAATAAGGGACAGACCACGGGCGTATCCGAAATTCTGTGTGTGAGGTCGGTTTGGAATCAAAGGGGTCAGCTTCGAATTATTTTTCGCTGATTGTGGCAGACGAAAGCAAAATCGAAGCTGACCCTTTTGAATTTTTCGTCCCCATGAATTCGCTGCAAATGATGCAACCCGCAATGTATGGAGGATCGCAGCATGAGCCCGCTATCGAATATCAAAGACATTGCGTAATGATATAGGGACGGCCCCATTCTTTTCACAAAATAGAGCAGCTACGCACCTCAGTTCAGTTGTTTGCAGTGAATCACAATCCATCCATCACAAGGGGAAGCCATCATGGGAAGCAAGGACAAACGGAAAGAATCCAAGGGCAAGAAACCGCAACCCAAGCCGGTACCGGCGGGGAAGTGATCCGGCGTTGATGTAATCAAGCACGCCGGGGTTTGTTTTGCCGGACGGCCGCCGGGAGGTGATGCCGTCCGGATCTACATTCGGAGCGATCGACTTGCCCGAGACTTATACACAATGCCCGAAATGCAGCCACCCTTTCCCGCAGCCGTTGCCGGACAGCGAGGCCTGTCCCGCATGCGGCATCTATCTGTTCAAGTGGGCGCAAGCTGCGGGGCGCGGGGCGCAACCGACGGATGAGGCGCCCGGGCAGGATGATCTGCCGGAACGCGAGCCCGGCTGGGCCGCACGCCTGTTAGAGCCGCTGGATGCGATGAACGAGGCGTCGTTCTACGGCCGTTGCGCCGCGCTGCTGTTGCTGGCGGCATGGAGCCCGTTCCTGTTCGGCTATGACTATCGCTACGGCGAGATCAACGGTTCGTTCATGCACAACATCATCCTGCCGATACACGAGGCGGGCCATGTGCTGTTCCGCCCGTTCGGCGAGTTCATGACGATGTTCGGCGGCAGCCTGTTCCAGATATTGTTGCCGCTGGCGATCGGCGTCGCGTTCATCGTGAAGAACCGCGACAATTTCGGCGCGTCCGTCCTGCTGTGGTGGGCGGGGGCGAGTCTGGTCGACCTGTCACCTTACATCTACGATGCGTGGGAGCCGCAACTGGTGCTGATCGGCGGTTCGACCGGCGCGGAGAACGGGCCGCACGACTGGATCTACCTGCTGGGCATGACGGGCCACCTGGGGTCCGCGCAGACGCTGGGCGCTTTCGTGCATGCCATCGGCGGGCTGGTCATGCTGCCGGCGCTGGTGTGGGGCGGCTACGTGCTGTTCCGCCAGCACGCGCGACTGGCCGGCCGGACATAGCCGCTCCCTTCATCGCAACCCGGACGTTCCGACATGATGCCATTCGATCCGACCTTCCCCGACGAGCTGAGACACGCGGCGCTGCACTGGCTGGTCGTGCGCGATGCGTCGCAGAAAGCTGCGGGGGTGCGGAGACTGTCCGCAGACTGGCAAGCGGGGCGCATCGTGCTCGATACCGGCGCGGTGCCGGGTGCGACGCTGCCCATCCCCGGCCATCCCGACAGGCCCGGACTGGTCTCCCCTCTTTCCGTGCCGCGCCGTGCGATGAACACGCCGGAAGGCCGCGCGGCGATGGTCCATGCGATGGTGCATATCGAGTTCAACGCGATCAACCTGGCGCTGGATGCGCTGTGGCGCTTTGCGGACATGCCGCGCGAGTATTACGCCGACTGGCTGCGGGTGGCGGACGAGGAGGCGCTGCATTTCACGCTGCTGTCCGACCATCTGGACACGCTGGGTTTTGCCTACGGCGACTTCCCCGCGCACAACGGCCTGTGGGAGATGGCGCAGAAGACGCGGCACGATGTGCTGGCGCGCATGGCGCTGTTGCCGCGCACGATGGAGGCGCGCGGGCTGGACGTGACGCCGGCGATGCGCGCGAAGCTGGTGCAGGCGGGCGACGCGGCGGTGGGGCCGATCATGGACATCATCCTGCGCGACGAGATCGGCCATGTCGCGATCGGCAACCGCTGGTTCAACTGGCTGTGCGGTCAGCGCGGGCTGGAGCCGGTCGCCACCTATGCACGGCTGGCGGCCGAGCACGACGCGCCGCAACCGCGCGGGCCGTTCAACCTGGAAGCGCGCCGCGCGGCGGGATTCAGCGAACGGGAGCTACAGGCGCTGGAAGCGGGTTCAGACAGACGGGTCAGGGAGTAGCGGGCGGCAGGAGGTCGAATTGTTCTTCTTCCAGCCGGACCACGGTCGGGGTGACGCGGATGCTCTCCCCTTTGCGCAGGCCGTAATGTTCCTGCAGCAGATGCGCGATCATGTTCGCATGTTCCTCGTCGGGAACCAGCGCGATGGTCATGCTATCGGTGTCGGTATGCAGACTGACACGATAGAAATGGGCCGGTAATCTGACATATGTACGGTGCATGCTGTGTCCTTTTCGGTTCTTGTTGTATTGACGGGCTGGCGGGTTGGCGGGTTGGCGCAACAGAATAATGGTGTGGCTCCAGCGATGCGATATTGTATCGCCGCATGACTTATCATGGCACCCGCACATGAATGACATTTTGTTTTTCCGGTTTTTCCATGCCGCTTTCCGATCCGTTCAAAGATGACTTCTGCGGAACCGCCTTCCGCCGCGCCGCACCCGCCGATGCGGCGGACATCGTCGCGCTGGTCAATTCGGCCTATCGCGGCGATTCGAGCCGCGCCGGATGGACGACCGAAGCGGATCTCCTCGGCGGGCAGCGCACCGATACGGATGAGATCGCGCGACTGATCGCGCAGGACGGTTCGGCGATGTTGCTGTACATGCGCGGGGACGGGATCGTCGGCTCGGTGCATGTGGCGCGCGAGGATGCGGCAACGGCGTATATGGGCATGCTGGTGGTCCGGCCGGTGTTGCAGGGCAAGGGGCTGGGCGGTCTGCTGATGGCGGAGGCGGAACGGTTCGTGCGCGATGAATGGGGCGCCGCGCGGGTGCGGATGCAGGTGATCATGCTGCGCCACGAGCTGATCGCCTGGTACGGGCGGCGCGGTTACCGGCGCATCGGCGAGCGCAAGCCGTTCCCCTACGGCGACCCGCGCTTCGGCCTGCCGAAGGTGGAGGGACTGGTGTTCGAGGTGCTGGAAAAAGGATTGGGCGAGCCGGCAGGTTCAATTTCGAAATAGTGACGGGATGACAACATGGAAATGAAGAAGATCAATTCGGGAAAATTACGCGCCATCGGCTACGACAAGCGCGCCCACCTGCTGCAGGTGCAGCTCGACGACGACAGCATGCTGCAATACAGCGGCGTCGGCGAGGAAGCCTGGCGCCGCCTGAGTACTTCCGGCTCGGCATGGAGCTACTACCGCGACAACATCGAGGAGGAGTTCACTGCGAAGCGCGTCTCCGGCAAAGCGACCGCAAGCGCGAACCCGCTCGACGTCCTGTTCAAGTGATCCCGTACACCCCCTGACCGGACTCTGGCAATACCCGACTAATCGTGTCAGAATAAAACCGCTCTGTCAGAGAGCATGGTTTCCACTCTTCGCTCCCGCAGAGCGAGCAATGAAATGGAGGGCCAAATCATGTACGCACCTGTCACGATCCCTTTCGGTTCGAAGATGCTTTTCAATACGCTCAGTCTCCGGCCCGGCGTCAACATGGAGGATGTCGAACTGGCGCTGGGCGAGATGTGCAATGTGGTGAAGGAAACTTACGGCGGCGACAAGGGTGGATTCATCGCCGGGCAGGTCTTCCAGTTTTCGGGGTTCGTTTCGGACGAGGGTTCGCTGAACAGCGCCAAGGATGCGGAAGCGCATATAGCGATCGTCACTTACTGGCGCTCGTTCGAAGAACACGAGAAATCACACGCAGACCAGACATTCAAGGACAAATTCGACGCGCTTGCCACACTGTGCACCGACAGCAAGGAACTCGGTTACGACATGCTGTGGCAGGGCGAACCCGAGTAAGGCGGCAGAGGATTGCCGGTTGCCGGGGATGGCAGTAAGCTGACGCGCATGAACGATGTCCTCTCCGCGCTGACCGCCGCATTCAAGACTCTCCTCCATCCGAAGATGCTGGCACTGATACTGTGGCCGATGCTGGCGGCGATGGTGTTGTGGGTGGGTGCGGCGCTGTTCTTCTGGGGGAGCTGGGTTGCCAGTCTGACCGGCATGATACAGGCGACACCGCTGGAACAATGGGTGGCGCAGGGTTTCATGGCCGTCGTGTCGCATTACCTGATCGGCATCATCCTGGTGATGCTGTTGCTGCCGGCGATCTACGTGACCGCGCTGATGTTCACCGCGGTGTTCGCGATGCCGATGATGGTCGGCCACGTCGCGCAGCGATCCTATCCGGAACTGGAATTAAGGCATGGCGGTACCGTTACCGGCAACGTCGTCAACGCGGTGGTCGCCATCGTCGTGTATTGCATCGGCTGGCTGCTGACCCTGCCGCTGTGGCTGTTCTCTCCGTTCGCGCTGGTGTTGCCGATCATCCTGATGGCCTACCTGAACCAGCGCCTGTTCCGCTATGACGCGCTGGCCGAACACGCCAGCGGGGAGGAATACGAGCAGGTGGTCGAACGCGCCACGGTGAAGCTCTATCTGCTCGGCGCGCTGGTCGGGCTGTTGCAGTTCGTGCCGCTGCTCAATTTCTTCTCGCCCATCTATGTCGGCCTGGCGTTCATCCACCTGAGCCTGTCCGAGTTGCGGCAACTGCGCCAGTCCGCACAGGATCGCGCCACCCCCCTTTCCTGCCTGCCCCGATGACGGACGATCTCGACACCCTGCAACCGCGCGCCGTATGGTCGCATTTCGCCACGCTGTGCGCGATCCCGCGCCCGTCTCTGCAGGAGGCGGCGCTGCGCGACCATCTGGCCGGATGGGCCGAAGCGCGCGGCATCGAGTCTTTCGTCGACAAGGCGGGCAACCTGATCCTGAAAAAACCGGCCAGTCCCGGCTGTGGATCCGCGCCGGGCGTGATCCTGCAAGGTCATCTCGATATGGTGTGCCAGGCCAATTCCGGGACGACGCACGACTTCGAACGCGATGCGATCCGCACGTCGGTGCGCGACGGCTGGGTGGTGGCGGACGACACCACGCTGGGCGCGGACAACGGCATCGGCGTGGCGCTGGCGCTGGCCGCGCTGGAAGAGCCGGGGCTGAGGCATCCGCCGCTGGAGGTGTTGCTCACCGTGAACGAGGAGTCCGGCATGGACGGCGCGCGCGAACTCGCGCCCGGCACGCTGGACGGCAGGCGGCTGATCAATCTCGATACCGAGGAATGGGGGCATTTCTATCTCGGCTGCGCCGGCGGCGTGGACGTGGAGGTGCGCCACGATTGCACGCAGGGTGCAGCGCCGCCGGATTTCGCGCTGGTGCAGTTCGGGGTGTCCGGGTTGCGCGGCGGCCATTCCGGCATCGACATCCACCTCGGGCGCGGCAATGCGGTCAAGCTGCTGGCGGAGGCGCTGCGCGACCTGTCGGCGCACACCGACCTGCGCCTGGTCGAGCTGAAAGGCGGCACGGCGCGCAATGCGATCCCGCGCGAGGCGTACGCGACCTGCGCGTTGCCCGCCGCCCATGCGGCGAACATCGACGCGTGGGTGCAGCACCGGATCGATTCCTGGCGGGCGCGCTTTGCGGATATGGATGCCGGCGTGTCGTTCGCATGCGAGCATTACGACACGGTACCCACCCGGATCATTTCGCGCGCGGACCAGGACCGGCTGCTCGCGTTCCTCGACATCGCGGCGAACGGCGTCGAGCGCGTCAGCGACGATTTCCCCGGCGTGACCGACACATCGAGCAACCTCGGCGTGTTCGCGCTGCAGAACGGCGCGTTCCATGCGACGTTCAAGGTGCGTTCGCTGCAGGATGCGCGCGCCGATGCGCTGGCCGACAAGCTGGTGGCGCGCGCGGACAATTTCGGGCTGCGCGCCTGGAAGGGCGGCGCGTATCCGGGCTGGACGCCGGACCCCGCCTCGCCCCTGCTCGACCTGTGCCGGCGCGTGTACGCCGCACAGTTCGGCGAGGCCGCCGGATTGCAGGTGATCCACGCCGGGCTGGAATGCGGCCTGCTCGCCGCCAGCCATCCGCATCTGGAGATGATCTCGTTCGGGCCGGACATACGTGGCGCGCATGCGCCGGGGGAGCGCGTCGAGATCGAATCCGTCGCGCGCTGCTGGACGTTGCTGAAGGGGATCCTGCGGGAACTGGCGGACGCCTAGGCGATCCGGCACGCCTCGTCGAAATCCAGTCTCGGGTTGCGCGGATAGACGCCTTTGGCGTCGCCGTAGCCGAGGTTGCACAGGAAGTTCGACTTCACGCTGGTGCCGGCGAAGAACAGCTCGTCCACTTTTGCGTTGTCGAAGCCGCCCATCGGCCCGCAATCGAGTCCGAGTGCGCGCGCCGCGATGATCAGGTAGGCACCTTGCAGCGTGCCGCCGCGGAACGCGTTGGTGTAGGCGACCTGTTCGTCCTGGTCGAACCAGCTGCGTGCGCCCGGCGCATTGGGAAAAAGTTTGCCAAGTTGTTCGTAGAAGCGCAGGTCATGGCCGATAATGGCGGTGACGGGCGCAGCCAGCGTCTTGGCGCGATTGCCTTCCATCAGCGCGGGCGCGAGCCGCTCTTTCGCCTCCTTCGATTTGACGAACACGATGCGCACCGGGCAGGAATTCGCCGCAGTCGGCCCCATGCGCAAGGTGTCGTAGAGCCGGTGCAGCAGTTCATCGGACACCGGTTTGTCCAGCCATGCGTTATGCGTATGCGCTTCGAGGAACAACAGGTCGAGCGCAGTCTGGTTAAGGGGGGTGTTGGGCATGTCGGCCTCCTGCAAGTAAGTTGGGAGTCACGGGAACGATGCGCCAAGTTTATACCGGTTGGAAGCGAAATGACGCATTCGGCAGTCAGAAATTAAAGCCGCAAAAGATCGATGCTCATGTGCAGGAGCCCGATTTATCGGGCGATAGCCAATCTTGGGATCGCCCGATAAATCGGGCTCCTGCAACGGCGCTTCGTTTGAACGATGATTTCGGGTATCGGAGCATGTATCTCCTGAAAACTGACTGTCGCGTGAATTATGAACCGGAAATGATGGGTGATCCCGAAGGGAGTAAAGTTTCATGATTCGACTCGAAAACGCGTTGAACGCCTGGGGAACGGCGGATTTCGCAACCGTCCTCCAGCGCGAGGTCGCGCAACTCGGCGTCGCGCAGTTGCCGTTGCAGCGCGGCCTGTCGGTCGGCAGCCATGTGCTCGATACGCCGGTCACCGTGATGGTCAACAACATCTCCGAACGCGATGGCAGCCTGCGCATCCGCGTCGGGATATTCTTCCAGAGCGTGATCGCCGGGTGCAGTTGCGCGGACGATCCCACCCCCGCCAGCGAGCTCAACGAGTACTGTGAAGTGCAACTGGATATCGACAAGGCGACCGCGGAGACCGTCATCGAGCTTGCCCCGTAGCGCGAAGACCTTTATCCTTGAGCCCTGACGGCACACCGCGAGTGCCGTTTCGGTTTTTTTCATCATCGCGAAGTCGAAGCAGCTTCGGTACGAACCAACAAGCCGGCAACCACATGCAGGTCGATCTGCGACCTGTCATCCATCCATCATGCGACGCGGATGTGCGCGGCATTGCCGTCGCGGTCGCATCGAAGCTGACTCAACCAAGGAGGCAATATGCAGGAAATTTTTGACCATGCCGTTTTCGGCAATACCATCCTCGACTATCTGGCATCGTTCGGCATCTTCGTCGTCGGCATGGCGGTCGTCCATGCGTTCAAGCGCTACGTTCTGGCCCGATTGAAAAAATGGGCCGACTCGACGCACACCGCGATCGACGACCTGCTGGTCGGCGCAGTCGAAAAATCACTGCTGCCGATCTTTTATTTCGGCGTCTTTTACTTCTCACTGCAGACGCTGACGCTTTCCGAGCGTTTTGCGCACGGCGTGAAGATCGCTGCGATCGTCCTGTTCACGTTCCTCTTCGTCAGGATGGTGACGGCCGCGGCCAACCACGGGCTTCGTTCTTACCTGTCCGATTCCGGGGATGCCACCGGCAGCGAGAAGCAGCTCAGGGGGATACGCGGCCTGATCAGTTTCCTGATCTGGGCGATCGCGCTGGTGTTCCTGCTGGACAACCTCGGCGTCAAGATATCGGCCGTCGTGGCCGGGCTGGGCATCGGCGGCATCGCCGTCGCACTGGCTGCGCAGGCCGTGCTGGGCGACCTGTTCAGCTATTTCGTCATCTTCTTCGACAAGCCGTTCCAGGTGGGCGACTTCATCGTCATCGGCGACAAGATGGGCGTGGTGGAACACGTCGGCATCAAGACCACACGGATACGCGCGCTGAGCGGCGAACAACTGGTCTTCTCCAATACCGACCTGACGAATTCGCGCATCCACAATTTCAAGAAGATGGAACGTCGCCGGGTGGTCTTCAACCTGGGCGTGATCTACCAGACATCGGTCGAAAAATTGAAGGCCATCCCGGGGATCGTGAAGCGCGCCATCGAGGCACAGGATGATACGACCTATGATCGCGGACATTTCTCATCCTATGGCGACTTCAGCCTGAACTTCGAGTTCGTCTATTACGTCACCGGCGCGGACTACAACAAGTACATGGATATCCAGCAGGCGATCAACCTGTCGATCTTCGATGCATTTGAAAAGGAAAAGATCGAGTTCGCCTATCCGTCGCAGACGCTTTTCGTCAACAAGGCAGGCTGACCGGCGGCGCGCGCCGGGCCGGCTCAGCCGGGATCCCGCACCGATCGCTCCAGCATCGCCGCGCGCGATGCCGGGCTTTCCAGGCTGATGCGCCCGATCTTGCCGGCGCGATATTCGGTCAGCAGGATCATCGCCGCCTTGTCCAGGTCGAGTTCCGCGCCGCGCCCCTTCAGCAGGCAGCCGCGCTTCTTCGCGACCGCTTCCAGCACGGCCGTGCCGTCCATGCCGTCCAGCGACAGTCCGAAACGCGCGGCGAGCAGTTCCGGGTAGCGTTCCAGCAGCAGGGATGCGAGGAAGATCGCGATCTCGTCTTCATACACCGCGTTGCGTCCGATCGCGTGGATCGCGGCCAGCATGTAGCCGTCCGATTCGTGCGCGATCTTCGGCCACATCAGCCCCGGCGAATCGGTCAGCGTCATGCGCTCGTCGAGCTTGTGGCACTGCTGCGACTTGGTCACAGCGGGTTCGTCGCCGACGTTCGCGACGCGGCGCTTGAGCAGCATGTTCATCAGCGTGGACTTGCCGACGTTGGGGATGCCCATGATCATCATGCGCAGCGGCTTGTGCGTGCTGTCGCGGTGCGGCGCCAGCGGCCGGCACAGCTTCGGCACCCTTGCGGCGTCGGCGGCATCCTTGCAGCTCAGCGCGACCGCCCTGACGCCCGGCTGGCTGTTGTAATGATCCAGCCATTGTTGTGTGACGGCGGGGTCGGCCAGGTCGGCCTTGTTGAGCAGCTTCAGGCAGGGACGCTGGCGATGTTCGCGCAGCTCGCGGATCATCGGGTTGCAGCTCGCCTCCGGCGCGCGCGCGTCCAGCACCTCGATGACGACATCGATGAATTCCATGGTCTCCGCCGCCTTGCGACGCGCCGAGGTCATGTGTCCGGGGAACCACTGTATGGACATAGTGCAAGACCATGCTTGTTGAACGAGGACGGATTCTAACCGTTGCCCACCGGCAAGTCACAGAACGGACAAAATGTGTGTTGACGCCTCCATGCGCCCGCACCACAATCCTCTGCCGCATTCGCGCCTGTTTCGGAGAATCCCGATGCCTCTCTCGGCCGCCTTCATCTCGGTCATCCTGATATGGTCCACCACCCCGCTCGCGATCAAGTGGAGTGCGCTGGACGCGGGATTCAGCTTTGCGGTGTTATCGCGCATGGCGATCAGCGTGGCGGTATGCGTGCTGTTGCTGGCCGTGTTGCGCATCCGCCCGCCGCTGCACCCCAAAGCGATCCACAGCTATCTGGCGAGCGGCCTGAGCATGTTCGGCACCATGGTGCTGGTTTACTGGTGTTCGCAGTACATCAGCTCCGGAATGATCGCGGTGCTGTTCGGCCTGTCTCCGCTCATCACCAGTCTGGGCGCGGCGCTATGGCTCAAGGAAGAGTCGCTCACAGCCAACAAGCTGGCGGGCATGTCGCTGGGATTGATCGGATTGGCACTGGTGTTCAAGGGCGGTTTGTCACTGGGTGCGGGTGCAGCGCTGGGATTCCTCGCGCTGTTCGCCGCCGTGGTGATGCAATCGCTCGGTCTGGTGTGGATCAAGAAAGTCGGCGATGACAGTCCACCGCTGGCGACAACCTTCGGCTCGCTGAGTGTGGCGCTGCCGCTGTTCTTGCTGGCATGGTGGCTGTTCGACGGCACCTGGCCGCAGGCCATCCCAAGCCGCGCTGCGATGGCGATCGTCTATCTGGGCGTACTGGGTTCGGTGGTCGGATTCCTGTTGTACTACTACATGATCAAGCACATGGAGACCGGGCGAGTCGCGTTGATCAACCTGATCACACCTGTCACCGCCTTGCTGCTGGGGCACATCCTGAATAATGAACCGGTATCGCTCAATGTCTGGCTGGGGGCGGCGTGCATCCTGCTCGGTTTGTCATTGCATCGCTGGGGACGGTTATGGCTGGCGCGGTTGGCATATAGAAAAGCCTGATCCCGATCCGCTTCAGTCCGGCACCAGCATCTCCAGGTGCCGTTCGTCCAGATAACACCACTCGCCTTCCGCCAATTCCAGCCCGTCGAGCCTCAACCTGCCGATCTGCGAGCGGCACAGCGCGACACAATGGTTGCCCGCGGCTGCCAGCATGCGCTTAACCTGATGGTATTTTCCCTGTTCCAGCACGATCTCCACCTGATTTTCGCCGATCTTCACGCAACGCGTAGCGGCCAGCGGCGCAGGTTCATCGTGCAACTTGACGCCATTTAGCAGCAATTCCACCAATTCCGGCGTGACCGGGTCGTGCGTGGTGGCGACGTAGACCTTGGGAACGTGATGTTTCGGCGAGGATTGCCGGTGGATGAACGGCCCGTCGTCGGACATCAGCAACAGCCCGGTGGTGTCGTGGTCGAGCCGCCCGACCGGCTGAACGTCGCGCCGGTCGAACTGTTCCGGCAACAGGGTCAGCACGCCGGGATGGTGACTGGCCTTGCGCGAGCATTCGAAATTGGCGGGCTTGTTCAGCGCGAGGTAGACATGCTCGCGGTAGAGCCAGCTTTCGCCATGGACGGTGAATGCCAGTCCGCCGGTCTCGAAGACGGCGCGGCTGTCGGTGACGGTTGCGCCATTGACGCCCACCTCGCCATCGGCGACCAGTCCGGCACACCATTTGCGTGTGCCGAAGCCCTGCGATTGCAGGATACGGTCCAGAGTCAGTTTTCCCATGCGCTGACTTTAACAGAAGGGCAAGCCGTGTTCAGCGTGATGAACGCTTGCGTACAAAAGTAGTGCGCGCCTAAGATGCGGCCATGAGCCATTTCCTCCCACTGTTCCGCGTCGCCAAGCTGGCCGGCGTGTCGCGCCACACGCTGCAGGAGATGATGCGCGACGGCGGACTGGACACCTTCGACGGCATGGTCGAGCTGAACGAGCTGTTGCGCGCCTTTCCCGATACGCAATGGGAGGACGACGGGGAATACCGCCGCATCACCGAGATCAAGGAGAAGGCCTTTGGCAAGCGCGTGTTCGAGCGCGCGCTGCCCGACAAGGAGGTGCTGGCGGCGCGACTGGCCGAACTGGGGAAGGAATACGCCGCCACCAAGGCGCTGCTGATGCATTACGGCAACGTGCTGTCCTGGCTGGACAGCAAGATCGGCGAACTCGGGGAAGACAGCAGCGACGAGACGCGGCAGGCATTGCGCGCATTGCGTGCCTTTGTGGCGCGCAATCTGGAAGAGGTGCCGCCCAATGCCGAAAAGGTACAGGCGCTGATCGCACAGGAAAGGATGCTCAGGATCATGTCGGCACAAGTCACGATACGGCCCAGCGGCCACGAATTCTTCAACGAAGGCAACGACACCCTGCTGGAGGCGGCGCTGCGTGCCGGGATCTCGCTGGAATACGGTTGCAGCAACGGCAATTGCGGCGACTGCAAGGCGCGGCTGGTTTCGGGCACGGTCCGCAAGGTGCGCCCGCACGACTATGTGCTGAGCCAGGCCGACAAGGACGCGGGCATGATCCTGCTGTGCTCCTGCGCGGCGGTGGATGACGTGGTGATCGAAGCCGGCGTCGCCGACGCGAAGGACATCGTGGAGCAGCAGTTGTCGGCCAGGGTCAAGTCGGTGGAGGTGTTCCATCCCGGCGCGGCCTCGCTGCACCTGCTGGCGCCGCGCAGCCAGCGCCTGCGTTATCTCGCGGGACAGACGATCAGGGTGTCGGCGCACGGCGCGAGCGGTCACTATGCGCTGGCCAGCTGCCCGTGCGAGGAACGGCATATCGAGATACAGGTCGCGCGCAACGCGGACGACGCGTTCTCGGAGCTGCTGTTCGACGGACTGAAGGCGGGCGACAGCGTCGAACTGCAAGGACCTTATGGCGAGTTCGTGCTGGACGACGAGTCGGAGCGTCCCGTCCTGTTCGTCGCATTCGGCACCGGGTTCGCGCCGGTGAAGAGCCTGATCCAGCATGTCCTGTCGCTGGACCACGCCGAGTCCATCGACCTGCACTGGCTGGCGGACGGGACCGGGCATTACCAGGACAACCTGTGCCGTTCGTGGGCCGACGCGCTGGACAACTTCCGTTACTTCCCGCACGCGCAAAGCGGGGATATCGAAGCCGACCTGTCCGGCATCGTCGGCGCCCATCCCGACCTGGGCCGCTTCGATGTCTATGTGTCCGGCACGGCGGAACAGGTGCGGGCTGCCAAGCCATTGTTCCTGGAGCGGGGCCTGCCGGAACGGCACTGGCACGCCAGCGCCGGTTGAAGCTATTCGACGAACCTGCCGTCCACGTAGAACCACCCGCCCGCCTCGTGCACGAAGCGGCTGATCTCGTGCAGGCGGTGACCGCGCCCGCCGACCCGGTAGCGCGCAACGAACTCGACCGTGGCGCGCTCGGGCGATTCGCGTGAGTGTCCCTTCACTTCCAGCCCCAGCCACTTGGTATTCTCCGTCGCCAGATCAAGCGACGCGGGACGCGTATCGGGGTGCCAGGTGGCCAGCAGGTAATCTTCCCGCCGGAGCACGTAGGCACTGTAGCGCGAGCGCATCAGCGCTTCAGCATCCGGCGCGGGCAGGCCGCCGTGGTAGCGCCCGCAACAGGCCGCGTACTCCGCGCCGCCGCAGGGGCATGGGGACGGCTTGTCGCTCATGCGTGCGCCGGACGGAAGTCGCCGTGCAGCACTTCCGGCTCGATCTCCACGACGCCGGCATCGCAGGTCACCATCACGTGCCCCTCTTGTATCGTGCATTGCAACTGCATGGTGCGGCTGGCCAGTTGCGCCAGCGCCTGGGTGGGTTCGGGCGGCAGTTTCAGCACGGTGAGCTTGTCCAGCTGTTGCAGCTTGCCGCGGTTCTCGTTCCACCAGATATCGGCGGCGCGTCCGTAACTGACCACCACGACCTCGGCGGCGCGTCCGCAAGCCTTGCGCACGACACGCTCGTCGGGCAGGCCGATCTCGATCCAGCGCTCGACCGAACCGGTGAGATCCTTGCGCCACAGGTCGGGCTCGTCGTCGCTGCTGAGGCCGCGCCCGAAGGCCAGCGACTCGTCCGCATACAGCGCGAAGGCCAGCAGGCGCACCATCATGCGTTCGTCGGTCTCCGAGGGGTGGCGCGCCAGCGTCAGCGCATGGTCGGCATAGTAATAGCGGTCCATATCGGCGATCTGGAGCGTGGCTTTGAAGACGGTCGATTTGATGGCCATGGGGGTGTCGCGGGCGCGGGTTCGTAAAGGCGCGCATTCTAACAGCACGGCTCCCGCCGGATGGCATTAACAGGCCGTTCCGACTATAATCCGCAGCCACTTTTCCGGCTTCGCCGTCCACCCGGTACCGTATGCATCTATTCGCCTTTGGCATCAACCATCAAACCGCGCCGCTCGCCGTGCGCGAACAAGTCGCGTTCAACGCCGACGGGATGGAGAACGCCCTGCGCGACCTGGTGGAGAACGGTGCGGCCAAGGAAGCCGCGATCCTGTCCACCTGCAACCGCACCGAACTGTACTGCAACGCCGCCAAACCGGACCACGCCATCGACTGGATGGCGCAATACCACCAGCTGCCGCGCAAGGACATCGACCCCTATCTGTACACCCTGCCGCGCGAACAGGCGGTGAAGCATTCGTTCCGCGTCGCCAGCGGGCTGGACTCGATGGTGCTGGGCGAACCGCAGATCCTCGGCCAGATGAAGCAGGCGGTGCGCCAGGCCGAACAGGCCGGCACGCTCGGCTTCCTGCTGCACAAGCTGTTCCAGCGCACCTTCTCGGTCGCCAAGGACGTGCGCACCCAGACCGAGATCGGCGCGAACCTGGTGTCGATGGCCGCCGCCGCGGTCAAGCTCGCCGAGCGCATCTTCCCGAGCATCGCCGAACAGAAGGTGCTGTTCATCGGCGCGGGCGAGATGATCGAGCTCAACGCGGTGCATTTCGCCGCGCGCACCCCCAGACAGATCACCGTCGCCAACCGCACGCTGGAACGCGCGCAGACGCTGGCGCGGCGCATCAACGGCCACGCCATCACGCTGACCGACCTGCCCGAACAGCTGGCGCAGCACGACATCATCGTCACCTGTACCGCCAGCCAGTTGCCGATCCTCGGCAAGGGCATGGTGGAACGCGCGCTCAAGGCGCGCAAGCACCGCCCGATGTTCATCGTCGACCTGGCCGTGCCGCGCGACGTGGAAGCGGAAGTGGCCGAACTGGACGACGTGTTCCTGTACACCGTGGACGACATCGCCGAAGTGGTGAAGGACGGCCTCGACGCGCGCCAGAGCGCGGTGAAGGAAGCCGAGGTGATCATCGATTCCGGCGTATCCGATTTCGTCCACTGGATGGAGTCGCGCGAAGTGGTGCCGACCATCCGCGCGCTGCGCGAACATGCCGAGCGCAACCGCCGCCTCGAACTGGAAAAGGCCGTCCGCCTGCTGGCCAAGGGCGAGGACCCGGAAAAAGTGCTGGAAATGATGAGCAGCGGCCTGACCAACAAGTTCCTGCACGCGCCGACGCACACGCTGAACCATGTGCACGGCGACGAGCGCGACAATTTCCTCGACGTGATCCATCGCCTGTATCACCTCCACAGCGACGAATGATTCCTATTAGTTTGTCAGGCCGTCATTCCCGCGCAGGCGGGAATCCAGATAATTCAATAATTTCCTGCGCAGCAGGACAACACCATGCTGGCCGCTACGCGAGCTGTATTTTTTGCTGGATTCCCGCCTGCGCGGGAATGACGTGGCGGTGCGCTTAACGGATTATCCCCGATGAAACCAAACATCTCCACCCGGCTCGCCCAGTTGGGCGACCGCCTGCATGAAGTCGACCAGCTGCTGAGCAGCGAGGAAGCCACGCGGGACATGGACGCGTTCCGCAAGCTCGGCCGCGAGCGCGCCGAACTGGAGCCGGTGGTGTCGCTGTACCATGCCTACAAGAGTTGCGAGGCGGACATCGCGGCCGCGCGCGAGATGGCGTCCGACCCCGAGATGAAGGAATTCGCGGCAGCCGAGATCGAACAGGGCGAACAGCGCCTGGCGCAACTCGACCGCGAACTGGAACTGCAACTGCTGCCGAAAGACCCCAACGACGAACGCAACGTGTTCCTCGAAGTGCGCGCCGGCACTGGCGGCGACGAGGCGGCCCTGTTCGCCGGCGACCTGTTCCGCATGTATGCGCGCTTCGCCGAACGCAGGCGCTGGCAGGTCGAGATCATCTCCGAAAGTCCCGGCGAGGTCGGCGGCTACAAGGAGATCATCGCGCGCATCGTCGGCCAGGGCGCGTACTCGGTGCTCAAGTTCGAATCCGGCGCACACCGCGTGCAGCGCGTGCCCGCCACCGAAACGCAGGGCCGGGTGCATACCTCGGCCTGCACCGTCGCGATCCTGCCGGAAGTGGACGATGTCGACGAAGTCACGCTGAACCCCGCCGACCTGCGCATCGACACCTTCCGCGCTTCCGGCGCGGGCGGCCAGCACATCAACAAGACCGACTCGGCGGTGCGCATCACCCACCTGCCGACCGGCGTGGTGGTCGAATGCCAGGACGGCCGTTCGCAGCACCAGAACAAGGCGCAGGCGATGCGCGTGCTGGCGGCACGCATCATGGACGCGCAAGTGCGCGAACAGAACGCCAAGATCGCCGCCGAACGCAAATCGCTGGTCGGCAGCGGCGACCGCTCCGAGCGCATCCGCACCTACAACTTCCCGCAGGGCCGCGTCACCGATCACCGCATCAACCTCACGCTGTACAAGATGGACTCCATCATGGACGGCGACATCGCCGAACTGACCGGCGCGCTGATGGCCGAGCACCAGGCCGAACAGCTCGCCGCGATGGCGAACGAAAATATCTAGATATTCCGGTCTATTGACCCTGCCGCAAGGCTGGGGTAGTTTCCGCCCATGGAACGCGGCTGCCGGACATCATCGCGCATCCGTTTCGGTTTTCCCGGGGACAGGCTTATGAACAGGACGGCAATCAAAAACCTCATCGCGCTGGCGCTGACCGCGTTGTTCCTCGCGGCGGGTGCAACGGCGCAGGCCGCTGCGCAGCAAAAATCCTCCGTCCGCGAAAAAGACAATTATCAGGTCCTGCTGAAGCAGTTCCGCCAACTCGCCTCCGGCGGCAACATCGCCGCACAGACCAGCCTCGGCTTCATGTACGCCAACGGACGCGGCGTGCCGCTGGACTACGCGGAAGCGGCGATGTGGTACCGCAAGGCGGCCGATCAGGGCGACGCGGAAGCGCAGTTCACCTTGGGCGTGATGTACGCCAACGGGCAGGGCCTGCCGCAGGACTACAAGGAAGCCGCCGTCTGGTACCGCAAGGCGGCGGAACAGGGATACGCCAAGGCGCAATACCATCTCGGCGCGATGCACGAGATCGGCCAGGGCGTGCCGCAGGACTACAAGGAAGCGGCGACGTGGTACCGCAGGGCCGCCGAACAGGAAGCCATGGATGCGCGCCGCAAGCTTGCGGAAGCGTTCAACGAGTCGGGGCACGGCACACCGAGATCGGAAGCCGACGCAAAGGCCGCGCGCATCGAGGAATCAGCCCGCATCGCTGCCGAACGGGACGACGCCCTCAAGAAAGCCGAAGCGGAACAAAAGGCCAGGGCCGAGGCAGCAGCAGCGCTGGAAGCACAGCGCAAGGCAGAACGCGCGGCGGCACAAGCCAGGGCTGACGCGGAAGCGGCAAAGACAAGGGCGGAACGCGAGGCCGCATTGAAGGCGGAACGCGAAGCCCGCGCGACCGCCGAACGTGAAGCGGCCGCAATAAAGGCCGCCGCCGAAAGACAGGCCCGGGCCGAAGCCGAAGAAAAAGCGCGCGCAGAAGCCAGGGCCCGCCAGGAACGGCAGGAAGCGCAACGCAGGGCCGAACAGGAAGCCGCACTAGCCAGGGCCGAGGCGGCCAAGCTGAAGGCAAAGCGCGAAGCCGCGCAACAGACCCACGTCACTGCGGGCGAAGAACGTCATGACGTGGCGCAGGACTACCGCGAAGCCGCCACCCAATACCGCAAGGCGGCTGGTCGCGGCGACGCCAACGCGCAATACAACCTGGGGCTGATGTATGCCAATGCCGAAGGCGTGCCGCAGGACTACACCGAGGCCGCGTCCTGGTACCGCAAGGCCGCGGAACAGGGCCACGTCAAGGCGCAATACAACCTCGGCATGATGTACCTCAAGGGGCAGGGCGTGAACTACGATTACCTGCAGGCGGTGAAGTGGATCGGCAAGGCCGCCGAACAGGGCAGCGAAGACGTGTCACAGCAGAAAAGGATGCAGAAACGCTCTGTTGGTTTTTAACTGGGGGCGCAGGCGGTGCAGCCGGAAACTTGACGACTCTGGCGCTTCCCGATCAGAGGAATAAGTGAGATGAGAAAGCATATTGCGATGCTGAAAATCATCTAGCCGGCCTCCCACCGCCGAATTAAAGGTCTCAGCATCACAATACTTGTAAAATCCCCCCGTCTTCCTGCCTTCCCTGCGCCACCACATGCCACACACTATCCAGACCCTGCTGACCCGCGACAAGGCCGCGCTGGAAGCCGCGCTCGGGCTGGAAGCTGGCGGCGCGCGCATCGAGGCGCAGATGTTGTTACAGGCCGCGTTGCAGGTGAGCCGCGCGTACCTGTTGAGCCATCCCGAACAGTCACTGGATAGCGAGCAGCAGGCGCGTTACGCCGCGCTGCTGGAACGGCGGCTGCGTGGCGAGCCGCTTGCCTATCTGATTGGCGAGCGCGAGTTCTTCGGGCTGATGTTCAAGGTCACACCGGCGACGCTGATCCCGCGCCCGGATACCGAGTTGCTGGTGGAGCTGGCGTTGCAAAGATTGCCCTCTCCCCTACCCCTCTCCCGCTTGCGGGAGAGGGAGGAGCGAAGCGGAGGGAGAGGGTATGGATTCCGTGTGCTCGATCTCGGCACCGGCAGCGGTGCGATCGCGCTGTCCATCGCGCATGCGCGGCCGGATGTCGTGGTGACGGCGGTGGATGCGTCGCCGGAGGCTTTGGAAGTGGCACGGGGGAATGCGCGACGCTTGAACATCGCCAACGCGCGCTTGCTGCGCAGCGACTGGTTCTCTGCATTGTCCGGTGAGCGCTTCGATCTGATCGTCTCGAACCCGCCCTATGTCGCCGACGGCGACGCGCACCTGGTGCAGGGCGACCTGCGTTTCGAACCGCGCAGCGCGCTGGCCTCCGGTGCGGATGGTCTGGATGACATCCGCCGCATCGTCGCGCAGGCGAAAGACCATCTCAATGCGGGCGGCTGGCTGTTGTTCGAGCACGGTTACGACCAGGCCGCGCGGGTGCGCGATCTGCTCGGCGCAGCGGGTTTTGGCGAGGCGTTCTCGGCGCGCGACCTGGCGGGACTGGAGCGGGTGAGCGGCGGCAAGCTGCCTGAAGGTTAAGGTTCTACCCTCTCCCTAACCCTCCCCCTGCAAGGGGGAGGGGATGTCTTTGCCTGCTGGATTTCCCCCTGCAAGGGAGAGCGGGGTCGAACTCAAGGATGCGCTGAATAAGTATGGTTTTGTCGTTCCCGCGCAAGGGGGTGAGCAGGCAAGCCGCGTAGCGGCGGCTCGCAAAGCGGGAACCCGGATAAATCAACAAGCCGGATTCCCGCTTTTACGGGAATGACGACTCGATCAGCGCATCCTTGATGAGTTTTGAATTCAGGTGTTCTGCACCACGATCTTCGGAAACACCGCGCTGTGATCCTGCGCCATCTCCGCGATCTTGACCGCGACACGGCGCGCGATCTGCCGGTACACGCGCGCGATCTCGCCATCCGGGTCGGCGATGACGGTCGGGTTGCCGGAGTCGGTCTGCTCGCGGATGCGGATGTCCAGCGGCAGTTCGCCGAGCAATTCGGTATCGTAGTCGGCACACATCTTCTCAGCGCCACCCGCGCCGAAGATGTGCTCTTCATGGCCGCACTTCGAGCAGATGTGCGTGCTCATGTTCTCGACGATGCCGACGATCTTGATGCCGACCTTCTCGAACATCTTGAGTCCCTTGCGTGCGTCCAGCAGCGCGATGTCCTGCGGCGTGGTGACGATCACCGCGCCGGTGACCGGGACTTTCTGCGCCAGCGTGAGCTGGATGTCGCCGGTGCCGGGCGGCAGATCCATGATCAGATAATCGAGGCTGTCCCACCGGGTTTGATGGAGTAACTGGTCGAGCGCCTGGGTCACCATCGGGCCGCGCCAGATCATCGGCGTGTCGGTCGCCTCCACCAGAAAGCCGATCGACATGGCTTGAAGGCCGTGATTCGTCATCGGTTGCAGAATCTTGCCGTCCTCCGAACTCGGCTGCCCGCTGATTCCCAACATCGTCGGTTGCGAGGGACCGTAGATGTCCGCGTCCAGGATGCCGACGCGCGCGCCTTCGGCGGCCAGCGCCAGCGCCAGGTTCACCGCGGTGGTGGATTTGCCCACGCCGCCCTTGCCGCTCGCGACCGCGACGATGTTCTTCACGCCGTCCACCAGCTTCACGCCGCGCTGCACGGCATGCGGCACGACCTTGCTGGACACGTTGACGACTATCTTGCCGACGCCCGGCAACGCGGAGCGGAGCTGCGCCTCGACCATCGCGCGGATCTCTTCCCACACGCTCTTCGCCGGGTAGCCCAGCAATATGTCCAGCGTCACGTCAGTGCCGCTGACCTTGATGTTCTTGACGGATTTGCCGCTGACGAAATCCTTTCTGGTGTTCGGGTCGGTCAGGTTCTTCAACGCATTCTGCACATCTGCTTCGGTAAAACTCATCATTCACTCCTGATTGAAATTCTTGCGGGATGATATCCCGCACTTGAACAGTCGACATTGTAACGGCTGGACACCCTTCGCGAACGGCAACCTTCAGGTGTGCCTGCCCTGATAGCATTGCGCCGCCGCATGCACGACTTCCGACCACGGCACGCCGTCCCAATCATTCCACCGGCGCAAGGCCATTACCGTCAATTCGTCCACGCCTGCCGCCGCATCGCCGTCCAGCGCCTGCCGCAAACCCGTCAGGCCACCGCACTGCACGCGTAGCTCCTGCGCGTGCGGCAGCACCGTATCATCGTGCGCCGTGCCCAGCGCGAACGAGAAAGCGTGCCGCAACTGTCCGTGTGCCGCGCGGCATCTTGCATGGCTCGCCGCATCGCGGCAGGCGATTGCCTCCCGTTCGGCGATCTGGATGCGCCGCTCCTGCGCGCAGGGGATGCAACGCGACAGCAGCGCTTTCTCGAACACGCAGGGACGCTGCACCACCTCGGCGAATTTCTGCCGGTAAGCGGTCTCATCCATGACGACAGAGATCCTGACGAGCGGCTGGAGGACAAGGCGCACGGGGCGCGGGGACCCTCATGTTCTTGTAAGCACATGGGGGTTCCGGGCGCCGCGCAACAAAGTCATCCGGTCGCATGGTGGATTGACGACGTCAAGTTCAGTCGTCCCCCAGCTGCGGCGCCGGGTCGCGCACTTCGTTCAGCAGGTCTTCGGCCTGCAGTTCGTTCTCGGCGTGGATCATCCTGATCTGTCCGTTCTCGCCCCACGCTTCCGCCTTGCGCAGTTCCTTGGCACGTGCGGAAGCTTCCTTGTAGACCTCGTGCTGTTCCAGCTTTTCCAGCATGCGGATCGGACGCTCGGTGATGCGATAGATGTAATAGGGCATGGCGACTCCGCCTTATTCCGTGTGCTTCAGGAAGGTGATGACGTTGGAGCCGGGCGCATTCTTGCTGGCGCAACTGCCCTCCCCGACCCCGGCGAGCTGTTCGGCCTCGTGCAGCAGGTTGATGACGTCCACATAATGCTTCTGCTTCGCCATCATCAGCGCGGTATAGCCGCCTTCGTTGCGCGCCAGCACGTCCGCACCCGCCCACAACAGCACGGCAACCACGTCGGCCTCGCCGTAACCGGCCGCCAGCATCAGCGGCCGCACGCCGTAGCCGATGGGCGCCTCGACGTCGGCGCCGGCCTCGACCAGCGCCCGCACCACGTCGGCGGAGCCGCACTTGCGTTCATGGTTGTACACGGCATGCGCCAGCGGCGGCCAGCCCTGTTCGTCGCGCGCGTTGGCGTCCGCGCCGGATGCGAGCGACTGCCGCACTGCCGCCGCGTCACCCGCCTGTACCGCCTCGAATAATCCTGCCGACATGTTTCCTCCTTCCCGTTGCCTATTTCTGCACGGTCTTCTGCAACGCTCCCCGGATCGCCTCGGGTGTCTTCATGATGTTCATGAAGCTGTTGCTGCCCATCATGCTCAGGTCGGGGAAGTTGATCGCGATGCGGAAGCGCGCATACAGCGCATACACCTTGCTGCCGGAAACCAGCACTTCGTAAGGCAGGTGCGCGGTGGATTTCACGTCGCGGAAATCGATCTCCTTCATGATGAACTGGTCGTCCATGTACTTGCCGTCGCCGCTGCCTTTCATGCCCACGCCGAACACGCTCTCCTGCTTGCCGGGCACATCGACGCGATAGATCTTGCTGACGCCGTTCTGGTTGGCGGACAGTTTCGCGTCCACCGCCTGCACCGCTTCTTCATAACTGCCGTATTCGGCCAGCTTGCTCGGCTCGTCGAAATATTCCATGCCGATCATGTAGTGGTACTTGCGCGCCTGCTTCGCGGTCATGCCGCGCGCGCCGAACTCCTCCACCCGGCCCAGTGCCTTCCCCAGATCCGCCGACACGCCGGACAGGTCGCCCTCCATGCGATACACATGGGACATGTAGACCGGGTTGGTATAGCTGACCTGGACATCCTTGCCGGCAGCGGTCACCGACACGCGCTGCACCGCGCCGTAACCGCCGTGTTCCGAAGCGGCCGCGTTCTTCTTCAATGCGTCACTGGTCACGATGATGATGTCGGCATCGGGATACGGCGCATATTCGCCGGCCACCGTGAAGCCGGCGGCGGTGAGCGCCGCCTTGACCTGCGCGGATTTCTCGGCGACCGTTCCCGCGCCCTTCGACGCCAGCACGAACGGCTTGAGCAATGCGTCGGCGGCCTGCGCCCCCGTTGCGGCAAACAGCAACATCGCGGACAGCAACATCTTATTCATGACTTGCACCATCTTGTCTCTCCCTGTTTTTAGTTGGACTGCGAAGTGAAGCAGATCAATCTTGTTGCGGATGGAACCACGCGAGTTTGTCGCGCAGCGTGACCACGCCGCCGACGATGATCAGCGTCGGCGCCTGCGGTTTCTCTTTTTCCGCGATGGCCGGCAGGGTCGCCAGCGTACCGGTGATGACGCGCTGGGTCGGCTGCGTGCCATGCTGCACGATGGCGATGGGTGTCGTTTCCGGCAGGCCGTGTTCGATGAGTTTGGCGCACAGGATATCCAGCCCGTGCAGGCCCATGTACACCACCACGGTCTGGCGCGGACGGGCGAGTTGCTCCCAGTCGAGGTTCATGGTGCCGTCCTTGAGGTGGCCGGTGACGAACACGCAGGCCTGCGCATGGTCGCGGTGCGTGAGCGGGATGCCAGCGTAGGACGCCACGCCGGAGGCGGCCGTGATGCCGGGCACCACCTGGAACGGGATGCCTTCCGCCGCCAGGGTCTCGATCTCCTCGCCGCCGCGCCCGAAGATGAACGGGTCGCCGCCCTTGAGGCGCAGCACGCGCTTGCCTTGCTTGGCCAGCCGCACCAGCAGCTCGTTGATCTCTTCCTGTTGCAGGGTATGGTCGTTGCGCTTCTTGCCGACGAAGATGCGCTCGGCATCACGGCGCGTCATGTCCACGATCGGCTTGGACACGAGGTTGTCGTACACCACCACGTCGGCCTTCTGCATCAGGCGCAGCGCGCGGAAAGTGAGCAGGTCCGGATCGCCGGGACCGGCGCCGACCAGATACACCTCTCCGCGCACGATGTTGTCCTCGTCGGCCAGCATCTGTTGGAGCATGGCTTCGGCAGCAGCCTCGTCGCCGGTCAGCACTTTTTCGGCGACCACGCCGTCGAACACGTTCTCCCAGAAGATGCGGCGCTTGGCGGGATTGGTGACCGACTGCTTCACCGCTTCGCGGAAGCGCTCGGCGAACGCGGCAAGTTTGCTGGTGTTCTGCGGGATGACCGTCTCCAGTTTGCCGCGCATCATGCGCGTCAGCACCGGCGAGGCGCCACCGCTGGAGAACGCCACCATCAGCGGCGAACGGTCGAGGATGGCCGGCATGATGAAGCTGCACAGCTCGGGATCGTCCACCACGTTGACCGGGATGTTGCGCGCCTGCGCCAGTTCGGACACCTGCCTGTTCACCGCACGGTCGTCGGTCGCGGCGATGACCAGCGTCACGCCCTCCAGATGTTGCGCTTCGAAACGGGCAAGGATCGCCTCGACGTTGTCCTGTACTTTCAGCTCTTCGCCGATCTCGGGAGCGACCACGCGCACCCGGGCGCCGGCCTCGAGCAGCACGCCTGCCTTGCGCGCACCGACGCTGCCGCCGCCCACGACCAGACAGAGTTTGTTTTTAATGTTTGCGAAAATCGGCAAAAAATCCATTCTTCATTCAACCCGTTGCATTGATCGTTCGTCTGGCTTCAACCCAATGAAACCCTCTTGCCCTCGAAAAGCGCGAAAGGGGAAGCGTGATTCTTTCGTGCCTTTCGTGCTTTTCGTGGACGGACATTTATTCCTTCACCGCCTTCAGGATCAGCGGCACCAGCGCCTCGGGCAGCTTGATCCTGCTGGACAGCGCAAACTCATGCGCATATTTCGACATCTTGTCCCAGGTCTTGCGGATGATGAGTATCCATTTCGCCTCGTCGTATTCCGGGTGCTGCGCCGCAAAACCGGTCATGTAGTGTTCGAGAAACACCAGGTCGACGACATCTTCCATCATCTGCGTCTCCGGATTGCTCTTGAGTTCTTTTTTGCCGACGACGGTCTTCACGCGCGCGATCATCCTGTCGTCGTAGCCCGCCTCCTGCATCAGCCTGCCTGCGGTCTCGGCGTGGAACTTGTACAGCGTGGTGCGCCACAGCATGTAGCCCTTCTTGTCCATCGGATAGTCGCTGCGCGGGATCTTCCAGCGCTGGATATGCTGCGCACGGCAGGCCAGCTTGACCGCCTCGGAGGCTTCCGGTGCAAAACGTTCCTGCATATCGGTCATGCGCTGCGCGTAGAGCAGCTCCTTGGGATACTCCCTGCCCTCAAAGACCTCCTTGTTCGGGTCTTCTGAATTGGCTTGGTCAAAGGCCGCAATGGCGGCCTGGTACAGACTGGAGTTCATAGCGTTTTCTCTTTCAGTGAAGTTGAGTCCGGGACTTCCCCCTTGCAGCGCCGGATGAATCCGACGAAGCGGGTCGCCCAGTAGCAGCTGCCGATGGTGCGAAGATGGGTGTATGACGCGAGCAGATTGTTGACGACCAGCCCGTCGCGTTCACCGTCGATGCCATAGCCGCGCTCGACATGGTAAGCGAAGCGGCTGTCCGCCGGAAGGTTCTCCAGCTTCGAGTAATGGAACTCGTGCGCACGAATCAAACAATTGTTTCTCACGTTCGCGCCCTCGCCCGCCGGAATTGAAAATTGCTCTTCTCGTTTGCCCCCTCTCCCGCTTGCGGGAGAGGATTGAGGAGAGGGCATTTCCGGGAGAGGGTTGGGGAGAGGGTTCGTTCTCGGTCGCGGCCACGGATGTTCCGCGTCTTCTTTCAGGTGGACATAACCGCGGCCGATCGGCCTGGCATGCATGGTCACCTCGCCGGGGATGGCGCCGACCATCTCGAAGGTGCGGCCTTCATGGGTAAGGCTGCGCGACAGGTACATCAGGCCGCCGCATTCGGCGTAGGCCGGCATGCCGCCGGCGATGGCCTGCCGGATCTCGTTGCGCAGGGAGGCATTGGCTTCGAGTTCGACGGCGCATGCCTCGGGAAAGCCGCCGCCGATGTACAAGCCATCCACCTGCGGCAGATGGGTGTCGTTCAGCGTATCGAAAGGCACCAGTTCCGCACCCGCCGCCTCCAGCGCATCCAGATCGTCCGCGTAATAGAAGCCGAAGGATCGGTCGCGCGCGACGGCGATGCGCACCTTGTTGCCGCAGGGCAACGGACTCACCATCGCAGGAAATTGAAGAACGTTTTTCGCGTTCGTCTCCTCGCCCGCTTGCGGGAGAGGATTGAGGAGAGGGTTTGAGTGGGGAATGGGCAGCGGTTCCTTGCGCGACAGGACGAGCAGTCTGTCCAGATCGACCTGCCCGGCGACGATCTCGCCGATCTGCCTGACCTTGGCGTTGGCGGCGATGGATTCGTTGGAAGGCATCAGGCCCAGATGACGTTCGACGATGGACAGGCGTTCGTCATGCTGGATCGCGCCGACCACCGGCACGTCGGTGTAATGTTCGATCACCTGGCGCAGTTTCGATTCGTGACGTTTGCCACCCAGATTGTTGAGGATCACCCCGGCGATGCGGATGTCCTTGTCGAACGCCTGGTAACCGAGGATCAGCGGCGCGATGCCGCGCGTCATGCCGCGCGCGTCGATCACCAGCACCACCGGCAGGTCGAGCAGCCTGGCCAGCGCGGCATTGCTGTTGCTGCCGTCCAGCGCGAGGCCGTCGTACAGCCCCTTGTTGCCCTCGACCAGATTCACTTCCGACGCATGGCGCGCGAAGGTCGCGATCACGTCGTCGTTTTCCATCAGGTACAGGTCGAGATTGCGGCAGGGATGTCCGGCGGCGAGGCTGAGCCACATCGGGTCGATGTAGTCCGGGCCTTTCTTGAACGGCTGCACGGCATGGCCGCGCGCGGCAAGCGCAGCACAGAGCCCGATGCTGACGGTGGTTTTGCCCGACGACTTGTGCGCCGCCGAAATCAGGAAACGGTTGCCCATGGTTGCAACCTCACTGGTGGTTAAACAGGGAAAACTATTTCTTCGGGGTCTCGTGCGGTACGAAATCCAGCACGCGGATGCCGATGGCCGTGATCAGGAAGGCGATCCCGACGCCGCCCATGCCGAGCAGGATCTCGGGCCACGACGGATGATAGGTGCCGATCTCGCCGTCACCAAAGGTGCTGCTGACCTCGAAACCGGGGAAGATGGATAGAGGGAATGCCTGTCCGCCGATGATGAAGACGTACAGAAGGCAGAACCCGCCGATGATAATGAGCAGCGATGCGACAGGCACGCGCTTGGACCTCTCAAATGCCGGCAGGAAGATCAGCGCCAGCGGGACGATATTGCCGATGAGGACGTAGCCGACCCAGAACAGCATCGTATAGATGCCGCCGTCCAGCAGGATGAAGCGCTCGAACTCCATCTGGCGTGCAAAATAGAGGTTGGTCAAATGATAGGTCGCCACAAAATACAGCGAGGCGAAGACGAATACGCCCATCAGGTTGCGCATGCGTTTCTGCACATACTCATCCAGGCTGAGATCGTTCCACGAATAGATCGCAGATTGCACGATGTGGAACACCGCCATGCCCCAGGCAAAGGAGATGACGATGAACATCGGCGGCAGGATCGCGGTACCGTAAGCCTGACGCGCAACAAGAAAGGAGAAGATCAGGCCGGTACCGGTGGTCAGCACGAAACGCCAGACGAACACGGCCAGTCCCGCCGGTTTCGACCACGGGTTCATGCGTTTTTCCATCATGACCCACAGATACACCGCCACCGCCGCAAACATGCCGGAATACAACAGCACATTCCACGCGAACACCGATTTCAGGTTGTAGTTCGTCGCGGCAATGATGATGCGGTCCGGCCTGCCCAGATCGAGCATCAGCACCGTCAGCCCGCCGGCCAGCATGGCGATGGAGAGCAGCCCGGCCAGCGGCGCGCGCGCCTTGTAGGCAGGCTTGTTGAACACCGAGCCGACGGAGGACACGTTGAGTACGCCGGATGCGGCGATGATCAGGAAGATGGCGAATACATGCGGCATGCCCCAGACGATCTGGTTGTTCATGCCGGTGATGATGTGGCCGTGATGCTCCATCTGATAAACGGCATACAGCCCCACCATGACCACCAGCGCACCCAGTGCGAGCAGGATGTAATAAAGCGGGCTTCTCAGTTTTGGCAAAGTGTAGCTGGACATTTATAGCCCCTGGTAACGAACGCCGGTATTCAGATTCAGATCGGCACGCACCTGCGTGGTGGAGACGCCGCGCAGTTTCTGCGCAATTTCGCTGTTTGCGTCGTTCAGATCACCGAACAGGATGGCCTTGTTCGTGCAAGCCTCGACACAGGCCGGTTGTTGCCCCTGGTCGATGCGGTGCACACACAACGTGCAGCTCTCCACCGTACCCTTGCCGCGCGGCACATCCGGGTTCTGGTCGTGCAGCGGCTCATGCACGAAGGAACGCGCCTTGTACGGGCAGGCCATCATGCAATAGCGGCAACCGATGCAGCGGTGTTTGTCCACCAGCACGATGCCGTCGGCACGTTTCATCGAGGCATTGGTCGGGCACACGTCCACGCAGGGAGGGTTCGCGCAGTGCTGGCACATCATGGGTAGCGACAGCTCGCGCCCGGTGCTGACGTCCTTGATCTCGATCTTGCGGATCCATTGCGAATCGGTCGGTTTGGTCTCGCCGGACAGGCCGTTCTCGCGGTTGCAGGCCGTGACGCAGTCGTTGCAACCCGGCTTGCACTGGTTGACGTCGATCAGCATGCCCCAGCGCACCTTGCCCGACGCGCCTTCCGTGTTGCCCTGCGCCACCTGGAACAGCAACATGCCCGGCGCGATCGCAACCGCCGCCGCGCCGACCGAGGTCTTCAGGAAATTGCGGCGCTGGATATCGATATCGCTCATTTCGCCTTCCTTTGCGCCAGCCATGCACTCTTGCGCTTGCCGGAGTGGCACTCGAAGCAATCGAGCTTCACCGCCTCGTATTTGTGGCAACCGACACAGAAGCTGTCATCGCGCGCGATCACGCTGTCGTCCTTGAGACTGGCATGGCACTCGATGCAGTTCTTCAGGCTGACCTTGTCGTCGCGCACACCCTTGCGCAACGTCTCATCGCGCTGGTGCTTGAGCAGGTGCATGTGGTTCTTGCGCATCCACTGCGTCTCTTTCACGCACTGCCCACCCTTGCCGATGTCCAGCTTCGGCGTGGTTTCAGCTGCCTGCGCAGGAGAAAAGAAAAAGAGCGTCAGCAGGATAAAAAACAATCTGGATGAAGCCTTGAAAAAGTCGGCGAGACGGATGCAGCGCAAGGCGTACGACGCACAGCGACCGAGACATACCATGAAGGTAGTCGAGGAAGCGAGCATCGCACAACGCAGCGATGCGCCGTCGCAGACACTTTCACAAGGTTTCATCACTCGCCCAGTCCCATCTGGATGTATCCCGTCGGACACACATCGGCGCAAATATGGCACCCGATGCACCTGTCATAGTTGGTCGCGACGTAGCGCCCGAGCGTCGCCTCGTTCTTCTTGACGCGGTACACGGCGGTCTGAGGGCAATACACCACGCAGTTGTCGCACTCGAAACACATGCCGCAGCTCATGCAGCGCTTGGCTTCCGCGACGGCCTGTTCCTGGTTGAGCGGAACCAGACGCTCCTCGAAATTGCCCAGTGCGCTTTCCTTGTCCAGCGTGACGATCTCGCGCTGGTTGCGCGACGTGTAGCCGAAATGCCCGAGGAACAGCTTGTCGTGCGGAATGATGTAACGGTCGGAACGGTTGTCGAAATTGTGCACCGCGACGTTGGTATCGCAGGTGCCGCGCAGGGGCTCCTTGGCATCCTCGATCTTGAGGCCCTTCTCGATCATCTTGCGCATCAGGTCGAACTGGTGCGCATCGATCTTCGGGCGCTTCTCCAGGTCCCTGCCGAGCAGGAAGTTGTGGATGCCGTCGGCAGCGATGGAGCCGTGGCCGATGGCGGTGGTCAGCAGGTGCGGACGGATCACGTCGCCGCCGGCGAACACGCCCGGCTGTCCCGCCACCACATAGTTGCGGTCTGTCGATACGGCGCCCTTGCCGTTGTTGAACTCCTCCAGCCCGGTGAAATCCACCGCCTGGCCGATCGCCGAAACGATCAGGTCGGCCTCGATGTCCTGCTCGCTGCCTTCGACGTTCTTGATCTCCAAGCGACCGCCGGCGAATTTGGCCTCGCACTGCATCACGCGCAGCGCAGTGGCACGGCCTCCGGCGTCGCGAACGATGCCGACCGGCACGAGGCTGCCGCGGATGTGGATGCCTTCCGCCAGCGCCTGCTCGATCTCGTGCTTGTTGGCCTGCATCTTGTCGATGTCGAATACCGAGGTCAGCGTCACTTCCGCGCCCTGTTTGGCCGAGATATCCGCCACGTCGTGTGCCATGCGCCCGGCAATGGCCAGTTCCGCATCGGTCGGTTTGGCGTGTTCGATATGGCCGAGACGGCGCGCCACGGTCGCCACGTCGATGGAGGTGTCGCCGCCGCCGACCACCACCACGCGCTTGCCGACATGCTGCAGGCGTCCGTCGTTGAATGCCTTCAGGAAAGCCGTCGCCGTCACGACATTGGGCGCTTCGGCATCGGCGATCGGCAACGCGCGGCCCGCCTGTGCGCCCATGCCCAAGAACACCGCATCGAACTCCTTGCGGATCTGTTCCATGGTGATGTCCTTGCCGACGTGACACTTCAAACGAGTCTTCACACCCAGATCAAGGATGCGCCGGATCTCCGCGTCCAGCACGTCACGCGGGGTACGGAAACCGGGGATGCCATAGCGCATCATGCCGCCCAGGTGCTCATGTTCGTCGAAGATGGTGACTTCGTGGCCCTTCATGGCCAGTTGATAGGCGCAGGACAGGCCCGCCGGACCGCCGCCGAGGATGGCGACCTTCTTGCCGGTCGCCGGCGCAGCCTGGTTATATTTCAGGTTGTTGGCGATGGCGTACTCGCCGAGGAAATGTTCCACCGAGTTGATGCCGACGTGGTCTTCCACTTCGTTGCGGTTACAACCCGTCTCGCACGGGGCCGGGCACACGCGGCCCATCACGGACGGGAACGGGTTGGCCTCGGTCAGCCGGCGCCAGGCGTATTCCTGCCACGGCATGACGGGTTTGCCGTCCGCACCATTGGGTACCTTCTCGGTCCCGCGCACGATAGCCAGGTAACCGCGGATGTCCTCACCCGCCGGACAACTGCCCTGGCAGGGCGGCGTGGACTGGATATAGGTCGGGCATTTGTAGGAATAGCTGGCCTGAAAGATCTTCTCGTTCAGGCGGCGCACCTTGCTGTCGCCATCCTTGTAGCGGCGGAAGGTGAGCTTCTGCGGGGTATCGGTTATTGCTGACATATCGTCCTGCCTCCAGTAAGTTCCTATTTGTCACCCAGTCTGATCGCGTTGCTGACCAGCTGATGTATCCCCCCCACCATTTTGCGGTCGAAACCATAAGCGGGAGCCACTTTGCTAAATTGCGTCTTGCAGATGGCACAGATCAGTGCCAGGAAATTCACTTGTTCATCATCGACGACCTGTTTCAGGGCTTCCATACGCGGCAGCGCGCCCTTCACCCTCAGGTCCATCAGGTCGTCCGTCAGCAGACCGCCGCCACCACCGCAACAGTAGGTGCGCTCGCGCGTGGTGTTCGGATCCATCTCGACGAAGTTGTGCGCGGCCGCCTTGATCAGATTGCGCGGGATCTCGAACTGGCCGCCCGCGAAATCTCCCATGCGGGAACCGCGTGCCACGTTGCAGGAATCGTGGAAGGTGATGATGTGCTTGTCGTTCGCTTCCCTGTCCAGCGTGATCGCGTTGCGCTCCACCAGATCGAGGGTGAATTCGCAGATGTGGGTCGGCTGTCTGTAACGATGGTCGAGTTGTTTCTGCAACATCTGGGCAAAGCGGTCGGTTTCGTCCGCACCGCTGCCGACACCAGACAAAGTGTTCCAGAAGCTGTAGGCGACGCGCCATGCGTGGCCGCACTCGCCGACGACGATACGTTTCACCCCCAGTTCCAGCGCAGCTTGGCGGATGCGCAACGCGACCTGGCGCAATTGTTCGTAGCTGCCGATGAACATGCCGAAGTTGGCGCCTTCCGATGCCATGGATGAAAGCGTCCAGCTGGTGCCCGAGGCATGGAACACCTTGGCATAACCGATCAGGCTGTCGATGTGCGGTTCGGCAAAGAAATCGGCTGACGGCGTGATGAGCAATACTTCCGCACCCTTCACATCCAGCGGAAAGCGCACGTCGATGCCGGTATCGTCCTTGACATCCTCTTCCAGTCCTTCCAGCGTGTCGCGCAATGCCGGCTCGGGCAGGCCGAGGTTGTTGCCGATCTTGTGGACCTTGGCGATGATCTCGTTGGAATACTTCTGTCCCATGCCGACCGTGGCGAGTATCTCGCGTGCCGCCATGGTGATTTCGGCGGTGTCGATGCCATACGGGCAGAACACCGAGCAACGCCGGCACTCGGAACACTGGTGGTAGTAGTTGTACCACTCGTCCAGCACTTCGCGCGTCAGGTCGCGCGCGCCGACCAGTTTGGGGAAGTATTTGCCGGCGAAAGTGAAATAGCGGCGATACACGCTGCGCATCAGATCCTGGCGCGCGACCGGCATGTTCTTGGGATCCTGGGTGCCGATGAAGTAGTGGCACTTGTCCGAACAGGCTCCGCAATGGACGCAGGCATCCATATAGACCTGCAACGAACGGAACTTGCCGAGCAGTTCGCCCATCTTGGCGATGGCCTTGTCGTGCCAGTCGTCCACCAGCTTGCCGGGATAGCCCAGTGCCTCCTGCATCTTCTCGTTGGCGAGGTACGGGCCCTTGCCTTCCATCGAACCCGGTTTCAATGCCGGAACAATGGGGATGACACGGAACGGGGGTGCGGTGACGTCCGCCATTTAGAGCGTACCCATGCTAATGACACAACTGCGACGGAGGTGTGTTGGGATGCCATCCGCGAAGCAAGATGTGACGTAGTGCAAGCCACTACAAGCGGCTTGCGACAAAGGAGGACGCCCAAATCGCCCCCGTCCCGAAGGGTTGATGCGAGAAGACCGCGTCTGCGGTGTTTCAAACCTTGCGAATGGAACGACCATTCGCTGCGGTCTGTGCCTTGCATCCACAGCCTTCTCGTAACAACGCAGATGTGAAATCAGTATTGGCACGCTCTAGCTCTCCGATTCCATTTGCTTCGCCCAGGACGAGATGTGGCGCTTTTCGCGCGGATCGTCTTTCTGGTTGCGAGTCGGCGAAAAAAACACTCCTGGCGCATGCAACAGTTTGCTGATGGGGAAGATCGCCAGGAGCGCCACAACCAACAACAGGTGCAGGAGCAGTAACGCGTCCGTCGGCAGGGGCTGGACGCTGAAATGCATCAATCCCCGGAAGAAGCCTTTCACCGCGACCACATCGGTATGCACGACGAACTGCATCAGCAGGCCGGACACTGCGATCGCAATGAGCAACAGCAACATCAAATGATCGGACGGTGTGGAGATATAGCGGATGCGTTCGACGAACAACCGCCGCCCCCACAACCCGCACAGTCCGAGCAGCATGGTGATCCCCGCGTAAATGCCGAACGGCTGGATGAACGCCACCCAGCCCCACACCGGTTCGGTGAAATAGCGCAGGTGGCGCAACGTAACCAGCGCCAGGCTGGCATGGAACAACCAGCCCAGTCCCCACGTCCACAGGTTCGCCTTGAACAGGCTCTCGAAGAACACCACTTCGCGCGTCATCCGCAACACCACGCCGCCGGTCGAGATCGGTGCGGGTGTCGTGGGAATCTTCAACGGCGCGGGCGTGCCGATGTAGATACGGATGCGATGCGCCAGCCCGACGACGAACAGCAGGGTCGCAAGGTAGAACAGGATCGCGAAGACGATGCTCATAGCTCAGGAACCGGGACGATTAGGATTCAGGGGTTTGGATCCGGGTTCTGGGATTCGGGCTCTGCAAAATCCTCAATCCCAGATCCCAGATCCTGCCTTATCAGACGCAACCGGTCGGCTTCGGCAATCCGGCGATCTTGCACGCCTGCTTGCCCGGACCATAAGGGAACAGACCGTACAGATATTCGCTGTTGCCCTTGTCGGCACCCAGCTTCTTGCCGATCGCCTTGGTCAGCACGCGCACTGCCGGCGCGATCTGGTATTCCTCGAAATATTCGCGCAGGAAGTCGATCACTTCCCAGTGCTGGTCGGTCATCTCGATGCTCTCGGTCTGCGCGATGTATTCCGCCACTTCCTTGTTCCAGTCGGCCAGATTGATCAGGTAACCTTCTTCATCGGTTTCGTAAGATTTGCCGCCCACTTCGATAGCCATCGTAATTTCTCCTTATAAAATTGGTTACACAACTACTGCTTTCTTGCTTAAGGGAAGTCTTCCCTGCTCCCCGCCCCCGGCCCGCAAACGGACAAGGGTGCAAAATACGCGCCGCGCGCCCCTGACCTACAGCCAGGACTGGCAGCTCTTATTGTTCGCGGCGAGCTCGACGAAACCGCTGTAATCCACCGGCGACACCCCGTCCATCAGGCGGTCGGCCAGGCCGCGCGCCTCCAGGTCGGGTTGCAGCACATAAACCTTGAATCTCCCCATCGCTTCGCGCAGTTTTTCTTCGTACGCGCTGCCGCCCGTCGCGCCATAGACCGCGTCCTCGATCAGCAATATCTCGCCCGATTGTGCGACCCGCAGGCAACTGTCCAGCGCATTGCTGGATAGCGGGGATTTGTTGACGATATGTAGCATTGGCATTCCCCTTCAGAAACTCAGGACCACGTCCTGTTCGTCCATCAGCGCGCCCATCTCGGCCCGGGTGAGCACGGTGACATCCACCAGCAGGTCTTCCTCGACGATCCCGCGCGCTTCGAGCGATTCCTTCTCGACATACAGCTTCTCGATGTCGTAGCCCTCCAGCGCACGGTACGCCGGCGAGAAGTTCTTGGTCTCGATACCCTTGGTCTGCTGGCCCTTCTTCAACTGGTACACGCCATCGTCCAGAAAAGCCAGCGAGACATCCTGGTCGAACGCGGCAGTGATCAGCACCACCTCCAGGGATTCCAGCGCGTAGATCGTGCCATAGGGCGCCTTGCGGTTCACGAACATGAATTTTTTCATTTCACTCATCCCGTTCTCCTCAATCGCCGAAGGTGACCAGACGGTCACACTTGATGCCCGCTTCCACCAGCTGGCCCAGACCGGAGATGCGGAAACCCTGAGCCAGATTCTCTTCCTTGATGCCGCGGCGCAGCGCAGCCGCCACGCACACCACCAGGTCGACTTTGTGCTCTTCCGCCAGCTTGGCCCAGCGATTGACGATATGGCGGTCGTCCTGCGGCGGCTCGGTCAGTTTGGAGGCGTTGTTGACGCCGTCGTGATAGAAGAATACGCGCCATACCTCGTGCCCCCCGGCGATGGCAGCCTTGGCGAACAGATAGGCCGAATCGCTGGCTTGGTGCTGGTACGGCCCCTCGTTGACGACAATTCCGAATTTCATGCGGCCACCTCGCTCAGAAACGAATGTGCGTCGAAGCGTTCAGGTTGGCACGCGAACCGCGCCAATCGTCGATCAGGTACTTGGTGAACGGCAGTCCGGTCTTCTCGAAGAAGCGCGGCCAACCGATACGGTCGATCCAGTCCGCCATGCGCTCCCATGGACGGGCGTCCTCCTTGTAGACGTGCAGGATGTTCTTCACCACCTCGGCCACTTCGGGCCAGCGCGGCGCGTTGTTCGGCAGGCCGGACGCGACCATCTTCATGAAGGTCGGCTTGCCGCGCGCATTGGAGTTCTTGCCGCCCACCCAGATCGCCAGCTTGGAATATTCCGGATCGTTGATCTGCATCGGCGGGCACGGGGGATAACAAGCGCCGCAGCACATACATTTGGACTCGTCGATCTCCAGTGAAGGCTTGCCATTGACCATCGCGGGGCGGATCGCCGCGACCGGGCAGCGCGCCACCACCGCAGGGCGTTCGCACACGTTGGCAACCAGTTCATGGTTGATCTTCGGCGGCTTGGTATGCTGCACGATGATGGCCAGGTCGGCCTGTCCGCCGCAGTTGATCTCGCAGCAGGAAGTGGACAGGTGCACGCGGTTGGGCATCTCTTCGCGCTTGAACTCCTCGTACAGCTCGTCCATCAGCGCCTTCACCACGCCCGAGGCATCGGTGCCGGGAATGTCGCAATGCAGCCATCCCTGAGTATGCGCGATCATGGTCACGGAATTGCCGGTGCCGCCGACCGGGAAGCCGCTCTTCTCCAGTTCGGCGATCAGCGGATCGACCTTCTTCTCGTCCGAGACGATGTACTCGATGTTGGAACGGATGGTGAAACGCACGCGGCCTTCGGCGAACTGGTCGGCGATGTCGCACAGCTTGCGGATGGTGTACACATCCATCTGGCGCTGGGTACCGGCACGCACCGACCACACTTCGTCGCCACTGTGCGATACATGGTGCAGCACACCGGGACGCGGACGGTCATGGTAGCGCCAGTTGCCATAGTTCTTCAGCAACGCAGGGTGCAGGTACTGCGTGTTCTCCGGCACGCCGGTCTCTTTGGGCTTGCGCTTTGCGGCGGGTTTCTCGGCTTGAACGGCTTGATTCATTCTCTCTCTCCAGAGTTAGAAAATTCGCATAGCGATTCGTTTGCCTCCTCTCCCGCTTGCGGGGGAGGATTGAGGAGGGGGAAACGAGCAATCGCGAGATTCATTGTCAGATAATTCTATTTATTGCTCGTTAGGCGGCTTGCTTCTTGGCTTTGATCTTGGCGACCTCATCGTCCCATCCGTCGGTGCGGACATAGGGATTCATGCGCGGCGAACTGATCATCGCGGGATCGGCGTCGATCTCCATCGCATCGAGGAAAGTGGCCAGACCGATGCGCTCGATCATCTCGCCGGTGCGTTCGTGCTCCAGCGCGTTCTCGGCGAAGAAATCGATGGTGCGCTGCGCGAAATCGACCAGCTTCTCCACATCCTCGTCGCTATCCAGCTTCATGAACGGGATCAGCACGGTGCCCATCAGACCGCCGATCTTCAGGTGGCTCTTGCCGCCGACGAGGATGGTCGCGCCCTTGTCCTTGCCGGGCGCCAGCGCGCCGGTCATCACGTTGATGCAGTGCATGCAGCGCACGCAATCCTGGTTGTCGATCTCGACCGCATGGGTGTCGCTCACCGCCACGCTGGAGATGTGCTCGCCCTTCCTGACCTTGCCGATCTCCTTGAGCTGGAAGGTCTTGGTCGGGCAGCGCGCCACCACGTCGTTCACCAGTTCGTCCATGCCGTGCTTGGCGAACCATTTCTTCGCCAGCCCCTCGTCGGTGCGGATGTTGTCGCGCCAGGTGCCGATCACGGCCATGTCGGCGCGCTGCACCGAATTCATGCAGTCGTTCGGGCAACCGGAGAACTTGAACTTGAACTTGTACGGCAGCGAAGGGCGGTGGATGTCGTCAAGAAAGGTGTTCAGCACCGCGCGGTGCGCCTTGGCTTCGTTGTAGCAGGACTGTTCGCAACGTGCGGCGCCCACGCAGGACATCGAGGTGCGTACTGCCGGACCGGCTCCGCCGAGGTCGAAACCCATCTCGTTGATCTCGTCGAATGCCTTCTGCACATTGTCGGTGGTCGCGCCCTGGAACATGATGTCGCCGGACTGTCCGTGGAAAGCGATCAGGCCCGAGCCGTATTTTTCCCAGATGTCGCAGAACTTGCGCAGGGTGTCAGTATCGTAGTGCATGCCGGGCGGCGGCATCACGCGCAGCGTGTGGAATTCTGCGGCATCCTTGAACTTGGGCGTGCCGTCCTCGTTCTTCAGCTCGGTGAAGCGCGGGATCACACCACCGCCGTAACCGAACACGCCGACCGTGCCGCCCTTCCAGTACCCTTTTTTGGTCTTGTAGGATTCTTCCAGCTGCCCCAGCAGGTCGACCACATAATCCTTATCCTTGGCCAGATCCTTCAGGCCGGTCACGAAACTGGGCCACGGGCCATCCTCGAGCTTGTCGAGGTTCGGGGTATCATGCATTTTCTTAGCCATAATTTTCCTTTCAGTCACGTCGCCCTGGTTCAGACTGCAGGCAAACGATTCAATGGCCCGGCAGAAGCGGGCGGTAGTGAGCGGTTCCGACTCCAGAACGTACCCGGAGAACGACCTCACCGATTATTCAAATTGGTGACGCATGGTACGGTGCATCCCCTGACGATTCCATCACCCTTAGCGGCTATCTTCAATAACCCTTATGGGTGGGGGCTCGGCTGCCACTGGCAGTATTCCAATTCACTCGCCATTGGCGATAGACTGGCGTCCCGCATCATCAAGTCAGGATGCCTGACAGGATGGTGCGTTTTGCCCGAACGACTGGAGAGCATGATGGCGCAAATCACTGCATTGGGAAAGATCAGGGTTCCCCTGGGCGGACAGGAGATCGACCTGCAGCAGATCGACCACGTCGAGGGCGGTATGAGTCTGCTGCGCATCCGCATCCGCGAAGGCAAGCGCTTCACCATCTTCGATATCGATCCGGCCACGGCACAGCAATGGGCGGACATGATGCAGCATTGGGCCACCCCCCGTGAACGGACGAACGATGGCCCATAGCGCGCCCGACATGATCGACATGGTTTTTGGGCTGGAAGGCGGGATGCTTTCCGGCGATTACCCCTTCGCGCTGTGGGCAGCACTGGCTGCACGACTTCCCGCTCTGGCGGAAGACGAACATGTCGGCGTGCTGCCCCTGCACCTTTCGGCAAGCAGCGAGGGGATGTTGCTCACCGGGCGGTCCCGGCTGTCGCTGAGATTGCCGACAGCGCTGACAGATGTGGCGCGCGCCTTATCGGGGCAGCAACTCGACATCCCCGGAGCCACCCTGCGGCTGGGCGACTGCAAGGCGCGCGCGATCCAGCCACACCCGACACTGCATGCGCAACTGGTCGCATGCGCGGACGACGAAATAGTCTTCATGGACAGCATCCAGGCACAACTGGCCGGGATGGGCGTCGCCGGAAAGATGATCTGCGGCAGGCGGCGCACCCTTGCCGGCTTGCAACAGACGATACAGGGCTACAGCCTGGTGCTGCACGACCTGTCTCCGGATGCTTCGTTGCGGGTGCAGTCTGCCGGCATGGGCGAGGCACGCCGCTTCGGCTGCGGATTTTTCGTGCCCCACAAGGTCATTTCGGATCTGGAATGACGATGGGGATGGTTCTTTCAATCTTTAGCGAGGAGGATATGCAATGGGACACCTGATTGCCGGCAATGAACTTGAAACCGATGGCGACGGCTATCTGCTGGAACCGGACTATAGCGAGGAGTCAGTCCATGTGATCGCCGCCGCCGAGGGCATCGAACTGACGCCCAAGCACTGGGAGGTCATCAACTATCTGCGCAACGAATACCGCGAACACGGCCACACCCCGAACTTTCGCAACATGCTGAAGGGGATCAATGAATTCTGGCCGGAAGCTGACAGCAAAGCGCTGTATGATTTATTCCCGACCGGCCCGGCGAAACAAGGGGCAAAAGTGGCCGGCCTGCCGCAGCCGTACGGCAAGGGCGGATATTGAAACCGTTGCGCGCACGATAGAACCGCGCGCCAGAAAACAACAGGGAGTCCAAAAATATGAGCCACCAAGATCTTCACGCCAACGTGACACTGGATATGCGCGGCCTGAGTTGCCCGGCACCGTTGCTGGGCGCCAAGCGCGTGATAAACGACCTGAAGAACGGGCAGGTCATGCTGCTGCTTTCCGATTGCCCCGGTACCCAGGACGACCTTTTTGCCTGGGCTGAACAGACACACAACCAGATATCGAAGACCGTATCGATGCCGGACGGCGGCACGGGCTATTACATCACCAGGGGCAAGGACGAAACGAGGACGGCCAACGTGGTGCTCGACATCCGCGGCGTGACCTGCCCAGGGCCCATCGTCGAAGCCAAGAAACTGCTGAACGGCATGCATTCGGGCGAGGTGCTCAAGCTGATCAGCAATTGTCCCGGCATCCATTCCGACATCGCCGGCTGGGCCAGCATGACTGGCGTGAAGATCCTCGAAACCACCGAAGTGTCTGCAGGCGAATACGAGTTCTACCTGCAAAAGGGCTGAGCTTCCCCGTCATGCGCATCAAGAGCCACTGGTTCAAGGACGGTCGCGAACGTTCCCCGCGCGAGATCTCGGATGCACTGGCCTTCGTCGTGTCACGCATCGCCGACAACGCACTGAAGAACACCCGCAAGGCGGATTTCGAGATCGAGGTCGGCGCGCAGTATCTCGACTTCCTTGCCGAGTTCCTGTTGTTCTTGGTCCTGGTCGCGGATCGCATCGCGTATCGTGAACTTTCCGCAGAGGATCGCACCGCCTTCACCGGCAACCTTGCGAACCGCGTGGGCGAGATCTATGCCGAGAACCGCAGCCGCCTGCTGGATGACGACCTGAAGCACTGCAAACAGCGTTTCATCGACCTGCTCAACCTGCGTGCCGATGAATACTCCGGTTTCGGCTATGACGAGGACGGCCCGGATTATGCCTTCTACCGCTATCTCGCCTGGTGCATCGGCGAGACCATGAACGATGCGGATCGTATCTGGATTACTGATCAGATGATCAGCATCGAGGCACCGGAAGCGGTGCGCATGGTGGAAAAGACCTTGCGCGACCTGACCGACGCCGAACCGCGTCCGGGACACCGGCGTGCTACCGGCAGGGATTGAGATGCCCGACGCCTTCGACCTGCACGAAACCGAAAGCTATCTGCGCTGGCGTGAACGGAAGCTTGTCGTCGCGCCGCGCTCCCTTGACGAACTCATCGTCGAAGTGCGCGACCCGCGCGCGCTCCTGCCGTCCGAACATGGCGCACTGATGGAACGCATCCGGCGCTGCAACATGGCCATCTACGCCAGTCCGATGCATGATGCGGACACGCAGATACCGCGCCTGCTTGGAAGGCAGTTCGGCCTGGAACGCCTCGACGCCAACTGGCTGGCCGGCGAGGACGGCATTTCCGAGATACGCGTGTTCGATGGCGGCACGCGCAAGCACTACATCCCGTATACCGACAAGCCGATCAAATGGCACACCGACGGCTATTACAATCCGCCGGAACGCACGATACGCGCGATGGTGCTGCACTGCATACACGACGCAGCGAACGGCGGCGACAACCGCCTGATGGACCACGAGATGGCCTACCTGCTGTTGCGCGATGCAGACCCCGCGCATGTCCGCGCCCTGATGCAGGCGGACGCGATGACCATCCCGGAACGGGTGGACGAGACCGACGGCGTGCGCGCCGCGCAGAGCGGCCCGGTGTTCTCGCTGGATGGCTCCGGCAATCTGCACATGCGCTACACCGCCCGCACCCGCAGCATCGAATGGAAACAGGATGCCGCAACCCTGGCGGCCGTCGCGGCACTGGAAAGCCTGCTGGCGGCGGAGGAAAATCCGCATGTCTTCCATGCCCGGCTCGGACCCGGCATGGGTCTGCTGTGCAACAACGTACTGCACGACCGTGCCGCGTTCAGCGACGATTCCGCCCATCCACGCCTGCTGTACCGCGCCCGCTATTACGATCGCATCGCCACTCCGTAAACGCGGCGTGCACAACAAATAAAAACGGCCAGACTAGCTGGCCGTTTTGGTTCTTCCGTGAAGTGGATCCTAGAAGCGATGGCTATACATCAACTGCCAGTTCAGCTGGCTGTGGTCGATGGTGTAGCCGCCCGCTGCCGCCGGGGCTGTCACGGTCACCTTGGGTGCATAGGAAAGCGACACGTTCAGGTCGGACACCTTGTCGAAAGCATAGCCGGCACCAACGGTATAGTGGTTCTTGATGGTGGCTGGGAACAACGGGTTGACGGTATTGTCCGGCACCGGATTGCTGGACAGATTCGTGCCGGCACGCAAAATCAGCGCATCGGAAGTCCTGTATGCAACGCCGATGTTGAACACGTCCTGATCCTTCCAGTTCTGCGGCATCTTCATGTCCATATTGATGCCGCCCATGTCCGCGCTGCTGAAAGTCATGTGGAAGTCCTTCATGACCTTGGCCCAGCCGATCCGCTTGTAATCGACTGCGATCAACAGATCATCGGTCGCCTGCAAGGCCATCCCGAAACCATAATTTTCCGGGAACTGGAAATTGACGACACTGATATTGCCGTTCAGCGTATAGGTCGTGCCGGCCGGTCCGATGGAGCCCGCATTGTCTATCAGCTGCATCTGCGCGCCACCGGTCGTCATATCGCCGATGCTGGTCTTGGAATGATACGTGGCACCCAATGTCAACTGGTCGCTGACCTTGTAGGTCATGCCCAGCTTACCCGCCCAGCCGGTCGAGTTGGCCTTGCCGGTGAACGCGCTGCCATCCGTGAAGTTGAAATACCCGATGTTGGTCGCGCCGCCGAGGAATGGGGGCAGTGCCGCTGCAGCAGCGCCCGTTGCCGTCAGGTTGCCGCCGGCTGCCAGCGCGCCCATTTGTGCGGTAGTCATCGCCATCTGCAGGTCCATTCCGCCCCAGACAAGATCCAGCGACCCGGCAATAGTCAGGTCAGGAGTCACATCGTAGGAAAGGGGCACGATCACATTGCCCACGCTCACTTCGGAACGGCTCGGTTTGCCGGAACCGGCGCCCACCCAGTCGTTGGCCGTGTATTCCGTCCCCATGCCGCCCACCGCGAACATGCCCACGCCATAGGCCAGCGCACCTTCTTTCTTGCTCCAGCCGACTGCCGGCATGTAGTAGCCAGTACCGCCGGACTTGGCGTCCGGCATGGTTGGCATCTTTGAGGTGATGCTCGGATGCAGGCCGCCCAATGCGACATCCAGACGGTTGGTGCCGTCCTTCATCAACCCCAGTGTTGCCGGGTTGTTCGCCATCGCCGCATTACCGTTGTCGTACGCCATGGATGCGCCGCCCATGCCCGTGGCAATAGGACCATAACCTTCCATAAACATACCGTTGGTCGCATTCGCCAACGGCGACGCCATTATGCCGGCAGCAAACAGCGAAACGACAATCTTGTTCACTCTCATGTGATTCTCCCTGGGTGTTTGTATGAACAACTTAAAAAAACAAGGCCAATGATGCTAAGACTTGGCATTGTACTGCACGATCGGAATAATTTGCGTCACAGACAATGCGTCAGACAAACAGGCAGATGTCAGTCTCGCCCGCAAAGCCCATGAAGGTTGTCGCGCCGCCGTATTCCACGTTGTCGATGAATTCGCTCTTGTCGAACTCGAACAGATCGACTGTCATCTGGCAGGCGATGAACTTCACATCCGCCTCCAGGCACAGGTCGCGCAGTTCCTCCAGCGATGCGACGCCATGTTTGGCCAGTTTCTGCTTCATCATCATGGTGGCCATGGACTCCATGCCGGGCAGCATCTGCACCATCACCGGCATCGGTACCGGCATCGGCATGGCCGGGTTTGCCAGCGGGCTGATCTTCACGTCGGACAGATCCTTGCGCAGCAACTGCAGGCCGTAGAAAGTGAAGAACACCTGCACTTCGTAACCGAGTGCCGCTGCGGTCGAAGCCAGGATGAACGGCGGATACGCCATGTCCAGCGTGCCCTTGGTGGCGATGATCGCCATTCTTTTGGTTGTCATATCAGATCTCCGTGCGAGTTGTCGTTCCGGTCAAAAAATGCAGGTCATTTCTTCTGCATGAAGAAAATATACTTGCCGCCCTCTTCTGCCTGTTCGAGCAGGGGGTTGCCGGTCTGGTCGGCGAACGCCTGCATGTCCTTGATCGAGCCGCAATCGGTGGAGATCATCTTGAGCACTTGACCCGAGGTCATCTCGGCAAGCGCCTTTTTCGTCTTCAGGATGGGCAGCGGGCACGACAGGCCGCTGGCGTCATATTCTTTATCGAAATTCATGTTGCCTCCTTTAGGTAAAACATAAAGACCGCACTCGACGGTTCGTCAAGCGCAATCGAACATAATTGCCGCCATTATAAGAACAATCTGCCAATCAGCGTCCATAACCATGAAGGGGTGCCTGAATAACCCATTAGGGTTATCCACTATCCACTCGTTCAAAGATCACCGTTGCTGGCCGCCAGCATCATATCCTTGAGGTGGGACATGATGCGTTCCGCTTCCTTGCGGGTTGCGACGGGCAGCCTCTTGAACATCGCCGGATCCATGAACATGGAGATCACCCAGCGCTTTCCCTGCATGTCTTCTAGCAGGGCGATGCGGCAAGGCATGAAGGCGATGGTGGACGGATCCGCCTCGATCATCTTCAAGGCAGTCGTGGCATCGCAGAAACTGAAAATCTCCATGCGTTTTGCCGGCTTTCCGGTCAACGCCTCGATCTCCTTGTAGAGCGGGCTGGCCCCGACGAACTTGATGTTGTGCTGGTTCGCCCTGAGCTTGAGCGACTCGGTCGCATCTTCGAAGCTGACGGCATCCTGTATCTGGATACGTGCGATCTGCACTTTCATGGTGGAGATGGAGAGTTTGTCCTGAGCGGATACCCAGGAAGAAAAGACAAGCAGTAGTACGGACAGGAGGAACTGGAAGCGTGTCATGTCGATTTTTCTCACATGTCAGAAATGAACAAGGCATCCGCCCGTTGCCGGGGGATGCCTTGGTAGTGGATCACAGCAGAACGTCGTTCAGGATGTTCTTCAACCAGTAGGCGGCGAATGCCCCCTCCAATTCAGACCGCTTGGCTGACACGCCACCGCCTTCTGCAGAGACCATAGCCTGCTTCTCGGCATTGAAGTGATAGACGTTCGCCACGTGCATCGCTTCGATGTCGCTCACCATGCTGTAGCAGGTGTTGGCGATGATCGGATGTTGATCCGGCTGCTTGCCCTGCATCAGTTCGATGATGGCCGCCGCGCAGATCTTGGCCTGCGAGGTCGCCATATGTCCCGACTTGGGCAGCGCGGCAGAGACCGCGTCGCCAATGACGTGGATGTTGCCATGCACCCTGGAGGTGTAGCTCAGGAAGTCCACCCCGCACCAGCGCGCATCCACGTTGGCTACGCCGGCCATATCGGCCAGCACGCCGGAACGCATCGGCGGGATCACGTTCAGCACATCCGCCTTCACATCCTCGAACTCGGTCCTGGCTGTTTTGGTCGCCGCATCGACGCCAAGGACCATGGCGTTCGGACGATATTCCACCATGCCCGGATAGAGCTCGTTCCAGGCTGCCATGAACAAGCCCTTCTTCGAGGTGATATCCGGATTCGCGTCCAGAACCAGCACCTTGGACTTGGGCTTGTTCTGCTTCAGGTAGTGAGCGATCTGGCAAGCACGCTCATAAGGGCCCGGCGGGCAGCGATAGGGGCCTTTTGGAATGGAAATCGCCACGACGCCACCGTCCTGCATCGATTCCAGTTGCTTGCGCAACATGACGGTCTGCGCCCCGGCCTTCCATGCATGCGGGATACTCTCTTCCGCCACTTTGGCATCGAGCCCCTCGATCTTGTCGAACATGAAATCCACGCCCGGAGCGATGACAAGGCGGTCATATTTCAGGTGCCCCCTCTCCAGCATGACCGTCTGCTTCTCGACATCGATGGCGTTGACTTCGCCCTTGATGAGCTTGACGCCGTACTTCTTCTCCAAGGTGTCGTAGCTCAGGGTCAGATCCTCGATCTTGCGACTACCCCCCAGTACCGTATTGCTCATTGGACAGGAGATGAACAGCGGATTGCGCTCGACCAGCACCACTTCGATCTTGTTGTTGCTCCACTTGCGGATGTACTTGGCGGCTGTGGCACCACCGAAACCGCCACCGACCACGACCACGCGCAATCCCTTCTTTCTGACAAGTTCGCTCGATGCGAACGCCAACCCGGGGAATGCGCCGATCACGATCCCTGCCGCGCTGGCCTTGATGAAATCCCGACGACTGAATGTCATGATGTGCTCCTCTGATTAGTTATGGGTTAGCGGCGCTTCTGGGCTGCGAAGAAATCGGCGAGTATGCCGATCTCCTCATCCGAATAGCCCTTCGCGTGCTGGTGCATCACCGTGGCGGGACGTGCACCGGATTTGAAATCCTTCATCTGCGCAACGAAGAGCGCCTTGTCCATGCCGGCCAGAACCGGCATCCCCCCTTCGCTGTATCCATCGGTGCCATGACAGGCGGAACAGGAAGCGGCGATGTTGCGCGAGTGTTTGTCCGCATCGGCATGGGCCATCGCGCCCAGCGACAGACCGATGACAAGAATCAGCAATCGAAATAACTTCATTGTGCGACCCTCCCTTTTAATAATGATGGAATACACGTCACCCCTCCGCCTTTCGGCGGCATTGCCCTGCCACGGTCAGTCGATGACCGTTTGATCCTCGCGACTGTCACCCCGATTGTCGGTCCAGGCAACAGACACCCTCTCCCCTTTGTTTCCGCCCTGGAAGCGGAAGATCAGGTAGGGATTCTTGGAGACCGACGTGCCGAACTGGCCAGACAGGACAGTGCGTCCCTGATGCTTGACCTGCATGTCGGTGATATACCAGGCGGGCACGAGATTGCCGGCTTCGTCCTTGCGACGGCCATTCTCCATCTCGTGTTGCATCATCAAACGGACCTCGGTAAGGCCGTCCTTCGCGGTGGCACGTATCCGGGTCGGGTTGGACATCAGCACCCCCCCTGATTCACTTTGACTTCCTTGCCGGCACGGTAGAACTTGCCCCCTGCCTTGACCAGAACGATCACGCTGGAAGTCTGCGCCATGCGGATGCGGGTGGTCAGGAAGGCGGGTGTACCAGACGGTATGGTGAAATTCGCCACCAGCATGGTGGGATTCTTGTCTACCAGAATGGATATCTGTGAGACGCCGGCAAGCGAGGTTTCGATGGTGACGGGAACCAGCGCGCCATTCTCTGCCACATCGGGCGCGGTCAGACCGACCAGAGAGCTTTGCTCGGCGAGGAACCCCCCAAGCGCATCCAGCGCTTCATCCAGATTCTTGGTGTCGAACACGGTACGCTTGAGCTCTTCGGCCGAGGCGGATGCGGGGAACAACCCCAGTGTCGCAAACAGGCCAACGAGGCCGAGACCGCCCGCAGTCTTCAACAGACTGCGTCGCTGCAGATCCGCCATCTCTGAACTTGCGTGCATCCAGCCCCCTCCCATGAATGGATCAAAGCTCGTGCGATTGGATATTACTTGATGCCAGATAGTCCATAACCCTTTTGGGTTATGCGGCAATCATGCACTACTCGACCCGCCGAACACAAGCGGAAACATCTCGGCCCGGTCAATAGATCAGGCTGGTCAGGCTCATCAGCCCCGCGTTGAGCCGCAGGCTCATGCCACCGGCCAACACGCATAAGGAACGAGGGGGCGCCAGTGCGGCACGTCAGTGCGAACACGGCCGGGCCGGCTCCGCCTCCTATGGCGATGCGAGCAACTCCCGCGCCCTCAATATCGCGTCGTCCAGGTTCGCCACCACGTTTGCCTTTCCCGCCGCCTCGATGAATCCTGCTTGCTTCATCAGCACAAACGGCTGGGTATGGGGGCCGCACAGGATGAGGTTTTTGCCGCGTTTCCTGAGCTTGGCATGCATATCCTCCAGCACATGCAGCGCGCTGGCATCCATGCTGATGACCTCGGTCATGTTCAGTATCAACACCTCCGGCTCGGTGTGCTGCTGGTGCAGCACATCCTCCAGCTTGTCGGCGATGCCGAAGAACAACGCGCCGTACAGCCGGTAGATCAGCACGCCCGGCGGCGCCATCTTGCGCGCCAGCGTAGCCTCGCCGTCGTCCGGCATCGCCGTATGTTCTTCCGAGAGTCGGACATGCGAGAGTTCGGTCATGTTACGGATGAAGAACACGGCAGCAAGCAGCAGCCCGACCTCCACCGCCACCGTCAGGCCGAAGACTACTGTGAACGAAAACGTCACCAGCAGCACCGCCGCATCCTGTCGCGGATAGCCCTTCAACCGCTTGAACACGTCCCACTCGCCCATGTTGATCGCCACGATCATCAGGATCGCGGCCAGTGATGCGAGCGGGATGTATTGCGCCAGCGGTGCGGCGACCAGCACGATGAGCAGCAAGGTGAGCGCATGCACCATACCCGAGACCGGGCTGGTCGCGCCGGAGCGCACGTTGGTGGCGGTGCGCGCGATGGCGCCGGTGGCAGGGATGCCACCGAAGAACGGCACCACGATGTTGGCGATGCCCTGCGCCATCAGTTCCTGGTTCGGATCGTGCCGGTCGTTGATCATCCCGTCCGCAACAGCGGCAGACAACACCGATTCGATCGCGCCGAGCAGGGCGATGGTGAAGGCAGGCATGATGAGATGGCGCAGATCGCCCAGTGTGACCTCGGGGACGATGAACTCGGGCAGCCCCTGCGGGATTCCGCCAAAGCGCGAGCCTATGGTCTCGACCGGCAGATGGAATAGCGCTATGACGGCGGTGCCGAGCACGAGCGCGACGATGGGTGAGGGCATGCGTTGTGCCCACTGTTTGGGGTAGAACCAGATGAACAGCGCGCTGAGCGCGGCCAGCAGGAGGGTGATCGGATCGAAGGTGGGCAGCGCCTGCGCCAGCGTGGCGATCTTGTGGAAGAACTCTGCAGGCAGGGCATCTATCTTCAACCCGAGGAAATCCTTGATCTCGGACAGCGCGATCAGCACCGCGATGCCGTTGGTGAAGCCGATGATGAGCGGGCGCGGAAAATACTTGAGCAGGCTGCCCAACTTGAAGGCCCCCATCAGGATGAGCATCACGCCCGCCATGAGGGTGCAGATGAGCAGGTTGGCGTAGCCGTATTGCGCGACGATGCCATACACGATGACGATGAAGGCGCCGGTCGGTCCGCCGATCTGGACGCGCGAACCGCCCAGCGCGGAGATGATGAAGCCGGCGATGATGGCGGTAAAGATACCGGCCTCGGGCTTCGCGCCGGAAGCGATTGCAAAGGCAATGGCGAGGGGAAGGGCGACGATGCCGACGGTGATGCCGGCGGTGATGTCGGTACCCAGGCGCGACCTGTCGTAACCATGCAGCGCGTCGATCAGGCGCGGGCGGAAATATTGCGAGATGTTCAATTGCGACGACAACCCCATGAGTCCGGTCGCTTGCCGTTTCTTCCGTCCATACCCCGGCATATCCCGTCGATGGCCGGGGGAATTAAGGCTGTCGTCATAGAGGGTTGTCCTGCACCTGAAAGGCGCGCCCGATTGTTGAGACCGATCGGTGACCTTTTCCGTTGCCAGCGATGATACTCAATCCGCATATCCATCCTTATCGGACAGTATCTCGTGCTGCCTGCGATGTTCACGCATGCCCTTGAACAGAGAAGCGAGGACGATGAATCCGCCCAGCAGCAATGCCAGCACCAACACCCCATCGCCCAACACCTTAAGTACCTTGAGCGTTTCCCCGGATAATGGGGTGATCATGCCCAGCTTGCCCAAATATCCCGGAATATAAAAGAACCGAGAGAGCAGTACGGTCAGCATGATGACCGCCATCACCAGCTTGACCTGCTGATCCTTGACATAGGTCGTACCGATGGCGCCGATCTGGATGCCGAATAGCGAGCCGAACAGAATCAGCATCGCCAGACGGATGTCGACCATACCCTCCAAACCATAGAACAGGGTGCCACCTAGCCCCATGACAAAAGCGATCACCAGTTCGGTCGCCGAAGCCATGATGGCGGGAATGCCGAACAGGTAGATCATGGCAGGTACCCCGATGAATCCGCCTACCGCGATGGTTGCAGCCAGCATACCGGTCGCAAATCCGACCGGCGCCAGGAACAGAACGGAAATGCTCGCATTGGCCCCTCGTGAATAGACCATGGTGCCGGGGATGTTCACGGAATGTATCCACCTGGCGATAGGCGTAAGCTTATGTTCGGCTGCCTGTCCCGCTGCCTTGAGTTTGAAATAGTCGCGCAACACAAAACCGCCGACGATGGCCAGCACCACGACAAATATCGCCGATACATAAAGGTCGGTGCCTGTCGCTCCGTAAGTGTTCTTGATGCCGGTCATGATGTGCTTGCCGTACAGCATGCCGCCCTCGGCAAAGGCGCCCAGCACGAGTCCCAGCTTGACATCCACCTGGCCGTATTTATTGCGCTTGATGGCTCCCACCAGAGCCTTGGGGAATTTGTGGCAGATATTGGAGGCCACCGCCACAATACCGGGCGCGCCCATGGTCATCATGGCGGGAGTCAATACGAAAGCGCCGCCGGAGCCGATGAAGCCGGACACCATCCCCCCCACAAAACCGGTCAGGATGAGCAGAATGGAATTGGTCAGGTTGAGGTCGATGAATTCGATGACTTCCATTTCTCGGACCCCTTATTTCTTTTTGGCTGCTGTCAGCCCCAGCGTTTCCCAGAAATGTCCGGTGAATGCGCCGTGGAAATACGAAAAAATGAATGCGATGACGATAGGCACCAGCGCATGCCATGGATTCCCTTCAATCATTTCACCGCCTTTGGTCACACACTGGGCCGCTTCCGGCTTCCTGAAATATACGGTCTTGTCGCCTGCCGTTGCCGCACAGGTATCGACCGTGGTGTGCGCCAGCTCGATCAATGCCTCTGCATACTCGAACAAGATCACATAACACACCCCTGTGACCCCTCCCCACAGCAGCGTCTTACTCCATCCGCTTTTTGAATCGGACATGCCACACCTCCTTGGTTTGTTTTTTGGATGCCTGCCGCGGCCTTTTAATTACCGGCGCGATTCGCCATTTGGCAGTTCATTCTGGCATTCCGCGAAGATACGTGCCGTACAGTTCCGGCAGATATCCGGATCAAGGTTGCGGTAGATGGGCTCGACCCAGTTCGACATCACCGGGAAAAAGTTCTCTTCGCCGATGTCTTTCATCGCTCCGGATTTTCTCAGAAAATCGATGGTCGGCTCCTTGCACGAATAAAAGTACAGGCTGCCGCCCATCTTTTTGCGGCGGCGGGCCTCCTGCGCCAGCATATCGGCACCGGCCACGTCCACGAAGGTCAATCCCCGCACCGTGAGCAGCAACGACTTCTGCTGCGGATTATCCATGTCCACCTGCTGCAGCCGGTCGCGCACATTATCAACCGCACCGAAAAACAGCGCACCGTTGATCCGCATGATCGATAGCTGCGGACATTGCGGGTGATCTTCCGCGCCGACAAAATGGTAGGCGCCCTCTTCTTTGGCCGGCACGACCGGCAGCATGCCCGGCTTGGAAACGCGGTACAGGTAGATCGCCAGCGACAGCAGGATGCCGAAGAAGATGCCCTTCTCCAGATCGATCAGGGTGCCGATCAGTGTCACCCACAGGATGACGGTCTCACCCCGGCTGGTCTTCATGATGCCGGAGATATGGTGGAAATCGATCAGCCCCCACGCCACCAGAAACAGGATACCCGCCATCGCTGCCGTCGGCAGATAAGCCGCCAGCGGTGCCACCAGCAACAGGATCAGCACCAGAAAGATCGAGGCATACACCGTGGCCAGCGGCGTTCTCGCACCTGCCGCATAGTTCACCCCGCTACGGTTGAACGAACCGCAGGATGCGTAGCTGGAGAAGAAACTGCCGACCAGATTGGACAAGCCCTGGCCGATGAATTCCTGGTTGCCGTCGATGCGCTGTTCCGATTTCACCGCGATGGAACGCGAGATGGAGACCGCCTCGGTCAGCGCCAGCATGGTCACCACCAGTGCCGGGAACATCACCTGATGCAGCGTGGAATAGGAGAAATCCGGGAGCACGAATGGCGGCAGCTGCGCGGACAGGGCGCCCACGGTCTTGATCGCCGTATGTTCGGCACCGATCTCCAGATTCATCAGCCAAGCCACGACGCTGCCGACCACCATGGCGACGATCATGTACGGCATCTTGGGAATGAAGCGCTTCGCCCATATCCCGGAAGCCAGCGTCATCACCCCGACGAAGGTCACATAGAGATTGATGTGGTCTATTTGCAGGATCAGTTGTTCGACCACCACATGGAAATGCGCGCCCCGTGGAATGTCGATGCCGAAGAAGTGCTTCACCTGACTGAAGGCGATCAGCAATGCCGCCCCGGCCGTGAAGCCGATCACCACGGTATGCGAGATGAAGTTGACCAGCACGCCCATGCGCGCCAGGCCAAGAATGAGCTGGAACACGCCGACCATAAAGGTCAGCGTCAGTACCATGCTGATGAACTCGGGCGAACCCGGCTCGGCAAAAGGGCTGATGGCCGCGAACACCGCGATGGAGATGGCCGTGGTCGGGCCCGAGACCAGATGCCAGCTCGAACCGAACAGGGCCGCGATGATGGCCGGCACCATGGCGGCATACAGGCCGTATTCCGGCGGCATGCCGGCGATAGTGGCGAATGCCACGCCCTGCGGCAGCACGATCATCGCGCCGGTCAGACCGGCGATCAGGTCGTCACGGGTGGATTGCTTGTCTACCAGATGCCTCCATTGCATGAATGGAAGCATCCGGCACAGCCAGTCTTTGCAAGGGCGGAGCGACATCAGGTTTGCATCAGCCTATGGTCTGGTAATAAAGGTTCTGCGGGTGGTTGGCCTGCGCGAAGAAGAACCAGCGCTCCGCCAGCAGCCCGACGTATTGCAGTATAAACGCAAGAGCGAGCAAACCGGGTGATACCAGCCCCGCAGCCAGCAACACCAGCGGCAGGATAAAGGCTAGCAACATGAACGCGGGCTTGATCATGCGCAGGAAGGCCGCGCTCTTGCCGTGGAAGAACTCGCGCGTATTGAACGCCCCCCCCATCGCGCCGTAGTTGCGCTGGGTGATGTGGGGGTGCTTGACGCCGATGGCGGTCTGGATGGTCGATATCGGTTTCAGGCGAGCATTCCTGACCAGCGAAGCGACACGCCCCAACAACGCCAGCACGGTAATGATGATGGCCCAGCCTGCAAAGAAATCAGCCTGATCGGGGGAGGCCGAGGCGGCATAGAAGGCGGCCAGTATGAAGCCGGACGAACCACCCATCAGGATGTAGTTGATGACCGTCAGCGGCGAATTCCATTCACGCAGGAAGCGCAGGCAGGCATAGACCATCGCCGTGCAGACGAACAGCGCAAAGGCCAGCAGCGTCCCGAGCATCCCCAGCAACACGGAAAGATCGATCACCAGACCGCTGGGCAGCGTCACGACCTCCGGGCGGAATCCGGCCAGATGCGACACGCCGAACAGGAAGGCGACCCCCATGAAGATGGGCAGCACGATGACCTCGCGCGACAGCCACGAAGTGCGCCATTGCGTGGCGGCACGCCATGCGCGCTCCGGGCGACCGAGATGGAAGAACGAAGCGACCAGCCCAGCCGCCAGCAAGACCAGCACGATGACGCTGCCATAGCCATAGAAGGCATCGGACTGCATCGGCAACTGGCCGAACAGGGCATAGGACTGGTGGGTGAACAGCGCCAGGAACAGCCCCTGCCCCGCACCGATCAGGGTGGTCAAAAAGATCACAGAGAATGCTGGTTTCATATTCTTACGCTTCTTTCAAATTACCAAGCGGAGGCATCATCCATCGTGGACTGATCCTTGTCCGGCATGGGCAACTGGTGATCCAGCTTGAGCGGATTGTCGGCGCGCTCCAGTTCGTCGGCATGGATCTTCATCTTGGTCTTGCGGCGCGGCAGATAGTGATTGGAGGGATGGGTGCCCCATTCCGGCATCAGCGCATAACCGCCCTCCTCACGGATCGCCAGCGACACTTCCGACTCCGGATCGTGGATGTCGCCGAACAGCCGTGCGCTGGTCGGGCATGCCTTTACACAGGATGGTTTGCGGTCCGCTTCCGGCATGGTCATGTCGTAGATGCGGTCCACGCACAGGGTGCACTTCTTCATCACCTTCTGCTGCTCGTCGAACTCGCGCACGCCGTACGGACAAGCCCAGGAGCAATACTTGCAGCCGATGCACTTGTCGTAGTCCACCAGCACGATGCCGTCTTCCTTGCGCTTGTACGAAGCGCCGGTCGGACACACCGGCACGCACGGCGGATCCTCGCAATGCAGGCATGATTTGGGGAAGTGCAGCGTCTCGCTGTTCGGGAACGTGCCCATCTCGTAGGTCTGTACACGGTTGAAGAACGTGCCGGTCGGGTTCTCGCCGTACGGACGTTCATCCACCAACGGGCCGGCCGAACCGGACGTGTTCCACTCCTTGCAACTGGTCACGCAGGCGCTGCAGCCCACGCAGACGTTCAGGTCGATGACAAGGGCGAGTTGGGTCATAACGGAACCTCCGACCCATTTTCCATGAAAAGCACGAAATGGGTGGGGCAGACATTGAATCGCTCGGCGCAAACGTGTGAAGTTGGTGTTCTGCCCATCAAGCCAAATGTCATGGAAACAGGTTTATTGGTTTTTGTTCGTGTTTTTTCGTGTCTTTCGTGGACAGAGGTCTTTTTCAAGGTCATTTGACACCGCCCTTCTTCTTGCCACCACCGAAGTAAGCCAGCCAGTTCGGCGCTTCCTTCATGCCTGGATATCGTTTCATGGGTTCGAACTGCGGGAAGGTCTGTTCCGGTTCACCCTCTTCCGCCTTGTAGATGCGCACGCGCACGTCATACCACGCCGCCTGTCCGGTGATCGGATCGGAGTTGGAGTAGCGCGGACCGTCCGGCTGCTTCGGCAATTCTTCCGAGATCAGATGGTTCAGCAGGAAGCCCTGCTGCGATTCGTTCGCCTGCGGGGTCAGGTTCCAGGCGCCGGCGGCCTTGCCGATGGCGTTCCAGGTCCACACCGTGCCCGGCTCCACCGATTCGCTGTAGCGCGCCATGCAGCGCACCTTGCCCCATTGCGATTCGCACCATATCCAGTCGCCGTCGCCGATGCCGGCGTTCTTCGCGGTCAGCGCGTTCACATACAGATAGTTGTGCGCATGGATCTGGCGCAACCAGGCGTTCTGCGAATCCCACGAGTGATACATCGCCATCGGGCGTTGCGTCACGGCGGACAGCGGATATTTCTGCTTGTCGCTGGCCTGCGTCTCCAGCGGCTCGTAATAGAAAGGCAGCGGATCGAAATAGGTCTCCACACGTTTGCGCAGGTGTTGCGGCGGCTGGCGCGAGATGCTCCTGCCCTGTGCAGCCAGGCGGAACTTCTGCAACACCTCGGAATACAGGTGGATGAGGATAGGCTCGGAATAGCGCGTGATACCGTTGCGCTGCGACCACTCCAGATAACCCTGGTTCCAGTTGCGCATGAACTGGTAGGAACGCGGCAGCACCTCGTGGTGTACACAATCGTTCTTGGCATACATCTCCCACTGGTTCGGGTTCGGCTCGCCGCGCATGCTCTTCTCGCCGCCCTTGCCGCGCCAGCCGGACAGGAAGCCGATGCCGGAACCCGGTGCGGTCTCCCAGTTGACGATGAAGTCGGGATAGTCGCGATACTTGCGTGCGCCGTCCTGTGTGACGAAGGCCGGCAGCTTCAGTCGCGTTCCCAGTTCGATCAGCACCTCCTGGAACGGCTTGCACTCGCCGGTCGGCGGCATCACCGGGATGCGCACCGAATCCACCGGGCCGTCGAACTCGGAGATCGGACGGTCCAGCATGGACATCACATCGTGACGTTCCAGATAGGTCGTATCCGGCAGGACGAGGTCGGCAAAGGCAGTGGTCTCGGAATGGAAGGCGTCGCACACCACGATGTTGGGTATCTTGTACTCGCCGTTCTCGTCCTTGTCGGTGAGCATCTTGCGCACTTCGCTGGTGTTCATGCTGGAGTTCCATGCCATATTGGCCATGAACAACAGCAAGGTATCGATCTTGTAGGGGTCGCCGCGCCAGGCGTTGGTGATGACGTTATGCATCAGGCCGTGCGCCGACAACGGATATTCCCAGGAGAAGCCCTTGTCGATGCGCACCGGCTTGCCTTCGGCGTCTACGAACAGGTCGTCCGGGTCGGACGGCCAGCCCAGCGGCATGCCATCCAGCGGCGTGTTCGGCTGCACCGCACGCGGATCGTTCGGCGTGCGCGCGCAGGGCGGGATGGGACGCGGGAACGGCGGCTTGTGGCGGAACCCGCCGGGACGGTCGATGGTGCCCAGCAGCGTCATCAGGATGGATAATGCACGTATGGTCTGGAAGCCATTGGAGTGTGCGGCCAAACCACGCATGGCGTGAAAGGACACCGGATTGCCGACCACGGTCTGGTGCTCCTTGCCCCAACTGTCGGTCCAGGCGATGGGCAGTTCGATCTTCTGGTCGCGCGCGGTGATGCCCATCTCGTGCGCCAGACGCTTGATGGTCGCCGCCGGTATGCCGGTGATGCCCTCGGCCCATTCCGGCGTGTAATCTGCGACACGATCCTTCAACAACTGGAATGCCGGTTTGACCGGTACGCCATCCTTCAGCTTGAACTCGCCGCGCAGGAAAGGATCGGCTCCTTCAGCGTGCGTCACCACCGGCTTGTTGGTATTCCGGTCCCACCAAAGCTTGTTCTGCGGGTCGTAGCAACCCTCTTCCTCGGGCACCTCGGTACGCACGAACATGCCGAACTCGTCGTGTTTATCGTCGAGGTTCACCAGTTGCCCAGAGTTGGTATAGCGCACCAGGAACTCACGGTCATACAGTCCCAGCTCGATGATCTCGTGAATGATGGCGAGGAGCAGCGCACCGTCGGTACCCGGACGGATGGGCACCCACTCATCGGCGATGGCCGAGTAGCCGGTGCGCACCGGATTGATCGAGATGAAGCGGCCGCCCTCGCGCTTGAACTTGGACAGCGCGACCTTGAGTGGGTTGGAATGGTGGTCCTCGGCCGTGCCGATCATGATGAACAGCTTGGAGCGTTCCAGATCGGGACCGCCGAATTCCCAGAACGAACCGCCGATGGTGTAGATCATGCCGGCCGCCATGTTGACCGAGCAGAAACCGCCATGCGCCGCGTAATTGGGCGTGCCGAACTGGCGCGCGAACATGCCGGTCAGCGCCTGCATCTGGTCGCGACCGGTGAACAGCGCGAACTTCTTCGGATCGGTGGCACGCAGCTTGCCCAACCGTTCGGCCAGGATGGAGAAAGTCTCCTCCCAACTGATCTCCTCGAACTCCCCGGCCCCGCGTTCACTGCCCGGCTTGCGGCGTAGCGGCTTGGTCAGGCGTGCCGGCGAATACTGCTTCATGATGCCGGAAGAACCCTTGGCACAGATCACACCACCGTTCAGCGGATGATCCGGATTGCCATCGATGTAACGTACCTCGCCGTTGCGGATATGCACACGGATACCGCAGCGGCACGCGCACATGTAGCAGGTGGTATTGCGCACCTCGGTCGTCGCGCCCGGCGCCGGAGACGCCAGCGGGTCATGCAATGGGGAGATCGTGCTGGACGAGTCACCAAAATGTCGGGTTTTCATGCGATATCTTTTGCGGTCTAACGCTTCGATCCCGGTCGCCCGGAATTGAGCAATCAACCTTCTCCGAAAGGGTGGGTCAGTATGCGCAATGGATGGCCTCGCCTCCATAACCGTGATGAGCTATCAGGATATAACCCATTAGGGGTATCGTGGTCTTTCGGCAAAAGTCTTAGGATTGCCCGACATTCGAACCGGGTATCGAACAACCCGGCAGTCAGCGTACGCTAATTTGATATTGGAGTAGAAGATGGCTCTGGTGAACCCGCATGGCGGCGGCAACCTCAACCCGCTGCTGCTGGAGGGAGACGACCTTATCGCCGAAATGCAACGCGCTCATGCCTACCCGAAAGTAGCCGTGAGCTCGCGCGAGAAGGGCGATCTGATCATGCTCGGTATCGGCGGCTTCACCCCGCTCGACGGCTTCATGACGCACGCCGACTGGCAAGGCGTCTGCGATGGCATGACCCTGACCAATGGCCTGTTCTGGCCGATCCCGATCACACTTTCCGTCGCCAGGGAGATGGCCGATACCCTCTCCACCGGCAGCAACATCGCGCTGACCGATCCGGACGACGGCAGTGTTGTCGCCACGATGCGCGTCACCGAAAAGTATTCCATAGACAAGGCGCACGAATGCGCCACCGTGTTCGGCACCACCGACCTTGAACACCCGGGCGTGAAGATGGTGATGGAGCAGGGTGAAGTGAATCTGGCCGGACCGGTGAAGGTATTGTCGCAAGGCGGCTTCCCGCAGAAATACGGCCCGCTGTTCATGACGCCGAAAGAGACCCGGGCACTGTTCACCGAGCTGGGCTGGAGCAAGGTCGCTGCTTTCCAGACGCGCAACCCGATGCATCGCTCGCACGAATATCTGGCCAAGATCGCCATCGAGGTATGCGACGGCGTGCTGATCCATTCCCTGCTCGGCAATCTCAAACCGGGCGACATCCCGGCCGAGGTGCGCACCCATGCCATCATCGAACTGACCAGGAACTACTTCGTACCCAAGACCATCGCCCAGGCCGGCTACCCACTGGACATGCGCTACGCAGGACCGCGCGAGGCCTTGCTGCATGCCCTGTTCCGCCAGAACTACGGTTGCTCGCACCTGATCGTGGGGCGCGACCATGCCGGCGTCGGCAACTATTACGGCCCGTTCGACGCGCACCACATCTTCGACAAGATTCCGAAAGACGCGCTGGAGACCCAGGCGCTGAAGATCGACTGGACGTTCTGGTGCTACAAATGCGGCGGCATGGCCTCGGCTCGCACCTGCCCGCACGGCGATGGAGACCGTCTGCTGCTATCCGGGACCAAGTTGCGCAAGATGCTCTCCGAAGGGTCGGAAGTCCCTGCTGAATTCAGCCGCCCGGAAGTGCTGGCGATCTTGCGCGAATACTATGCCGGACTGGCCGAGCATGAAAAAGTGGAAGTGAAACTGAGCGGACATTCGGGGCGTTAGACACCCCTTGAGTAAGGTAATGGTGGCGGGTTGGCGGCATGAGGGATATTTGGAATTTTCCTTACTCGACGACCAGTCGATTGACTGATAACTTGTGACTAATTTTTTTAAGGAGAACCTGATGTTCACGAGCAACCCTTTTGTCACGCTTTCTGACGTTATTTCGCCTGCAATGATGCAGGGGTATATCGTCCTTATGGTTCTGCTGGTCATGGGCGGGACGATACTTGACATGATTCACAAGAAAAGCGCGCAGTACTTTTTCGAGAATGCGAAGAAAGCGAAGAAGGGCGCAAAACGGTCCGTGAGCGGCGGGGAAAAAGTGGCGCTTGCTGTTTCCGTGCTGACGAACGAAGTGATGGCTGCCGGCGAATTCAACAATCCGCAACGCAGGATTTCCCACCTGCTGATGATGTACGGCTTCATCGTCTTCGTCGTAACCACCGCGATCATGATCTTCTCACCGGAGTCCACTTCCACCCTGGTGCCGCAACTCTGGCATGTCGGCGCACTGATGCTGGCCGCAGGCGGATACTGGTTCTGGCTTTTCATCCGTGTTGACGTGGCTGCGGAAGGTCTGCCCTGGTTCCGCTTCGAGCGTGCCGACCTGTTCATCGTCTCGCTGCTCGCCACCTCGACTTTCGCGTTGGTCTGGTCGTTCACCGGCGGCGGATTGGGCATCCCCTTCGCCTTGTTCATCCTGTCCAGCACCGTTCTCTTCGGCGGCGTGTACTGGTCCAAGTTCGCCCACATGTTCTTCAAGCCTGCAGCGGCCCACCAGAAGAAGATCACCGAGGCTGATGGTTCTCGGGAGAATCTGCCCCCTGACTATGATCTGACCGATCCTGAAGTACAGCGCAAGTTTCCCGATATCCCGATGTACATGGGCAAGAACCCGCCCAAAATGGGACTTTGCATCAAGGCTGAAAGAGCAAAACACTACTGATACCGACCAGACAATTTTCTATAGAAATAGAGGGATTTATTATGCCAACCTTTGTATATATGACGCGTTGTGATGGTTGTGGAGAATGCGTTGACATCTGCCCGTCCGACATCATGCACATCGACAAGAAACTGCGACGTGCCTACAACATCGAACCCAACATGTGCTGGGAATGTTATTCCTGCGTGAAAGCCTGCCCTCACCATGCCATCGACGTGCGCGGCTACGCCGACTTTGCACCGCTGGGTCACAGCGTCCGCGTGATCCGTGACGAAGACAAAGGCACCATCGCGTGGCGCATCAAGTTCCGCAACGGCAAGAAGGACATGGAACTGCTGGCCCCCATCACCACCAAGCCCTGGGGCTCGGCAACACCGGATCTCGCCAAGGTGCCGGCCCCCAGCAAGGAGATGCGCGACAGCGAGTTGCTGTTCAACGAGCCGAAATATATCCGCATGGATGAAGGTGGGCTGCATACACTGGAATCCAACGGCCTGGAAATCAAAGAGGGAGTGCAATACTGATGAGCTACCAGACTATCATTGAAGACGATATCGACATCCTGGTCGCAGGCGCGGGCCTGGGTGGCACGGGCGCGGCGTTCGAAGCGAGATATTGGGGCCAGAACAAGAAGATCGTCATCGCCGAAAAGGCCAACATCATGCGCTCCGGTGCGGTCGCCCAGGGCCTGTATGCGATCAACTGCTACATGGGCACCCGTTTCGGCGAGAACAATCCCGAAGACCATGTGCGCTATGCACGTATCGACCTGATGGGCATGGTGCGCGAAGACCTCGCGTTCGACATGGCACGTCACGTCGACTCCACCGTGCACAACTTCGAGGAATGGGGCCTGCCCATCATGCGCAACGAGAAGAAGGGTTCGTTCCTGCGTGAAGGCCGCTGGCAGATCATGATCCACGGAGAGTCCTACAAGCCTATCGTCGCCGAAGCGGCCAAGAAGTCTGCGGACAAGGTGTTCAACCGTGTCTGTCTGACTCACCTGCTGATGGATGAATCCAAGGAGAACCGTGTCGCCGGCGCAGTGGGTTTCAATGTACGCACGGGCAACTACCACGTATTCAAGTCCAAGACCGTGATCTGCGGTGCTGGTGGCGCTTCCAACATCTTCAAGCCGCGTTCCGTCGGTGAAGGTGCGGGACGTGTCTGGTATGCACCGTGGTCCTCGGGTTCAGCCTACGGGCTGATGATCGAAGCCGGTGCCAAGATGACCCAGATGGAGAACCGTATCGTGCTGGCCCGCTTCAAGGACGGCTACGGTCCGGTCGGCGCCTACTTCCTGCACCTCAAGACCTACACCCAGAACGCCTATGGTGAAGAGTACGAATCCAAGTGGTTCCCCGCCCTGCAGCAGATGGTGGGCAAGGAATACCTGGATCCGGAAGTGTCTCACCGCACGCACCGCCCCATCCCGACCTGCCTGCGTAACCACGCGATCATCTCCGAGGTGAATGCCGGTCGCGGTCCGATCCACATGGTCACCATGGAAGCCTTCCAGGATCCTCACCTGGAAGAGATCGGGTGGCACAACTTCCTCGGCATGACCGTCGGCCAAGCCGTGCTGTGGGCCGCCACCGACGTGGACCCCAAGTACGAGAACCCCGAACTGACCACCTCCGAGCCTTATGTGATGGGCTCGCATGCCACCGGTTGCGGCGCATGGTGCTCGGGTCCGTCAGACCTGTCTCCGCCAGAGTATTTCTGGGGCTACAACCGCATGACGACCATCGAAGGCCTGTTCGGTGCCGGTGATGCGGTCGGCGGTACGCCGCACGCCTTCTCCTCCGGCTCTTTCACCGAAGGTCGTCTGGCTGCCAAGGCTGCCTGCAAATACATCGATGATGGCAAAGCCGAAGGCATCCGCGTCTCTTCCGCACAGATCGAGCGTCGCAAGGAGCAGATCTTCAAGCCACTGGAAACGTATCGTGTCTATAGCAACGAAGTGGTCGCGGGTACCGTCAATCCCAACTTCATCAATCCCAAGCAGGGGCAGGATCGTTTGCAGAAGCTGATGGATGAGTATTGCGGCGGTTTCGGCGTCAACTACATGACCAACGACAAACTCCTGAACATCGGTCTGAAGAAGATGGCCATCCTGGGTGAAGACCTGGAAAAGGTCGCTGCGTCAGACATCCACGAACTGCTACGCGCATGGGAGCTGAAACACCGCTACCTGACATCCGAAAGCGTATTCCACCATACGCTGTTCCGCAAGGAGACACGTTGGCCGGGCTACTACTACCGCGGCGATGCAATGAAGCTGGATGACCAGAACTGGCATGTACTGACCGTGTCGCGTCGCGATCCCAAGACGGGTGAATACACGATGGAAAAGGCACCGCTCTACCATCTGGTAGGCGATGTGGAGAAAGCACCGCCAGTCGATCACCACTAGGCAAGTGCGGGCTTGATTTACCGGCTTTGTAGAATCAGGCTTACGCAAGGATATTTGCGATAACTTGGTAGTACATTAAAGAGGACCGGCATATTTTTATGTTGGTCCTCTTTTTATCCCTTTCGCAAAAATGGAGTTGGGTTGATGAATATCATTGATAAGACGGATGAAGAGATACTGGAGATCGCACATCCCATGTGGGCGGATCTGGTCAAATACTCGAATGAGGGTAACTACGGCGCTTTCACGCGCAACTTTTCCAGCACCTTTATTGCGGGTGCCAATGAGGTCGAGATGGGCAGGCAGTTTGCAAGAAGCGAACTGGCAAAGAACCTGTCACCGGACTACGAGTATCTGGGCATCATCCGTCGCGGCGAATACGTCACCGTGCTATACAAGCAGCGCAGCACGGCGAAACCCGGCGAATGGCTGGGCAGGCTGGTGCTGGGTTTCGAAAAAGACAAGGTCAGGATCTTTGGCGCAACCATTTTTTAAGACTGGGTTTATATAAAGAATCGACATGTCAGATACCATTGAAGACGAAAAATTCGTTGAGCTGAATTACAAGGTCATCGACAACAAAACCGGCGACATCCTGGTCACCGTGGACTATCCGCTGGGTTATGTTCACGGCGTGAATGACGTGATGTCTGAAGAAGTGACCAAGGCCCTGTATGGCAAGAAGGTCGGCGACATCATCGAAGTACCGATCGACACCAGTCTGCTCTATGGCGAGCGGGACGAGTCACTGGTATTCACCGATCTCATCGAGAACGTCCCGGAGGAATACCGCGAGATCGGCATGACCATCACCATGGAGAACGAAAGGGGTGAGCCGAAGGACTTCATCGTCACCCGGTTCGACGACAAGACATTGACCGTGGACGGCAACAACCCCCTTTGCGGCAGAGAGGTCACTTTCATGCTGGAAGTGCTGTCCATCCGTGATGCCACCGAGGAAGAGATCGAGCTGGGCGGAGCGGTCGGTGCCGATCCGGAATTGAACGAGATACTCGAACGGGCACAATGAAGCGATCAACCCTGTACCTCCTCTACCCCGCGAACAAGGCACTGGAACGCGCCATTGCGGATGGACTTTGTCTGCTGAGTGAGCAAGATGCCGCAGCGGCCATGCCGGATACGCAAGTCGCCGTCGCGGACAACTTCCGCTACACGCGCGGAAATTATGAGCAGCACCGCTACAGCACCCGCATCTTGGAGCGCCTGCGCGAAGCGCTGGAGGCATCGCTGGCTGCCTCTCCACGCGCGGAGACACTGAACAAGCTCGGCAACATCCTCGCCGCACTGGGTCAGCAGCGCCGGGATGCGACCTTATTCGAGCAAGCCATCCAGTGCTTCAGCCGGGCATTGGAAGGAATTTCTCAGGAAGACTCGCCGCTGGCATGGGCGGCCACGCAATACAACCTCGGCACCGCCAATCAGGCGCTGGGCCGCTTGCTAGAGGAGACCAGCCCGCTGAAGCTCGCGGTGGATGCCTATACCAACGCCTTGCTGGTCTGGACACGGGAAGCGCATCCGGAAGAATGGATGCAGACCATGCACCAGCTCGGCGCGACCTTGTACACCCACGGCATCCAGCTCAAAGGCAACCGTCAACTGCAAAAGTCCGTGGTCGCCTACAAGAATGCACTGGCTGCACTCAACGCGGACGATCATGCACTGGAACTGACTGCCGCCCATAACAACCGGGGCATCACCTTGCATCATCTCGGCGAATCGGAAGCGAACCCCGACCGCGTGAAAGAAGCGATCAATTCATACGAGAAGGCATTGACGGTCGGCATGGAACAGCAGTTGCCCATCCATGTATCCGTCATCTGCCGCGTGAACAAGGCGACCGCACAGAACGTACTGGCACAGATGACCAACGACGCCGCACTCGCGGAAGAGATCGCGGATGAATTCGAAGTGATCATCGAATGCTTCTCTCATGCGCTGCAGCCGCTGTGCTTGCGGCATTGTCAGGAACAGATGAAGCTGGCGAAGACCGCTTCAGGCAGTCAGGTCGCGGGGTGAAGAATGGCTCAAACCCGCTCGGAAAGTCTGTTCTCCACCTCGATGAATGAGCCGGTATCGGCAAGGAAGCGGATCGTGCGCGCACCGAAGCCGACTTCAGGGCTAGTCTCCCCCTTGTCGATGGACAAGGTCAGCGCCACGCCCAGGCGCGGTGACAGATTGTGGCTCTTGCAGACTGCAACGATCTTTTCCTTGAGGGGGTCCAACTGCTTGACGAGACTGTCGGTCAAAGCGAACACATCCACCTCTCCGGCAGCGGTCTCCGTGGACAACTCCCAGGAACTGATCACGGGTTTATCCAGCCCGCTGTATGCGCCCGCGGCATTGACCGTAGTGGGCTCTATCCCGAGTAAACGTGTGATGTCGTCGGGGTTGAAATGGTAACCAAGCAATGCAAAGTAAGCCCGTCCTTTGTTCGATGCCACGATATTTTCCTCGCCGATGATTTTATTCGTCCGAGTATAACGTACCGAAAGAGGTGTTCAGTTGTCGTCTGAGGCCACACAAGAAATGAAACGCGATCCCAACGATCCCTGCCTGTTCTGCAAGGATCCGCGAGGCGTGTCGCTACAACACGAACTCGCTTACAGTGCACGCGACACCTACCCCACGAGTCCGGGACACACACTGGTCATCCCGCGCCGGCATGTCGCCAGCTTCTTCGAGCTGACGCCGGAAGAAGTCGCGGCCTGCATGGGACTCATCCAGCAGGAAAAGAAACTGCTGGATGAAGCGTTCCATCCGGACGGTTACAACATCGGCGTCAACGTGGGACCGGCGGCCGGACAAAGCATCTTCCATGTGCATATCCACATCATCCCCCGCTACAAAGGGGACGTTGAGAATCCCCAGGGAGGAGTACGGCATGTAATCCCAAAGAGGGGGCATTACACGCGTTGACAACCAGTATAATTTCACGAGCAAAGTGGGAGAGATCGGCATGCCACTCCTTCCACTTTCGGCCACCCGTTTTCTACAACCAAAGGAGATAGGATCATGAGTGATGAAAAGAAGCCCTTTTGCCGCCCCAAGGTTCCAGATGGTCACGCATTCCACGTAACCACCCGCCAGAAAGAGATCGTACCGGGACAGTTCTTTGTTGGTTATGAAACCACTTGGGAACCGCACCAGAAGGAAGTGCCTTACACCACTCCCAAGGCACCCTGATTCGATCAGCAAAGAATGAACAGCCGCGCGAGCCTGAACGGTCGCGCGGCTGTTTTTTATCGGATCGGCATTCCCGAAATCGCCATGCTCCAGCATGGTCGAAGCGAGGTTTATTCGCTATCGGAAAAGTCCGCGATATCCGTCAGGTCTGTGCCCAGGGCAGCCCGTCAAAGCGCCAGCCGTTGTGCGAATTGCGGTGATGACTTTCGTCAAGGTCGCCTTCAAAGCCATGTGAGACATTGTAGACTTCCTTTATCCCGGCATTCTCAAGGGCCAGACCGGCATCCGCCGAGCGGCGGCCAGAACGGCAGATGAGAACGACGGGACGATTGACGCTGGCGGCTTTGCGCACATGGGCGACGAACATCGGGTTGACATCCCAGTCCGGTCCGTCCACCCAGGGGATGAGAATGGATCCGCGCGGATGGCCGACAAACATGTATTCCATCTCGCTACGCACATCGATGAATACCGCTTCCGGGTTGGCTTGCAGGAAGTCGTAGGCTTCCTTGGGTGTCAGATGCTGCATGGTCTCCCCCTGTGGATCGTTATCGAGGGACAGATTATAGCGCCATCACTTGTGGCGATATCCAGCAGTTTTTTCGGCTGGAAAACATACCCCTCCAAACCTGCCCGCCCGGCACCGCAGAGGGGGATTGATTGGTTGGGATGGGAGCGTTCATCAAACCCCGGGAAGTCTGCGGATTTCAAAAACCATGGTTGCAAGGTCGCCCAGTATCCATGTTGGAACGGCTTTCACGCCTGGGGCATTGATACCCGCCACGGAGCCGGGATTGACCAGCCAGCACGCGCCACCCTTGACGTGCCTCTGCTTGCCGACATGCGCAGTGTGGCTGTGGCCGTGGCAGACCAGGTCGTAATCCCCGGTGCAGGCAAAGGCTTGGCCGTGGTGCGGCATGTGGGTAACGAATATCCTTCTGCCAGCCAGCTCCAGTACCGCTTCTTCACCATGATATGTGAACAGCCGATCCGTTTTCGCCATCATGCGATGGAGCGCCGCAACGTCGCCGATGTTATTGCCGTGGACTGCGTGGATGGGTATGCCGAGATCCAGCGAAGCGCGCAGGGTATTGGCACCGATCAGGTCGCCGCAGTGAATGATGGCTTGCGCCCCCAATGCGTTTGCCGCCATGATTGCGGCAAACAGAGAGGCGGAACGGTCATGGCTATCCGAAACGATGCATATCTTCATGACCCTAAAAATCCGCGTTTACAGAAACCCATACTCGTCATTAGGCAAAATTCACACCATGCGCGTCTATACCCACATCGGGTAGGTCATCCTGTAGCCCTGATGGGTGGTTGGCGAAATAACCGGCCAGGATGCGGTTGATAAAAACATGATTTGCTGATATTAACCAAAAGCGGACATCCTCCGGATCGCATGCTCGGAGGTCGATGGGGGTGATCGCCTAAAGATAGACCGCCCGATCCAAGGAATATTTTTGATTGCATGCCGCGAATGGAAAATGAAACTGGCAAAAGAACAGGATGACACTGCGTTCTGCTGGACGCGCGATCCCGAATTCGTGATTCCCGCCGTGGATGGCGGCGTGGACGCGTGCGTCACGCAGGAATTTGCCGGTTCACGGGCCAATGACCTCAAGACTTTGCTGAACGCCTTCCTGGAAACAGCGATCGGCTTCGTTAATGCGCGGGCTGGCGTGGTGCGCGTCCTGCTGCCCGACGCCCAGACCCTGAATGTCATCAGCGCGTTCGGGATGGATGGCGAAGCACTCTGTGCCGAGAACCTTGCGGGACTGACCTGCGAGGAATGCGGCAAGGACTCCTTCCGGCGCGGGATGTGCGCGACGGACATCGACACCTGTGAAACCCGGCGCGATGCCTGGTCGCACAAACATTTCAACGCCGTCATCTCCATCCCGCTGGAAAGCCGAAACTCTCCCGGCGTCCTGCTCGGCGTCTTCACCCTGTTCTTCGACACCCCGCGATCCTCATCGGGAAAATCGGCAACCATGGCGGCCAGTTATGCCGACCTGCTGGCCACCCTGATCGAATATGTCAAATCCAGCCGCGAGGCAAAACGGGCCGAGTTGCTGATGGAGCGCCAGTCGATCGCCAACGAGATCCATGACTCATTGGCGCAGACCGTGAACTACGCGCGCATGACCACCGCCCTGCTGGACTCGACCGTGCGCAACAAGAATGAAATGATGACGGCAAAATACGTCCGCGACATCGATGAAGCCCTGGAAATGGGCCAGAAAGCGGTGCGCGAACTGATCACCGATTTCCGTTGCGAGATGGATCCGGCCGGCTTGCTGCAGGCCTTGCACACATTGTGCGAACAGTTCCGCAAACAGCACGACATCGTGCTCGATTGTTCGATCCGCCTCGCCGACCTCGACCTGCCGCTTGAACACGAGATACAGGCATTCCATATCGTGCAGGAAGCGCTCGCCAATATCGCCAAACATTCCGGCGCAAGCCATGCCAGACTGATCGTCGAACAGCTATTCGGTTATTACGTCTTCACGATGGAAGATAATGGCGTCGGCACTTTCTCTCCGATAGAAGGGCATTACGGGATCATCATCATGCAGGAGCGTGCCCAGCGCATCGGTGGGGAAATAAAGGTGGAAAGCATCAAGGGGCTGGGAACATGCGTACAATTGTTCTTCCCGGAACCCGGAGCGAACTGGAGAACGAACGATGACTGATGCCCTGAAGATCGCGCTGGTGGACGACCAGAGTCTGTGCCGGAACGGCCTGAGCGAACTGCTTTCGAACTGTTACGGTTTCAATGTCCTCGGTGCGGTCGGCACCATCGAAAGTCTGCGCACATTGCTGGAACAACAACCCGATCTGCTGGTCATCGACCTGCGCATGAAGCCCATGGATGGCCTGTCGATGCTGGAGCAGCTGCGCAACGAGGGGTGCGAGACGCCGGTCGTCATGCTGACCATGAGCGACTCCGAAGTGGATCTGGGCAAGGCGATCCGCGCCGGAGTAAGGGGATACCTGCTCAAGGACATGGCGCCCGAAGATGTGGTCGACGCCATCCGGCGGGTCGCGGCGGGAGAACTGGTCGTCGCCCCCAGCATGACCGTCAAGATGATCGAGATGCTGCGCAACGACCAGCCCGCACAGGAACAGAAACATTCCATCAAGTCACTCACCGAACGCGAACGCGAGATCCTGCAATTGCTGGCGCGCGGCGAAAGCAACAAGGCGATCGCGCAGACACTGTCGATCAGTTACGACACCGTGAAGCAGCATGTCCGCCACATCCTGAACAAGCTCAACCTGTCGTCCAGGGTCAAGGCGGCGGTCTTGTTTGCCAAAGAACAGGGTTCCGCCGACGACGATTCGTCACGTAGCTGCTGAACGTGCAGCCTCCTCCCGGGCATGACATCCCATTTCAGGATGCGCCCCAGACAACCCGAAGGGGTTATATCCCCCCCACCCCGATATGGCTATAGACACCCCGAGCGAGGATTGCGCCTAATAGGACACCGAATGCTGGCATGCGCAGCATCTGCACACTTCATTTATCCAGGGAGGAGACAACATGGCGCACATCGTCATCATGGGAGCGGGCATCGGCGGCATGCCGACTGCTTATGAAATGAGGGAGGTGCTTGAAAAGAAGCACAAGGTGACCGTCGTCTCGGACAGCGAAAACTTCCACTTCACGCCTTCCAACCCTTGGGTGGCGGTCAAATGGCGTTCCCGCAAGCAGATCGAATTCCCGGTGCGCGCCTATCTGGAGCGCAAGGGCATCGATTTCTTCTCCACCGGCGTCAAGCGCGTGCATCCCGAACAGAACCAGCTCGAACTCAACGATGGCAAGCTGCTCGACTACGATTACCTGGTGATCGCCACCGGGCCCAAGCTGGCCTTTGAAGAAGTCGAAGGGCTGGGTCCGCACGGCGGACACACCTACTCCATCTGCCATGTCGATCACGCGATGACATCGCATGACGAATGGGAGAACTTCTGCAAGAACCCCGGCCCCATCGTGGTCGGCGCGGTACAGGGCGCATCCTGTTTCGGCCCCGCCTACGAATACGCCTTCATCATGGAGACCGATCTGCGCAAGCGCAAGATACGCAACAAGGTCCCGATGACCTTCGTCACGTCCGAACCCTACATCGGCCACCTCGGCCTGGGCGGTGTCGGCGATTCCAAGGGCATCCTCGAATCCGGCATGCGCGACAAGCACATCAAGTGGATCTGCAACGCCAAGGTCACCAAGGTCGAAGCGGGCAAGATGTACGTCACCGAACACGACGACATGGGCGCGGAAAAAAAGAAGCACGAACTGCCTTTCAGCTACAGCATGATGCTGCCCGCCTTCAAGGGCATCGATGCCGTATTCGGCATCGAGGGTCTGACCAATCCGCGCGGCTTCATCACCGTGGACAAGCACCAGCGCAACGCGAAATACAGGAACATCTTCGCGGTCGGCGTCTGTGTCGCCATTCCCCCGGTAGAAGCGACCCCCATCCCGGTCGGCACCCCCAAGACCGGCTACATGATCGAATCCATGGTGACCGCCACCGTGCGCAACATCAAGGCCGATCTGAACGGTGAACCGGCCGATCACGAAGCCACCTGGAACGCGGTATGCCTGGCCGATTTCGGCGAGAGCGGCGTGGCCTTCGTGGCGATCCCGCAGATCCCGCCGCGCAACGTCAACTGGTTCTCCGAAGGCAAGTGGGTGCATCTTGCCAAGGTCGGGTTCGAGAAATATTTCATCCGCAAGATGAAGAAAGGTTCGTCCGAGCCGTTCTACGAAGGCAGCATCATGAAAATGCTGGGCATCGAGAAGCTGAAGTAACCCGTTACCTGAAACAGACAGGCCTCCGGTTGCAAAGCCGGAGGCCTTTTTCATCCAGGGCCGGCGGTATGCATTGCGCGGCCGGAAGCGGTTCGCTGTTATCATCCCCCCATGCCTTTCGCACAATTTGAAATATGACCTACTCGGCCATCCTCAGCGCATCGCTGTTCCTGCTCGTCGTCTTTACGGTCGAGCGCGTATGCCGTCGCTGGGGCGTGCCTTCCGTCATTGTCCTGGTGGCGAGCGGCCTGATCGCAAAACCCGTCCTCGACTCCATCGGCGTACGGCTGAACTGGGCCGACATGCTGGTTCCCATCGTCGGCACGGTCGGCCTTGTACTCATCGTGCTGGAAGGCGCGCTGGACATCGAACTGAAACGCGAGCGCCTCCACCTCATCAGCTCGACCTTCTCGCTCGCCCTGTCCGGGTTCGCCGTATGCCTGCTGATCTTCGCTGTCGCCGCGCATCTGGTGCTGGACCTCAACCCGGTGCATGCGCTGTTGCTGGCCACCCCCTTCGCCGTCATCAGCAGCGCGGTGGCGATCCCCAGCAGCGGCTTCCTGCCGCCCGACGGGCGCAATTTCGTGGTCTATGAAAGCTCCATGTCCGACATCATCGGCGTGCTGGTGTTCTTTTCGCTGTTCGGCGCGGAAGGCAGCGTCACCAACGCCCTGCTGTCCCTGCTGGGCGGCGGCCTGCTGTCCCTGCTGCTTTCCCTGCTGTGCGCGCTGGCGCTGATGATCGTGCTCATGCGCGTGGACGGGCATATCCGCTTCGTACCCCTGCTGGCCGGGCTGTTCGCCCTCTACTCCATCGGCGAGCTGCTGCGCCTGTCGCCCCTCATCATGGTGCTGTTCCTCGGCATACTGCTCAACAAACCTTCTCTCGTCACCCGCCACAAACCCTTCCAGCACTGGATCAACGAGGACTATCCCACGACCCTTGCGCAATTCAAGATCCTGGTCACGGAACTGACCTTCGTCGTGCGCGGTTTCTTCTTCGTGCTGCTGGGTTACTGGACCAATCTGTCGGACGTGTTCTCGCCCCACGCCTGGCTGATCGCACTGCTGATGCTGGCCGTCATCTACGCAAGCCGCCATGCCATATTGCGACTGCTGCTGCCGCCCGCCGAGGCCAAACCGCTGGTCTGGATCGCCCCGCGCGGGCTGATCACCGTGCTGCTGTTCCTGCAGACACGCGAACACTTCTCCCTGCCGGATCATTTCAACGGGGCGGTGATCCTGGTGGTGCTGATCTCTTCGGCGCTGATATTGGCCGCGCGCGGCACGCACCGGAACACCGCAGACAAGCCGTCCCCCTGACATCTCCCGATCCGGCCGCTGTTGCGGAAAAGTCGTGCGGCTTACTTCTTCGCGTGCGCGGGCCGGAACACCCTGCATTGCGCGGGATCGGCCTCCAGATACGCACCACCGATGAGATCGATGCAGTAGGGAACGGCGGGGAAAACCGCGTTCAGACAATCGTCAATCGCAGATGGTTTGCCCGGCAGGTTCACGATCAGGCTCTTGCCGCGTATCCCGGCGGTCTGGCGCGACAATATTGCGGTAGGCACGAACTTGAGCGACTCGGCACGCATCAGTTCGCCGAAGCCCGGCATCATCTTCTCGCACACGGCCTCGGTCGCTTCCGGCGTCACATCGCGCAGTGCCGGGCCGGTGCCTCCGGTGGTGACGATCAGGCTGCACCCTTCCCCGTCGGACAGCTCGATCAGCGTCTGCTCGATGAATGCTTGCTCGTCCGGGATCACGCGCGCCACGGCTTCCCATTCGCTGCTCAGTACGCGCGTGAACCACGCCTGCATCGCCGGGCCGCCCTTGTCCTCGTATTCACCGCGGCTGGCGCGGTCGGATACCGTCACGAAACCGATGCGTGCTTTCATTCTGCAACCCTCAATTCGTCCACGAAACACACGAAAGGCACGAAAAATAACGCATCACATTCACTTGGTGCCACTCCCTTCTGGTTACATTTCATGCTGCAAAAGTTCTTGTTTCTTGTTCGTGATCATTCGTGTATTTCCTGGACAACTGCCTTTTCCAGGCCCGTCACCACGCTCCACCAGCTTCATCCAGATACCCCGTGCCATCCAGCAGTTGTACCGTCACCTGTTCGCCTGCCGCGATGCCCTTGCTCTCTGCCGGCACCACCATCAAGCCCTCGGCCATCGCCATCGAACGCAGGATGCCGCTGCCCTGGTCGCCGGTCGGCGTCGCCATGAAACCACCGCCCTCCCTGCCCAGCATCACGCGCACGAACTCGGTGCGGCTGTGCCTGTGCTTCACATCGCGTGTCAGTCTGGCCGTCACTGTACTGCGGAACAATCTGGAGTGGCCCATGATGCAGCGCAGCGCGGGCCCGACGAACTCCTCGAAGCAGACCATGCCGGAGACCGGATTGCCCGGCAGCCCGAACACCCAGGTCAGCGGTGCGACACCGAAAGCCATCGGATGTCCCGGCTTCATCGCCACGCGCCAGAACTTCATCTGCACGCCGAGCGCTTCCAGTGTGGGACGCACGTAGTCGTGCACGCCGACCGAGGTGCCGCCGGAGACCAGCAGCACATCGAACTGCAAGCCGCGTTGCAGCATCTCATTCAAGTGTTGCGGCTCGTCGCGCGCGATGCCGAGCAACACGGGCTGTATACCCAACGCCTGCACCTGCGCCATCAGCGCATAGCTGTTCGCATCCGGGATCTTGTTCGCATCGAACGGCTCGTCCAGCCCTTCCAGTTCATCGCCGGTGGACAGGATCGCCACGCGCGGCAAACGCCACACTTCGACACTCACCGCCTTCACCATCGCCAGCATGCCGACCACGCCCGGCGTGATCGTCGTACCAGCCGTCAGCACCACCTCGCCCGTTCGCATGTTCTCGCCACGGTCGCGGATATCGTTGCGCGGCTTCACCGCGACGTTGATGCGCACCCAATTTCGTAAATTGCTTTTCTCGATTGCCTCCTCGCCCGCTTGCGGGAGAGGATCGAGGAGAGGGCCGCCATCCGCCACAGCCTGCGTATCCTCCACACGGATCACCGCATCGGCACCCTGCGGCACCGGTGCACCGGTCATGATGCGCGCGCACTGCCCGGCCTGTACGGTCTTGCCCGGCATGTCGCCGGCCTTGATGTCCTCGATGATCTCAAGCACCACCGGGGCACTCACCACATCGGCACTGCGCAATGCGTAACCATCCATCGCCGACAAGTCATACGGCGGCTGGTCGCGATTGGCCTTGATGTCGGCCGCCAGCACACGACCCAGCGCCTGCTGCAACGGCACCGACTCCGTGCCCGATCTCTTCATCGCTTCGATGACGCATCGCTGCGCCGCTGCTACGGTCAAATCTGCCATCACATTCTCACCATTCTTGTCGTTCCCGCGAAAGCGGGAACCCAGTCATTTCAGAAACTGGATTCCCGCTTTCGCGGGAATGACGAATCATTTCTGTGCCGCTTGATAATCCTGCGGCGTATCCAGATCGAAAAAACCGCGCAGTTGCGGATCCCACTCGCGCAATTCCGCTTCTTCCACATAGCGCACATCCAGCTCCCGCAACACACCGCGCAAGCTCCTATCTTCGCCCGCCAGACGCGCGCGCATCGTCTCCAGCGCGCGCACCGCATAGAACGCCGCCAGCGGTTGCGGATGCCCGCCCACCCGTGGCACCACGGCCTGATGTTCGCCGCGCAATTCAGCCATGCGCGCAACGATGGCTGGCTGAATGAACGGCATGTCGCACGCCAGCACGAACATCCACGGGGTATCCACTTCCGCCAAACCCGCTACCAGCCCCGCCAGCGGGCCACCATCCGCTTCGGCATCGCACACCTGCGGCAACGCCACTTCCGCGCGCGGCTGCCGCACGCTGACCAGCACCCCGGGGAACAATCCGCGCATCGTGTCCGTCACGCGCTCCAGCAAGGTCGCACCATCCAGCACCAGTGCCGCCTTGTCCTGCCCCATGCGGCTGGAATCACCACCGGCGAGGATCAGCGCGGTGCAGTCTTCGATCATGCTCAGGTCCGCTGCAGAATGAAGTCGATGATGCCGTCCACGTCGTCCAGCGCGAAATGCGGCAACTGCGGGTGCGCCCCGGCGACATCGGTGACCATCGCGATCAGGCCATCCTCGACGGCACAGCGCGGGACCGCCGAACATGCACGCCGCAACACCTCGATCTTCGCGCCCGGCGCATGCGAGAAACCTTCCGCCAGCACAAGGTCGGCCTCGCCCAGAAAGCGTTCGGCCAGTTGCTGCGGTTCGCGCTGCTCCCTGGCGTCCGCGACAAGTTGCAACGCATCGCGGGTGAGCAGCATGCTCATGACCGCACCGGCATCCTTGTAGCGGTAACTGTCCTTTCCCGGCGTATCCAGTTCCACCCTGTGATGCGCATGCTTGATCGTGGCGACGCGCAAGCCGCGTTGCGCCAGTTCGCGAATCAACTTCTCGACCAGGGTGGTTTTTCCCGAACCGGAATGGCCCGAGAAAATGATCACGGGTGGGGCGTGACCCATGCTTCCCCTTCCAACGTGGTCTCCTTCTTCCAGATCGGCACGCGCTGTTTGAGTTCGTCGATCATCCAGCGGCAGGCGTCGAAGGCGGCGGCGCGATGGGCGGCGGCGGCGGCGATGAACACGATGTTGTCGCCCGCCTTGACGGTGGTGACGCGGTGCACGATACGGGCGTCGATCAGGTTGAACTTGCTGATGGCCACTTCGCGCAATTTGCGCATCTCGGCCAGCGCCATGCTGCCGTAGGCCTCGAAGCTGATCTGACTGACGTCATGCCCTTCCGAGAAGTCGCGCGCACAGCCGAGGAAGGTGGCAATGCCGCCGATGCGCCTGGAGGATGCCTTGAGCGCGGCGATCTCTGCGTCTTGCGAGAAGTCTTCTTGCTGGATGCGGACAGATTCGTTCATCCCCCCTCCTTTGTCATTCCCGCGCAGGCGGGAATCCAGCAAGTATTAAAGCCCTGCATAGCAGACAAGCCCGGAAGTCGGCCTGCTACGCAGGGATTGGTTTGACCATCTGGATTCCCGCGTTCGCGGGAATGACGGGATGACAGGAATATCTTCTGCATTTCAGCCCCCCGAAAATTTCGCCATAAAGGCGATCTCGTCGTTGTCTTTCAGTGCCGTCTGCTTGTCGTGCACCTGCTCCTGATTGACGGCGATGAAGCTGACGATGCTGAGTGCGCCGGGGTGTTGCATGCCGACCTTGCGGGTAACGTCGTGCAGGGTCATGCCGTCGGTGTATTCGATCTCCATCTCGCGCATCTGCACGCGGTCAGCGACCGGGCCGAAGAACAGGATATTGATCATTTCTCCCCCAAGTTTGTGAAAAAATTCGTCGCGAGCGCCGACAGGTCGGGGACGCCCGGCGCGCAGCCACCGGAATGTACAGCCAGTACATGAGGACGGCGAGCACCGCGCAACCCCGAGATGACAAGCGCAGCAGAATTTTTCACGAACTTTCCTCTCGTTTCCACACGCCACTCTTCCCGCCGCGCTTCTCATCGAGCTGCACGTTCTCGATGCGCATGCCGCGGTCGATGGCCTTGCACATGTCGTAGACAGTGAGCAGCGCGACGTTGACTGCGGTCAGCGCCTCCATCTCGACACCGGTCTGACCGACGCAACTCGCGGTGACCACGGCCTGCAGGCCGACGCAGCCCTGCGCGTCCGCTTCGGTCACTTCGCTGAATTCCACCTGCACCCCGGAGAGCGCGATGGCATGGCACATGGGAATGATATCCGGCGTGCGCTTGGCGGCCATCACCGCGCCGACGTCCGCGACCGCCAGCACATCGCCCTTGCCTATCTTGCCGTCGCGGATGCGCTGCAGGGTGTCCGGCTGCATGCGGATGATGCCGCTGGCGATGGCGACGCGCACCGTGGCCTCCTTGCCGGACACATCCACCATGCGCGCCCTGCCGCTATCCGAAAAATGGTTCAACTGTTTCATCCGTAAATACCGTTGCCGTTCACGATAACTCAACCGCCGATATATGACATCTCGATCTTCTTTCCCTGCGCGGCCGTCGCTGTATGGCGCAACTGCGAATAACGGTCCGCCCGCCGTTCCCAGCACCCGGCGACCATGTCGTCCAGCGCCCGGTCAGCCGCCCCGTGGCGCAACGGTTCGCGCAGGTCCAGCCCGTCCACCGCGAACAGACAGGTATAGAGCCTGCCGTCCGTCGACAACCTGGCGCGTGTGCACCCGTCGCAGAACGCCTGGGTGACCGACGCGATCAACCCGATCTCGCCCCCGCCATCCAGATAACGCCAGCGCTCCGCCACCTCTCCGTGGTAGTTGGGGCCGACCGGATGGACCGGGTATCGGTCGGCGACCCGCTCCAGCATCTCCCGCGCCGGGACCACATCGTCCATGCGCCAGCCATTGGTGGAACCCACGTCCATGTATTCGATGAAGCGCAGCACGATGCCGCTGTTGCGAAAATGCCCGGCCATCGGCACGATCTCGTGGTCGTTCGCACCGCGCCGGACCACCATGTTGACCTTGATGAAGTCAAATCCCGCCCGTTGCGCGGCCTCTATCCCCTCCAGCACGGTAGCGACCGGAACCTCCGAATCGCTCATGCGCCTGTAAGTCGCCTCGCTCAGCCCGTCCAGGCTGACGGTAAGGCGGGCCAGTCCCGCATCCTTCAGCGATCGCGCTTTCTGCGACAGCAGCAGCCCATTGGTGGTCAGCGCGACCTCCACGGGCACCCCCTCCGGATCGCGCAATGACGCAAGCTTCCCGACCAGTTTTTCGATGCCGCGCCGCAACAGCGGCTCGCCGCCGGTCAGGCGTATCTTTTTCACCCCCAGCCGGATGAACGGCCGGGCCAGCCGCTCGATCTCCTCGAAGCTGAGCAACTCGGCACGCGGCAGGAAGGCATAGCGTTCACCGAATACCTCGCGCGGCATGCAATAGGTGCAGCGCAGATTGCAGCGGTCGGTGACCGAGATGCGCAGGTCACGCAGCGGACGCTGCATGCGGTCGACGATGGCTCCCCCATGAACGCCCGGCATGGCCGGCGCACGCCAAGCCGACACGGCTCGCGCCCTCGCGGAATGGACAGGAATGATTTTGGATGTATCGGACATGCGGCGCACTCTCTCCAGCCCGGATACCCGACCGCAAGAAAATCCATGCGCGACAGTCCGGCAGTGCGTTGTAGCATATCCGGGAAGGACAGTGAATAACCCGGATGGCGCTGCTTTCCAGACTCACCGGGCTATGTAATTAGATCAAACTGCATCTACGACACCCAGGTGATTCATTAATTGGGCTCCGCCCCCAGTCGTCCATTAGGGCAATTAGTGGTTATCAAAGTCATTGTGTGGTGTCCCAAGACTAACTGCTACGTACATTTCTAGGAGAGCTTGGCGCATTGGGTCTGGCTCAGACACAAACCGCACATTCATGTTTCTGACACGTTGTTTCTGTGCGGTGAAAACTACTGAGAATTTCGGGTCGCACTCCAAGTGAAGCCGCGAACCTTCAGTAGCGTATGTTGCTTGAGTCATGCCTGTGATTTGACGAGCAAGCCTGAATGCGAATGTTGCTGAATTGTGCCCTGAACTGGGGCGACAATGATTTTGAAGCCTCTTTCTGATTGTGTTAGTGCGCCCAACATACAAGTGTTCTTTGCCTTCTGAGAACAGGTAGATTCCCGCATTTGGCATTTCTTGTGGCAACGCTGCAACAGAGGCAGGCTCCATTCGCATTAGTCTCTGGAAGGAGGGCTCCAATGATTCAATGAACTCTTTGAATACTACGTGCATACTTTCATTGCCCTAACGTTCAAAATCACAGGCCTGCGCGGCTTTTCGCGCAGGTCCGGGGAGTGACATAGGGACGGAGCCCCATTCATTTCGCCCCAGCTCTTTATCCCCCGTCCAAATAACACGGGGGCCCCAAATACATCAGCCCGAAACCTAGCACCAAATCCGGAAAATAACCATATGCCGAAGTATATAGGCCGCCCCGAGCAACCCGCGCGCGCCGCGCAGACGGGCATGCGGGCATGCTTGCCACATTGAGCTCAACGTTGCTTTCCAATGTATACCATCATAATATACAAGCCATGATTGACTTAACCAAGATTGCGGAATTCGATTGGGACGACGGGAACGCCCGCAAGAACGATAAACACGGCGTTTCCATGGCTGAATCGGAACAAGTCTTTTTTAACGAACCGCTTCTGCTAATTGCCGATATGAAACATAGTGGAAGCGAGCCCCGATTTCACGCACTAGGCAAGACAGATGATGGGCGAAAGCTGCATATAACTTTCACCCTTCGCAATGCCGGAGAAATGATTCGCGTAATTTCCGCCAGGGACATGCACAGAAAGGAGCGCACGATTTATGAACAAGCCACTTAAAAAAATTCCAAAATTCCCAAACGAAGCCGCAGAACAGGCTTTCTGGGAAAAACATGATTCGACAGAATATATCGAGTGGACCAAAGCTCAGCGTGTTGTTTTTCCAAATTTGAAACCGACTACAAAAACAATTTCTTTGCGACTGCCTCAGCACCTTCTTGATTCGATTAAGGCAGCTGCAAATTCTCGTGATGTACCTTATCAATCACTGATCAAGGTATGGCTACAAGAAAAGTTGCACAGCCATTGAGTTCCACATTAAGGATGCGCTGAACAAGTATGGTTTTGTCGTTCCCGCAGAAGCGGGAACCCGGTTAAATCAACAAGCTGGATTCCCGCTTTCGCGGGAATGACGTCTTGCCCAGCGCATCCTTAAATAATTTCTCGCAGACGAGATCGTGGTACAGGTCAAGACCGCCATCATCCGGGGCAGTCATGCGGCATTGGCGGAAACGATGCAGGAAATAAAAATGGGCAGCTTGAATGATCAAGTGCCCATTTTCAACCTGGAATGGCGCGCTCGGCGTGAGTCACATTTACGGTTGAAAGGCGCGCTAATGCTTGGTTTGCGCAATGTGAGTTATGAATATACCCCCATTTATACCCCCAGACGTAAGGGGTAGGGGCTTTGGATCACCTCTAAATCAGCTTCAAAACTTCCCTTTGCTCCCGCAACAGCGCAGACATTTCGCGCAGCATAGCACGCACCCCGCCCTTGTAAGCATTGCGCGATGATGCGGCCTTGCCCTCAGGTGTCCGCGCGCCAGTTGATCTAGCCCACGGCTGCCATTGCCTGATTTTTGCCGCCTGCTCTGCCCGTTGTTCGACTGTCCAATGTCTTGCCGCCATGCTGCACCTCTAATAGTTCGTTTGGCTGAATTAGGTTTCTCTCCGCGTGCGCGCCTGTGCGCGTACTGCTCCGATTATCAGGGGCAGGTGTGCCATTGTTCACTTGCTGGTTGCCGCTGCCGTGGTTGATATTCGCTTGCTTGGCAAATACCACGGGCGGGTTCTTGATCGCTGCCAGCGTTTCGAGGGTTGCCCTGCATTGCGATTGTGCCCGTAGTGCAATGCGCATATTCGCCTCAAATGCTGGCGCATGTTCGCAACCCATGCCACGCTCGGCAAGCCGCGAAAACAGGCTTTGCAGTGCCGTTGCCTGATTCATCAGCATAGCCTCAACATGATTCAACTCGCCACGATTGACCGCTGCCGCTTGCCCGCGCAATTCATCCAGCAAAGTGGGCACGTCAATATGCTCGCCAATGCCTGATTTATTTTCCACCCCGTTAATTGCACGATACGCCGCAAGCTCCGGCGAGGTTGCCAGCCGTGCAAAATTGCGGTTGGTTTCATTTTCGGTTGCGCCCTTGATAACCGGGACAGACTTGTTTAGCGGACTATCCTCTTTCGGTGCGCCCTTCAATTTCCTTGCTGCCATGTTCAACCTCTCAAGATGCTCCGGGATAGATGGTAATTCTATAGAGCACTTCACCTGCTGTAGTAGAGAGGGCAGAAAACTTGCCCGCATAGCTTCACCTAGTGAAGTAGTAAGGCCGCTTTTTCGGTTCCCTTACTTCACCTGCTGTAGCTATCCTGCGCGCTCTACTTCACCTGCTGAAGTAAGTGATGCGTTTTTTCTGCCACTCGATACCATCACAGGCGGGCGGTCTTTCAGCTTGTACGCGCCACGCGGAAATGATCGTGCGGTTATGTCCAGCTTGCCGCCGCAATCGTCCAGCGCGTACCACGTCAAAGCAATCAGGGCGCACTTGTTCGGGCGCGCACCTCTTCGCGCTTCCACGATCAGGCCAGCTTCCAGCAATTCACGCTTGGCCTTGTTCAGTGTCGGCTCAGACTTCCAGCCTCGCGGCTTCATCAGCTTGAACGCCATGCACAGATCGCCGTTATTGTCGCCGCGATACTGCGCGGCAAGATCAAACAGCAACATGCGCGCATGGGCACTCAAGCCGATATAGGCCGCACCGTTCAGCACAGCAAACGGAATGGCAACATGCCCGCCGCCATCCCGTTTATCTGCCGCATTTTTGTATCGGCTTTTTGCCATCGCCTAGCCATCCGCCAAACGCGACAGGAAGCGATACACGCCCCATGCCTCGATTACAGACAGTGCGGCAATATCAGCCCCTATACCGAGATGCGAAAACCGCACAGAGAGGCTTTGCAGCCGTTCCAGCCAGTCTAGGTTATTCATCGGACACGCTCCCCGACTGCAACACATACAGCGCGACACGATGCAGCTTTCCGCAATCGGTTGGGCGCTCGATCCAGACGGTATCTATTGGATAGCCACGCCGCCGCAATTCCAATACGCGAGCCGCTGGGCAGAGAATATCCAACTCGCTGCGAGCCGTTAGGGTGTCTATGTTCCCGTGTTCCTGTAACCACTTCAGCAACCTTTGCCGCTGCGCATGGGCGCTGTTAGAATTGCCGCGTGGTGTTTTTGAGGGCGTACCGTTCGAGGTGCGCCCTTGTCATTTGTGGTGTCCATGATCGCTCCCTTACTTGCTAGCAGCGATGCGAGATTGCGCCCACGCCTCAACGTCCGCTGCGCTCCATGCGGTGCAGTTTTCGGAGAGCTTGATCGGCTTCGGGAATTTACCAGCCTTGACCCATGCCCAGATACTTGAACCGGACACTTCCAGCTTGGCTTTCAATTGTGGCAGTCGGTAGAACTGCGCGGGGTGTGGTGCGGTTTGTTGCGATGCGTTGCCCATGACGTAAATCTCCATAGAGGTTTATGCGCATCTAGCACCGTGCTAGCGCGTCATTGGTTCCCACTATAGAGATTACTTTTTTAAAATCAGCAATAGGATGGTAGAAAATAAAGAGGGATTTTTTCTACCTTCAAAATCCATGATCTTGCATAACCTCATATGCCTGCTCAAAAATCGCCTCTACTTTGGCAGCGCTATATTCTTTTTCCAAAGTGCCATTTAATATAGACAGATTAAATTCCTCAATTGCCTTTGCAGCGGCTGCATAAATTGAAACCTCGCTGCCCTCATTTTCTGCTTGTTTGCGCTGATACCAGATAAACCAATATACGCGCACACGCTCTTCTTTTTTGAGGCGTTGTTTTAGCGGGTGTTTAACTCCTTGAACATTCCGCCGCCCGAATGCCTCATCAAGCGAAAGTTCGCCCGATGCGGAAATGTATTTTCCAAAACCTTGCGCAACGGCAGCCAGAATATGCGGGGGCGGGGTAATGCCCTTTTTGACCAACAGCGAGAATTGCCTAATTACATCTACTGCATCGTTAGGATCAGTATTTTCAGCAAAGGCCATTTGGAGTAATGAATCATCATCGGCTTGCTTAAACAAGGTACGAGCTTGCATTAAATAACCCTGTTCACGTTTTAGCCTTTCCCACGCCTTCGGTGAGAGATCGTCTTTTTCCATCACACGCCCCTTTCACGCCCCTCAAATAAAACCCACGCCAGCGGATAAGGGTGTCCGTTTTCGCCCCGTCGGGCTAGGCGTGGAAACTCACTATTGCAGGATGTTTAGCTGGCCTAATAACATTTATTGCCGACAGCCTTCCAGCTTTCAATGATGTTTTGCGGGGAAATAACAAAGTTCAGCTTGCAGACCATATTTGTTGATCTGACTGGAATATGTTGCTGTTGCTGGCCTTGCACCCATGCACCTGCGCCGCCATTGGGATTAGGAACATACGTTGTGGTCGGAGTTGAATATGATCCGCCGCCCGATGTCTCTGTACTGGAATTGAAATACTCAACGACCCTGCCACCATTGGATAGTTTAGCCTCGCCAGTTGGTACTCCTTTTTCCTTTATCAAATCATCGTATGTTTTACCGACAAGCTGATTATTTACTTCCGTAAATCTTGCCTTTTGTTCTTTGATGCGTTGCAGCCCACAACCAGACAACACCAAGGACAGAATCGCCAAAATCGCAATAACCCTTTTCATGCCAGCCTCCTATTGGAAAAAATCATCAAGTTAAATTATGCGCGCAGCGCGATTACCTGCGCCGCCCGATAGCCTTCGGTATGTGGCTCATAGTCCGCCCACTTGGGCAGCTTGCCGCCCTGCTGCATCTTGTCCGGCGTGTCCGCCAAGAGCTGCATTTTGTCGAGCGTGTCCGCCCAGAACTGCATCATGGCCTTGCGATACTCCATGTAGTCCGCCCGATTGTACGCGGCGCGCACTTGGTCTTTGTCACCGTGTGCCAGTTGCGCCTCGATCATGTCGGGGCGGATCGTGCCCAGATTGTTGAGATAGGTTGAAGCAACCGTGCGGAAGCCGTGCCCGGTCATGCGGCCTTTGTAGCCGATATTCTCTATGACCTTCAGCACGGTGTTTTCGCTGATTACCGCACCGTTACCATTCCGGTTTGGAAATAACGCGGGCTGGTGGCCTGTAAGCGGCTGCAATGCCCTTATCACCTCTACCGCCTGCCGCGACAATGGCACGGTGTGCGGCTGGCGGGCTTTCATGCGCTCGGCGGGGATAGTCCAAAGGGCTGCATCTAAATCAAACTCGCACCACTGCGCACCGCGAACTTCACCCGTGCGGACAAAGGTCAACAATAGTAAACGTGTGGCAGCAAACACGATAGGGCTGGATTTTGCGCGCTCCTGATACTCAGCAAGGGCGCGCAGGAATTGGGGCATTTCCTTCGCTTCCAATGCGGGCATGTGTTTAACCTTCGGGGTGGGGGCTAATACCTCGCGCCCGATGCCTGCCGCTGGGTTGAGTCGTGCGCGCCCGCTGCCGATAGCAAAGGAAAACACGGCACGCACCCGCTGCAATACCCGCGCCCGAATTTCAAACGTACCCCGCGCTTCAAGTGCGCGCAGTATGTCCAGCACATCCGGTGTTTCAATCTCAGCCAGTGAGCGATGCCCAAACTTCGGGAACACTTCGCGCTCAAGTGTGTTGATCCAGTCCGTTGCGTGATGGTCAGACCACATTGGTTTTTTGAGCGCGTGATACTCGCGGGCAATGACCTCGAATGAATTTGCCGCTGCTATTTGGGCTTGCCGCTTTTGCGTCTGCTTAACTGCGCTGGGATCACTGCCATTGGCTAAAAGCTTGCGCGCATCATCACGGCGGGCGCGTGCATCTTTCAGGCTCACGTCTGGATATACCCCCAAGGCAAGCAATTTCTCCTTGCCTGCATGGCGATATTTGAGCCGCCAATACTTCGAGCCGTTGGGCTGTACTAACAGGAACAAACCGCCGCCATCCCCCAGCTTGTAGGGTTTTGCTTCAGGCTTGGCTTTTACGATGGCTGTTGCTGTCAGCTTCATGGCGCACCTCTGGGGGTATAAATTTCGCTCTGGGGGTATCTGGTGCCAAAATATACCCCCACATACCCCCTGATTGCAATAGACAGGAAAAGACGGCATGAAACAAAAAACCCGCCAAATCCATTGATTTAAGCGGGTTTCGTGTACTGCATTAGACGGGATAAAACAGGAAGCTGGTGCGCTCGGCGGGAGTCGAACCCACGACCCTCGGCTTCGGAAACCGATACTCTATCCATCTGAGCTACGAGCGCTTTGAACGGCGCGCAGTATAGCGTTTTTTCGTGCGCATCGCCCGCCTCGCCGGAAATGCGGCGCGGGCACCTGTGGTGTGTCGCACGGGCGGCAAAAGTGCTATCTTGCCGGGCAGGTGCCCAATATAGACTGGTCTGCTCATGGTTTTCTCCAATCCCGACACCGAAGGAATCCGCCAATTGCTGCACCGGGTACGCACGGTCGCAGTGGTCGGCCTGTCGCCGAACAAGGCGCGTCCGAGCTTCGGGGTCGCGCGTGGATTGCAGTCGCTGGGCTATCGCATCATCCCGGTGCGGCCGCTGGTCGGCGAGGTGCTGGGCGAAAAGGCCTATCCCGACCTGGAGAGCCTGCCGGAACTGCCGGACATCGTGGACGTGTTCCGCGCGCCGCAGTATGTGCCCGCCATCGTGGACAGTTGCATCCGGCTCGGCATCCGCCACCTGTGGCTGCAGCAGGGCGTCATCCACGAGGAGGCCGCGCAGCGCGCCCGGGATGCGGGCATCACCGTGGTGATGGACCGCTGCATATGGCGCGACTGCATACAGTTGTGCGGGAGCGAAGAATCATGACCGCACCCGATCTGATCCGCTGCGCCTGGGCGGGCGACGATGCGCTGTACCGCGACTATCACGACCACGAATGGGGCGTGCCGCAGCACGACGACCGGCGCCTGTTCGAACTGCTGATACTGGAAGGCGCGCAGGCCGGGCTGAGCTGGATCACCATCCTGCGCAAGCGCGAGAATTATCGCGCCGCCTTCGACGGTTTCGACGCGACGCGCATTGCCCGCTACGACGCGGATAAAATAGAATCGTTGTTGCAGGATCCCGGCATCGTACGCAACCGGTTGAAGGTGCAGGCCGCCGTGACCAACGCACAGAAGTTCCTGGAAGTGCAGGACAGCTATGGCAGTTTCGATGCGTTCGTCTGGCAGTTCGTGGGCGGCAAACCCTTGCAGAACCATTGGCGCGGCATGGGCGAAGTGCCCGCCAGCACCATCGAGTCGGACGCGATGAGCAAGGAATTGAAGCACCACGGTTTCAAGTTCGTCGGCTCGACGATCTGTTACGCGTTCATGCAGGCGACCGGCATGGTCAACGACCATACGACGAATTGTTTCAGGCATGCCGAGTTGCTCGGCAGCAAAGGATAAGGATGCTTTTGAAGTTTACCAAGATGCACGGAGCAGGCAACGACTTCATCGTGCTGGACGGCATACGCCAGCACATCGAACTGGCGCCGGAGCAGTTGCGCCTGCTGGCCGACCGGCATTTCGGCGTGGGCTGCGACCAGATCCTGCTGGTCGAGAAAGCCGCGCAGCACAAGGAAGCCGATTTCCGCTACCGCATCTTCAACGCCGACGGCGGCGAAGTGGAGCAGTGCGGCAACGGCGCGCGCTGCTTCGTGCGCTTCGTGCATGACCGCAAGCTGAGCCCGAAGCGCGAGATCGTGGTGGAAACGCACAGCGGCCTGATCTCGCCGCGTCTGGAAGAGGACGGGCGCGTCACCGTGAACATGGGCGCGCCGGTATTCGAGGCGGCGCTCATCCCGTTCCACGGCGGCAGCGGCGCGGCCAGCGAAGCGCTGGAGGTGGCGGGCGAAACACTGCAAATAAGCGCGGTATCGATGGGCAATCCGCACGCGGTCCAGGTGGTGGCGGATGTCGAAAGCGCGCCCGTGGCCCGGCTCGGGCCGCTCATCGAGCAGCATCCGCGCTTCCCCAGACGCGTCAATGCCGGCTTCATGCAGGTGATCGACCGCCACCATATCCGACTGCGCGTGTACGAACGCGGCTCCGGGGAGACCTTGTCCTGCGGCACCGGCGCCTGTGCGGCGGTCGTGGCCGGCATCCGGCGCGGCCTGCTGGACAGCCCGGTGAACGTGGTGACACGCGGCGGCACACTGTCCATCGCATGGGGCGGCGACGGCACCCCGGTACTGATGACCGGCCCGGCCATCACGGTTTTCGAAGGCGAAATCAACATATAGGAGCAGCAATGAGATCGGAAGACGTCGCACAATTCCTGCAGGACAATCCGCAATTCTTCGAGGAACATCTCGAGACGCTGGTGCAGATCACCCTGCCGCACCCGCATGGCGGGCGCACCGTTTCGCTGAGCGAGCGGCAACTGCTCGCGCTGCGCGAGAAGAACAAGGAACTGGAAAAGAAGCTGCAGGAAATGATCGCGTTCGCGCAGGAGAACGAGGCCCTGCAGCACAAGGTGCACGAGTTCACCGTGGCGCTGTTCGCCGCGCAAGACCTGGGAACGCTGCAGGAAATGATCCCGCACCTGCTGCGGGACGTCTTCGCGGTACCGCATGTCGCTATGCGCCTGTGGCAGCTCACCCCGCCCAGCGCGGAAACGCTGGCGTTCGCCGAAGCGCAGGCGCAGCCGGTCTGCCTGCATCACGCCGCACCGGATACCTCCGCATGGTTCGGCGAGCAGGCCGGTCAACTGCATTCCTACGCCTACTTGCCGCTGCATGCCGGCAGCGAGACCATCGGCATGCTGGTGCTGGCCAGCGAAGACCGGCAGCGCTTCTACCCCGAGATGGGCACGGTGTTCCTGCAACGCATCGCCGATGCGGTGGGTAGCGCGCTGCACCCGCATCTGAATGCCTAACCATAGGCGATGACCGATACCGCCACGCCCAACCTGCTCTACCTGCAAGGCTATCTGGCGTGGCTGCGCAACGAGAAGCGCTATTCCGCGCTGACCGCCGAGAATTACGCGCGCGACCTCGCGCACCTGTTCGCGCTGGCCGGCGATACGCCGCTCGCCGACCTGAAGGTCCACCATATCCGCCGCTTCATCGCGCAACTGCACGGCAAAGGGCTGGGCGGGCGTTCGCTGGCGCGCATGCTGTCGGCGTGGCGCGGCTTCTACGCCTACCTGATGCGCGACCATGGCTTTGCCGACAATCCCTGCGCCGGGTTGCGCGCGCCCAAGTCACCCAAGACACTGCCGCAGGCGCTGTCGCCCGACGAGGCGGCGCGCATGGTCGAGCTGCCCGGCGACACGCCGGAGATATTGCGCGACAAGGCGATCTTCGAGCTGTTCTATTCTTCCGGCCTGCGCTTGGCGGAACTGGTCGGCCTCGACCTCGAGGCCATGCGTGCCGATCTGGCCGCGGGCGAAGTGCGCGTCACCGGCAAGGGCAGCAAGACGCGCATCGTGCCGCTCGGCCAATATGCCATCGACGCATTGCAGGCCTGGCTGGCGGTGCGCAGCCAGCTCGCCAGCCCCGATGAGACCGCGCTGTTCGTCGGCACGCGCGGCAAACGCATCACGCCACGCGTGGTGCAGTTGCGCATGAAGCAATGGGGCATCAAACAGGGTATCGCCAGCAACGTGCATCCGCATTTGTTGCGCCACTCGTTCGCCACCCATGTGCTGCAATCTTCCGGCGATCTGCGCGCGGTGCAGGAGATGCTCGGACACGCCAGCATCTCCACCACGCAGGTCTATACCCACCTCGATTTCCAGTACCTCAGCAAGATCTACGACGCGGCGCATCCGCGCGCAAAGAAGAAGCCCTGATCGGGGCGTTCAGCAGATCCTCGGCAGCGGCTCGTCTTCCAGTTCCTCCAGCAGGCGTTGGCCGCCGAGTTCGGTCTCCAGCACCACATGCGCGCGGCCGGATTCCGCATGGCCGATGAGTGCGGCGTCGCGTCCCTGCGGCAGCGCCTGCCAGCGTGCCAGCGCGGCGCCGGCCTGTGCCGCATCCACCACCGCGACCACCCGCCCCTCGCAGGCGAGGAACAGCGGGTCGTAACCGAGCATCTCGCACACCGCGCGCACCGGATCGCGCACCGGGATATGCGGCTCGCGCAGGCGCACCGTCAACCCGGTGGCGCGCGCGATCTCATGCATCACCGTGGCCAGTCCGCCGCGCGTCGGGTCGCGCATGAAACGCAATCCGTCGAGTCCGAGCAACGCCTGGGTGAGTGGCAGCACGCTGGCCGCATCCGACAGCAGCTCACCGCTCAGGCCGAACTGTTCGCGTGCCAGCATCACCGCGATGCCGTGGTCGCCGACCGGCCCGCTGACCAGCAGTGCGTCGCCTTCCCGAATCTGGTCCAGCCCGAGCCGCAGCCCCTTGCGGCGCACGCCGATGCCGGCAACGGCAAGATACAGCCCGCCCCCCTCGCCCCGGCGCACCACCTTGGTGTCGCCCGCCACCACCGCGACGTTCGCCTCGCGCGCGGCTTCGGCCAGACTGGCGACGATGCGCTCCAGTTGCGCGACCTCGAAGCCTTCCTCGATGAAGGCGCTCAGCGTCAGGCAATGCGGCACCGCACCCGACACCGCGAGGTCGTTGACCGTGCCGTGCACCGCCAGCGAGCCGATGGTGCCGCCGGGAAACTCCAGCGGCTGCACGGTGAAACCGTCGGTGGTCATCATCAGTTCGCCGTCCATCTCCGGCAGCCGCGCCGCGTCCGACTGCACGTCGAGCAGCGGATTGGCCAGATGGCGCGCGAACAGCGTCTCGATCAGTTCGCGCATGTAACGCCCGCCGTTGCCGTGAGCCAGACTTATATGTGTGTCATCCATGTCCATGCGTTTTGATTCATCATGATTTTGCAAAAAAGAAACCAGCCTTTGTCATTCCCGCAAAAGCGGGAATCCAGTCAAAAAGAACACTGGATTCCGGGTCGAGCCCGGAATGACGACATTACTGACCGATGCTTGCCTCCATCAATTGACCGAGCGCCAGCCCGCCATCGTTGCACGGGACCTGCTGCGGCAGGTACGCCGCGAATCCGGCAGCGCCCAGTTGTTGCATCGCCAGTTCGGCCAGCAGTTTGTTCTGGAACACGCCGCCGGTCAAACCCACCGCGTCGAACGGCGTGCGCGCATGGATGCGCTGCGCCTGCGCCACGATGCAGCGTGCCAGGCTCAGGTGGAACTGCATCGCGCGCTGTGCCACCGGCACGCCTTCGCAGCGCAACGCATGCAGCAATGGCGTCCAGTCGACGACCAGCAGACCGGCAGCATCCTCGTATAACGGCAGCTCGATCGTCCCGGCTTCGCCCGTCGCCCCCTCATCCATCGCGACTGCCTCCAGCAGCATCGGACCCTGTCCCTCGAAACTTGCCGAATCGCACAGCCCGAGCAGGCTGGCCGCCGCATCGAACAAGCGCCCCGCCGCCGTGGTGGACGGGGTATTCAGGCCGTGCTGCCACGCGCTCTTGAGCAGCACCGCATCGTGCGTAGCCGACTGCCAGCCCAGGCCGCTTTCCCAGCACAGCGCCGCCGCCGAGCGCCACGGCTCGCGTCCGGCTCGCTCGCCACCGGGCAGGCGGAACGGCTTGAGGCTGGCGACGCGCCGCCATGCGCCCGGTCTGCCGAGCAGCGCCTCGCCGCCCCACAGTGTGCCGTCCTCGCCCAAGCCCACCCCATCCCAGGTGAAAACCAGCCATTCGTTTGAGGCATCCTCGCTCCTTCCCCCTTGCAGGAGGAAGGATGGGATGGGGGTAGAAAAAGATGAGGGCCAGGTTTCTACCCCCTCCCTGACCCTCCCCCTGCAAGGGGGAGGGGTCATACTGTTCAGAAGATTCTCCAGGATCAGGCCGCCCTCGAAAGCCAGCGCCGAAGCATGCGCGTGGTGGTGCTGCACGCGCCGTAACGGCAGCGCCTGCCTGGCCGCCCAACGGCTGCTGGCATAACCCGGATGCGCGTCGCAGACGATGGCTTGCGCTTCCACACCATACAGATTCTGCAAGTCCGCTATCACCTGCTCGAATATCTCCAGGCTGCGCGGCGCATCGAGGTCGCCGATGTGCGGCGACAACACCGCGCGCCTGCCCCATCCCAGCGCAATGGCGTTCTTCATGTGGCCACCCACCGCCAGCAGCGGTTGCGGCAATGCAAACGGCAGGTCGAATTCCAAGGGTGCGATGCCGCGACCGGCACGCAGCAGGCGCGGTTCGTCCGCGATGACGCGCAGCACGCTGTCATCCGCCGGGCGCGCGATGGGACGGTCGTGGTGCAGGAAGGCCTGCGCCACCTTGCCCAGCCGCGCCTCGGCCTCGGCGTTGTCGGTCAACACCGGCTCGCCGCTGACATTGCCGGAAGTGGCGACCAGCGGGCCGCCGAAACTTTCCAGCAGCAAGTGGTGCAACGGACTGTAGGGCAGCATCGCGCCGACCTCGCGCAGCCCCGGCGCGATGGCATCCGGCAACGTCGAATCCGACCGCTTCGGGATCAACACGATGGGGCGCGCGACATCGCACAGCGCGGCCTGTGTTGCCGCGTCGAGTTGCAACTCCGCGCGCACGCGCTGCAGGCCGTCCCCGCCCTGCCACGGGAACATCAGCGCCAGCGGCTTGTGCGGCCTGTGTTTGCTGGCGCGCAGCCGCGCGATGGCCGTCGCATCGAGCGCATCACACATCAGGTGATAGCCGCCGATGCCCTTCACCGCGACGGTCTCGCCGCGTCGCAACGCCGCGATGCAGGCAGCCAGCGCCGCTTCGCCTGCGGCGCGTTCGCGGGGTGCGACGAAACTCAACTGCGGCCCGCACACCGGACAGGCCAGCGGCTGCGCGTGGAAGCGGCGGTTATGCGGGTCTTCGTATTCGGCGCGGCAGCGCGGACACAACGGGAAATCCGCCATCGTGGTGTGCGGCCGGTCGTAGGGCATCGCGGTGATCAGCGTGTAGCGCGGCCCGCATTGCGTGCAATTGATGAACGGATAGCGGTAACGCGCATCACCCGCATCGAGCAGCTCACGACGGCAGTCGTCGCACAGGTACAGGTCGGGCGGGATGCGGATGTCGTGCTGCGCGGATGCGGCGCTGGCGAGGATCGCAAAACCGCTCGACTCGCGTAGCGGGATGGACTGGCAGGAAACCACACGGGGCCGCGCCAGCGGCGGCGCATCGGCAACCAGCGCGGCGGCGAAGGCATCCAGCGCGGCCGGTTCGCCCTGCGCCTCCACCAGCACCTCGCCGGTGAGGTTCTGCACCACGCCGCTCAACCCATGACGTTCCGCCAGGTTGAACACGAAGGCGCGATACCCCACGCCCTGCACCCGCCCGCCCATCAGCCAGCGGCGCGCCTGAAGTGCCGGTCTATCGGCGGGTTTCATTCGGGCAACCAATCAGGTTGAGGCGGGGACGGCGCGGCGGTTGGAAATTAATTGCGATGCTGACCCCTTTAGTTGCTTTAGTTCCTATCACCACCATGATGACGAAGCCCATCACGCCACCTGCCTTTCGCCTTCGTAGCGCACATCGTTCACCGCCCGACAGCGCGTCGTGCAAGCAAATAAATTTCGGTTTTGACCGTCAATTATTTTGTGCGTACAATCTGATGCATGGAAATCACCTTTGACCCCGCCAAAAATACCCGAAATATCGAGTTGCGCGGTTTGCCGTTTGAGCGGGCGAGGGATTTCGAATTTGAAACGGCGCTCTTTTCTCCAGACCGTCGGAGGGACTATGGCGAGGCGCGCATTCGCGCCTTGGGCTGGCTGGATGGACGGTTGCACGCTTTGGTATTTGTGGAAACGCACGAGGGTATCCGGGTAGTCAGTTTTCGCAAGGCGAATAAACGAGAGGTGAACATTTATGAAACGCAAACTTGATCCCGAGTTGATTGACGCAGACAACCCGGAATGGACGGCGGTGGAGGCGCGCAAGGCCAAATCTTTTTCGGCGTTGCCCAAAACATTGCAGGCCAAACTCGCGCGGCGCGCGCGCGGGGCACAGCTTGCACCCACGAAGGAGCGCATCACGATCCGGCTTTCGCCCACGGTGGTGGCGACTTTCCGCGCCACGGGGACCGGCTGGCAGACCCGCATGGATGCCGCGTTGCAGGATTGGCTCAAGACCCACGCTCTGTAAAAATTCCCCATCCCGCCCATCAGCCAGCGGCGCGCCTGAAGTGCCGGTCTATCGACGGGTTTCATTCGGGCAACCGGTCAGGTTGATGCGGGGACGACGCGGCATCCTGTGCTCCTTGGCTCATGCGCCGAAAACAATTCAACTCTGAGCTAACCCCTGTTTCACGGACAGTTAAATTAAGCACCATAGTACAACCTCTCCACCTCATCCGGGGTGCGGTAGCCGAGTGACTGATGAATGCGGTTGCGATTATAAAAACACTCGATGTAATCGAAGATCGCCAGCTTCGCATCTTCCCGAGTCATGAAGTCATGATGATGAGTCCACTCGTTCTTCAGGTTGGAGAAGAAGCTCTCCGCCACCGCATTGTCGTACGCCGTCTTCCTGCCATTCATGCTCGGGCGCATTCCGGCTTGAGCCAGTCAACGGCCAAACGTACCGGAGTCGATTCCTTTTTGGCGCAGTAAGCAAACAGAACCGGCATCATCTGACCTTGACCTCGACCAGTTCTGCGCCGTCCGGGTCGGTCACGTGCACTGCGCAGGCGATGCAGGGGTCGAAGCTGTGGATGGTGCGCAATATCTCGATGGGCTGTTTGGGGTCGTGCAGTTTGTGGCCTTTCAGCGCGGCCTCGTAAGGGCCTTCCTGTCCGTTCGCATCGCGCGGTCCGGCGTTCCAGGTGGATGGGACGACCGCCTGGTAGTTGTCTATCTTGCCATCCTTGATGACCACCCAGTGCGCCAGTGCGCCGCGCGGCGCTTCGGTGAAGCCTGCACCTTTTGCGGTGGCAGGCCAGTTGGACGGGTCCCATTTCTGTTCGTTGAAGGTGCGCACGTCGCCCGACTTGATGTTGGCGATGAGCTGGTCGTACCAGCCCTGCATCGCGTCGGCGATGATCTTGGTCTCCAGCGTGCGCGCGGCAGTGCGGCCCAGCGTGGAATAGAGCGCGGCCACCGGCACGTCGAGCGTGCGCAGCGTCATGTTCACCAGTTCCCTGGTCTGCTCGTGGCCGCTGGCATACAGCATCAGCACACGCGCCAGCGGGCCGACCTCCATCGCCTTGCCTTTCCAGCGCGGTGATTTGAGCCAGGAATAATCCTTGGCGGTGTCGAGGTTCTCGTAGGGCGGCTTGGGGCCGGTGTAGTGCAGCGCGGTCTCGCCGTTGTACGGGTGCAGCCCCTTGTCCTTGCCTGCGCGGTAGTCGTACCAGGAATGCGCGACGAATTCCTCGATCTCGTTCTCGGCGTGCAGGTCGACAGGATGGATGGTGGACAGGTCGCGGTTGAGGATGACGCCGGCGGGGATCAGGTTGCTGGCCGGGTCGTTGATGCCTTTGGCGGGGAAATCGCCATAAGTGAGGAAGTTGCCGACGCCTTCACCCTGCGCGCCCCAGTCCTTGTAGAAACCTGCAATGGCCAGCGTATCCGGCACATAGACCTGTTCCACGAACTCGCGCATCTGGTTGATGATGTTCTGCACGTTGGCCAGCCCCACCATGTTGAGCGAGGTGGCGCCCTCGCCGCCGCGATGGTGCGGGCCCTTGCCGTGACCCTTGTGTTGCGGATGCACGCTGATCGCGCAGGGCACGCCGCCGACGAGGAAGTTGGGGTGCGGGTTCTTGCCGCCGAAGATGGTGTGCAACTTGGCCACGTCGCGCTGCCAGGCGAGCGCATCGAGGTAATGCGCGACCGCCATCAGGTTGGCCTCGGGCGGCAGCTTGTAGGCCGGATGTCCCCAGTAACCGTTGGCGAAGATGCCGAGCTGGCCGCCTTCGACAAAGCCCTTCACCTTTTTCTGCACGTCGGCGAAATAGCCGGGCGAGGAACGCGGATAGGACGGACTGACCGTCTGCGCCAGCCGCGAGGTGGCGGCGGGATCGGCCTTCAGCGCGGACACCACGTCCACCCAGTCCAGCGCGTGCAGGTGGTAGAAATGCATCACGTGGTCGTGGATGTATTGCGCGCCTATCATCAGGTTGCGGATCAGTTGCGCGTTGGCGGGGATCTCGTATTTCAGCGCGTCCTCGACCGCGCGCACCGAGGCGATGCCGTGCACCAGCGTGCACACGCCGCAGATGCGCTGCGCGAACGCCCATGCGTCGCGCGGGTCGCGGCCGCGCAGGATGATCTCGATGCCGCGCACCATGGTGCCGGCGCTGGAGGCCTGCGTGATGCGCCCTTCGGCATCGGTCTCGGCTTCGATTCGCAGGTGGCCCTCGATGCGGGTGATGGGGTCGACGACGACTCTTCTGCTCATGTTTGCTTTCCTTCCATGGCTAATTTTGTGTGCGCTGAGGGAATGCGCCCTCTCCCTTGCAGGGAGAGGGTTGGGGTGAGGGTAGAAATGTTGGCATTCAACTGTTCTACCCCCATCCTGGCCTTCCCCCTGCAAGGGGGAAGGAACAGAGAAGATGAGAACGCATCAATCCGCATTTGACTTCTCCTCAGGGGCCAGATGCTCGGCGACGAGTTCGGTCAGTCCGATGACCTCGACATCCATGCGGTTGTGTTCCAGCCCGTCCAGCAGCATGGTGCGGCAATTGGAGCAGGAGGTGACCATGGTCTTCACGTTCACCGCATCGAGCTGCGCCTTCTTGCGGCTGAACACCTGCAGGCGCAGCGGTTCGGCGCGCGGGTTCGCGGCCACACCGCCCCCCCCGCCGCAGCACCAGTTCTGCACGCCCGCCTCCGGCATCTCGACGAAGTTGGGCGCGACCTGCTTCAGCAGATTGCGCGGCTGTTCGATCACGCCACCGCGCCGCACCATCTGGCACGGGTCGTGGAAGGTCATGCGCGTCTCGTCCACGCTGTCCGTGCGCAAGCGTCCTTCGCTGCGCAACTGGTCGAGCAGCTCGATGATGTGGATGACCTCGAACGGATAGGCGCGACCGATCAGGTTGGGACCTTCCCAGCGCAATGCGGTATAGGCATGGCCACATTCCGGGCTGATGACGTATTTCACCCTGAGCCGTTCGGCGGCGCGCACGATGCGCCCGACCAGCTCGGCCGCGAGGTCGGAAGAGCCGATCTGGATGCCGCTGTTGGTGCCCTCGAAACCGTCCGAGGCGAAGGTCCACGACACCCCGGCCTGATGGAAGATGCGCGTCACCGCGGTCACGATCTCGCTGTAATCGGCGACCTCGGCGGAAGAGAGCACCAGCATGTAGTCCGCGCCCTCCTTGTCCAGCGGCACCGTCAGGCCGGTCTCCTTTTCGGTGTGCCGGATGTGCGCCATCAGCGTGTTCAGGGTCACGCCCATCGGGCTGCCGAGCTCGACGGCGCGCTGCGTCGCGCCCTTCAATCCTTCCGGCGCATGGCCGGACGCCACCATGCCCTCGCGCATCTTGCGCACCATGTAGACGATGTCGTTGCCGACCGGACAGACCAGCGAACAGCGACCGCACAGCGTGCAGCTGTCGTACACCAGCGGCTCCCACTCGGCCAGCTCTTCGTCGGTGACGGGCTTGGACAGGCCGACCTGCTTCATCAGCTTGCCCCAGAAGGTGTATTCCTGCTGCCACAGGCGGCGCATCGGCTCCAGCTTGTGGATCGGCGTGTACTTCGGGTCGTTGGTCTCGGTGTAGAACAGGCAGGCATCGGCGCACAGCCCGCAATGCACGCAGGAGGTGAAGAAGCTGGCGATCGGTGCGTCGATCTGCCCGATCAGGGTGTCGATGCCGCGCTGGAGTGATGTGCTCATCTCGTTCCTCCCTTTCTCATCGAAAAAGCAATCGTCCACGAAATACACAAAAAAACACGAACAAGTTCAAATGCATGTCCCTGTGAATCTTGTCATCCGATGGGTGGGTAGCCTATTTCGTTTAACTCCATACTTCAGGTTCGTGATTTTCGTGTCTTTCGTGGATGAAAGAGATTTTTGTTCATATATTGATGCCCTTGAACCCGTTCACCGCGCCGTTGTACCAGCGCGCGATGAAGGTCGAGAACATGTGGGCCAGCTTGGTGAACGGCGCGATCACCAGCAGCAGTTCGACGCTGGCGATATGCAGCGTCAGCAAGGTGATGTATTCGAAGCCGATCTCGCGCAGCAGCATGAAACCGGTGAGCAGCGGCAGGAAGGAAAGCGTCCAGGTCAGGTAGTCCTGGAAGTCGGACAGCATGCGCTTCACCGGGTCGATGAAACGGTGCGCCAACAGCGCGATCATCGCGCCGATGGAAAGCACGGCGGCGATGTCGATCACGCCGCGCGGCAGCGCGGGCCAGCCCAACCCGAGTACCGCGCGGATCAAGTCGATGTGCTGGCTGAGGAAGAAGAAGGTCATCAAGAAGCCGATATGGAAGACGAGGCCGGCGACGACGGTGAAGTTGCCGCGCGCGCTCAGTTTGGTGGACACGAAAGTCCGCTTCCACATGGTGCGCAGACCGCCCGACCATTCGGAGCCGCGCGGGGCGGCCAGCGATCTTTTGCGGCCGAGCATCAGCAGGTGCAGCATGCGGTAGCTCATGCCCAGCACGAACACGGCGGCGGCTATCTGCAAGCCGGTCCCGCGTACCCAAAGCAACAGTTCCGGATCCATGTTCTCGCGCTCCTCAGGTCAGGTCTTTGACGGTCAGCTTCTCGCGCGCCTGCTGCACCCGTTTTCGCTTGTTGCGATCCAGCGCGCTCAATGCCACGGCGGCGCCCGCACCAACGACCGCTGCGGCCTGCGCGACCGAGGCGACATCGGCAGTGGGCGATGGCAGCGGCGCATAGAAGCTGCCCGCATCCCAGAATTTCGGCTCGGAACAACCCAGGCAGCCGTGGCCGGCTTCGATCGGGAAGCCCGCCCCGCCGTTCCATTTGGTCGTCGCGCAGGCGTTGTGCGTGGTCGGCCCCTTGCAGCCGAGTTCGTACAGGCACCAGCCGTTGCGCGCGCCCTCGTCGTCGAACGTCTTGGCGAACTTGCCCTGTTCATAGAACGGGCGGCGATAACAGCGGTCGTGGATGGTCTCGCCGTAGAACGCCTTGGGCCGTCCCAGATCGTCGAGCACGGGCAGCTCGCCGAAGGTCAGGTAATGCGCCAGCACGCCGGTGATGACGGCGGGGATGGGCGGGCAGCCGGAGATGTTGACGATGGGTTTATCCCTGATGATGTCGGACACCGCGACCGCGCCGGTGGGATTCGGCTGCGCGTTGGGCAGGCCGCCGAACGCCGCGCAACTGCCGACCGCGACGATGGCCGCCGCGCCTTTCGCCGCCTCTTCCAGCAGGTCGAGGTTGGTGCGCCCGGCGATGGTGGAATAGATGCCGCCGTCCTTGAGCGGGATCGAGCCGTCCACCAGCAACAGGTAGCTGCCGAAGAATTCGCGCATCGCATCCTCTCGCGATTTTTCCGCGCCATGACCGGAAGCGGCCTGCAGCGTATGGTGGTAGTCGAGCGAGATCATGTCGAAGATCAGACTCTCCAGTGTCGGCGAATGTGAGCGCGTCAGCGATTCGGTGCAGCCGGTGCATTCCTGGAACGACAGCCAGATCACCGACGGCCGCTTCGCGCTGGCCAGCGCGGCGGCGATGGCGCTCACACTGCCGGGCGGCAGGGCCATCATCGTCGCCATCGCGGCGCAGAATTTCAGGAAGGCGCGGCGGCTGATGCCCTGCTGCGCGAGTCGTTCTCCCAAGGTTTCACGTTCGTTCATCTTAAAACCTCTTTTCATCCACGAAAAACACGAAAGTCACGAAATGGGGCCAGGCGAAAGCTCGCAAACAAGCCAGTTGGCCGCACATGTTGGTGCGACTCATCCAATCGGATGATGGATGCCGGCCGTTGTATTCGCCATGAATCTGTTCGAGCTGTTCGTGTCTTTCGTGGACAGCAGGGTTTTTCAGGTTCATGGCTGCTGCTCGTCGTTGAGTCGGGCGCGCAACCGTTCCAGCCCGGCATCGATGTCTTCCTGCTGGCTCCGGACGATCTCCGGAACGGCAGCGACCTCCAGCGTATCGGCGACGATGTCGCCCTCGACGTTGTAATGCGTCACCCACCACACGCCGGGATAGCCGGTCTCGACGACCTCGCTCGGCCCGATCGCCTCGATGCGGATCGACACCTCGCCCTGTCCCAGCCACTGGCGCAACTGTTCGTATTCGCCGGGAGCCAGCGGCAGGCTGTTCAGGTCGATGATGCCAGTCGTCCCGTCGTGCGCCAGTCTCTCCAGATGCGCGGCGATCTCGGCCAGCAATGCGCGCAGGTTGCCGATGGAATGGTCTTCGTCGGGCCGGATGGGAATGGTCATGTCTGCCACGCCTCGACCAGTTGCAACGCATGGGAGCATGCGCGGGGGAGCGCGGTGGCAACGGCGGGCGACGGTGTCTCGCCCCACTCGATGTCCTGCGGCTGGATGCCGATCAGCGCGCGCCGCGACGGCAGTCGGTCGGCGAGCCGGGCGATGGACAGCAGGTCGATCAGGCTGACCTCGTGCACGCTGCACCTGCGGTTGCCGCCGATGAACGCGTCCATCTCCTCGCCCTCGAACACCCGGGTCGCGCCGGGTTCACCGTCGAATCGCGCGGCGTCGATCACGATCAGTTGCGCGGCATCCTCGATCGCGCCGGCCAGTGTGAAGCTCAACGTGCCACCGTCCATCAGTTCGATGTCATCGCGTCCCGCCATCCGTTCGGCCAGCATCCGTACCGCATGGACACCCGCACCCTCGTCTTGCAACAGGGAATTGCCGATGCCGAGAATCAGTGTCTTGCGGCGTTCACTCATGATGTCAAGAATGGCGAGCAGGCGACGTGTTCAATCTAGCATTAGAATGTGAACACTTCAATCAACCTTTGGGATTATTTCATGTGCCTCGGCATCCCCATGCAGATCACCAGCATCGACGGTTATAACGCCCGCTGCGAAGCACGGGGCGTGACGCGCGAAGTCAGCCTGTTCCTGTTGCAGGACGAGCCGCTGGCGGTGGGCGACTACGTCATCGTGCATGTCGGCTACGCGATCCAGAAATTGACCGAACAGGAAGCGCATTCGACCTGGGAATTGCTCGACGAACTGCTGGCCGCCGGGGCCGCATCCTGATGACGGGCGCGCGTGACTGGCTGGAAAGGATACGCGCGCTGCCGCTCGACCGGCGCGTACGCATCATGAACGTGTGCGGCGGGCATGAGCGCTCGATCACGATGGCGGGCCTGCGCGGCGCGCTGCCGCAGAATGTGGAACTGATCCCCGGCCCCGGTTGCCCGGTGTGCGTGTGCCCCGAGGAGGATGTGTACCTGGCGATGCAGATGGCGTTGCGGGCGGGCGTGATCCTGGTCGCGTTCGGCGACATGCTGCGCGTGCCGGTGAACGTGCCGAAATCGGAACCCCGTTCCCTGGAACAGGCCAAGGCCGCCGGCGCCGACGTGCGCCCGATCTCCAGCCCGCAGGAAGCGGTAAGGATCGCCCGTGAGAATCCCGGACGGCAGGTGGTGTTCTTCGCGGCGGGATTCGAGACCACCACTGCGCCGGTCGCGGCGATGCTGCTCGAAGGCATACCGGACAATCTGCTGTTGCTGCTGTCGTGCCGCCTGACCTGGCCTGCCGTGGCGATGCTGCTGGATTCCGGCACGCCCGGGTTCAACGCGCTGATCGCGCCCGGTCACGTTGCCACCGTGATGGGGCCGGAGGAATGGTCGTTCGTGGTGGACAAACACGGCCTCCCCGCTGCGGTCGCCGGCTTCACACCGCTATCGCTGCTGGCGGCGATCTATTCGGTGCTGCGCCAGCTGATCGAGGGCAAGCGGTTCCTGGACAACTGTTACCCGGAAGCGGTACGTCCCGGCGGCAATCCTGCGGCGCAAGCGCTGCTGGCGCAGGCGTTGCAAGTGGTCGATGCCAACTGGCGCGGCATCGGCATCATTCCGGCGTCTGGATATGCGCTTGCGCCGCGTTTCGAACAGTACGATGCGCGCAAACTGTTCGGCGCGCTCGAAAAGGAAGGACGCAAGCGGGTCGGCGAAATGCCGCCGGGCTGCGACTGCGCGCGCGTGGTACTGGGCAGGATCTATCCGAACGAATGCAGGCTGTACGACAAGGCCTGCACGCCTCGCACGCCGGTCGGTCCCTGCATGGTATCCGACGAAGGCGCCTGCCGGATCTGGCGATCGGGCGGTGTCAGCGCAAGCTCAGTATCGGCTTGAAGCCCAGTTTGTCCTTCAGACTCTCCGCACTGCTGCGCGCCTCGCTCTCACTGGCATACGGACCGAGATGCACGCGCACCAGACCGCCCTTTGAGAACAGTCCAAGCTTATTGCCGAGGTCGCCGAGTTCGGCACGCATCTTTGCCATGAAGCTCTCCGCCGCGTCTTCCGACTTGAATGCACCGAGCTGCAGATAGGTGTTGCCGACGGGCGCAGCCTTTTCCAGCGGCCGGGTCTGGACCGCATCCACCCTGGCGACGTGATTGACGATCGCGTTCGGCCCCAGGCTTTCGACTTCGACTTCCGCGCTGCCGTTGCCGACGATACCGAGCTTGTGCGCGGCTGTATAGGAAAGGTCTATCACGCGCTCATGCAGGAACGGGCCACGGTCGTTGACACGCACCACCACCGATTTCCCGTTCGCCACGTTGGTCACGCGCGCATAGCTGGGGATCGGCAGGATGGGATGGGCGGCCGTCATGCCGTACATGTCATACACCTCGCCGCTGGAGGTGCGCTGGCCGTGGAATTTCTTGCCATACCAGGAGGCGATGCCACGTTCCCTGAAATTCCCGACCACGGTCTTCGGCGTGTAGGTCTTGCCCAGCGCGACGTAGGGACGGTTGGCATAACGGTGCAGCGGCTCGTTGCGCGGCACGGCATCGGGGATATCGTCGAGGTTGGCCGGTATATCGGCACCGGGGCCGTCGCCGGCAAGATAACCGCCCCCGGGCGGGGCGGCAGGCGATGGAGCAGCGCCCACCGTGCGCGACTCGACCGGCGCGGGGGTGCTGCGCGTGGCCGCCTCGCGTTGCGGCACACTGCCGCAGGCAGCCAGCACCAGAGTTGCCAATGTCAGGATTGCGGTTTGCTTGATCATGCGTATCTCCTAGGTCTTTACCAGTTTCTTGTGCGTCTCGATGCTCATCAGCATACCAAAACCCAGCAGCAGGGTCAGCATCGACGTGCCGCCGTAACTCACCAATGGCAAGGGAACGCCGACCACCGGCAGGATGCCGCTGACCATGCCCATGTTGACGAACGCGTAGGTGGCGAAGGTCAGCGTGATGGAGCCGGCCATCAGGCGCGTGAAATAGGTGGAGGCATTGGCGGTGATGATGAAGCCACGCCCGATCACGAAGAAATACATCGCCAGCAGGATCAGGTTGCCCACCAGGCCGAACTCTTCCGAGTACACGGCGAAGATGAAATCGGTGGTGCGCTCCGGCAGGAAGTCGAGATGGGTCTGCGTGCCTTGCAGGTAGCCCTTGCCGAGTATGCCGCCCGACCCGACCGCGATGGTCGCCTGGATGGTGTGGTAACCCTTGCCCAGCGCGTCCTGCGAGGGGTCGAACAGCATCAGGATGCGATGCCTCTGGTAATCGTGCAGCATCGACCACAGCACCGGCGCGCTGGCGAGCGCCGAGACAAACAGGCCGCCGATCACCTTCCAGCTGAGTCCGGCGAGGAACAATACGTAGAACCCGCTGGCAGAGATCAGGATCGCGGTGCCCAGGTCGGGCTGACGCGCGATCAGGGCCACCGGCACCAGCAGCAGCAACGCGGCGACGAAGTAATTCTTCAGCGTCAGCGTGGCTTCGTGCTTCTCGAAATACCAGGCCATCATCAGCGGCACGCCGATCTTCATCAGTTCGGACGGCTGGATCGTGCCGATGCCGAGGTTCAGCCAGCGCCGCGCGCCGTGGCTGATCTCGCCGAACAGCGCCACGCCGATCAGCAACGCCATGCCGAGCATATAGATCGGCACGGCGGTACGCATCAGGTAGTGCAAGGGCAGGTTTGCGACCAGCCACATGCAAACCAGCGCCACCGTGATGTTGAACAACTGGCTCAGCGGCTTGCCCCAACCGGCATTGTCCGCGCTGTACAGCACCAGCAGGCTGACCATCAACAACAGCGCAAGGCCGAGCATCAGCGGCGGGTCGATGTGAGCGATGAAACGCTGCCATAGCTGTCGCCTAGTCATTCTCGCCCTCCTCGCCGGCATTGTCCGGCAACGGCTCGGGCTCCTTGCCGAGCAGGTAATAGTCCATCACCTTGCGCGCGATCGGCGCCGCCGTGCCGCCGCCGTGCCCGCCGTTCTCGGCCAGCACCACCAGCGCGATCTTCGGCTGCTCGGCCGGCGCGAACGCGATGAACCATGCGTGGTCGCGGTGCCGTTCGTCGAGCTTGCTGGCGTCGTACTTCTCGCCCTGTTTCATGCCGACCACCTGTGCCGTGCCGGTCTTGCCGGCAATATGATACGGTGCGCCGGCGGCAGCTTGTGCGGCTGTACCGCCCGGCTGCGTGACCGCCGCCATGGCGCGCTTGACCAGATCAAGATGCGCCGGATTGAGTTTCAGGTCTGTTTCCGGCTTGCTTACGATCAGGCGGCTCTGGCCATCGGACGATCTGCGCACCTCCCTGACCAGGTGCGGACGATAAGCGATCCCGTTGTTCGCCAGCGTCGCGGTGGCATAGGCCAGCTGCATCGGCGTCACCAGACTGTAGCCCTGCCCGATGCCCACCGATACGGTATCGCCCGTGTACCATTTTTGCTTGTAGCGACGCATCTTCCATTCCTGTGACGGCAGGAGGCCGGATGTCTCGCCTTCCAGGTCGATGCCGGTCTTCTTGCCGAAGTTGAAGCGCGACAGGAAGCCATGGATATTGTCGATGCCCATATCGACCGCGAGTCCGTAATAGTAGGTGTCGCAGGAGATGACGATGGATTTGAACATGTCCACGCTGCCGTGCCCGCCCGCTTTCCAGTCGCGGTACCGGTGGCTGCTGCCCGGCAGGGTGAAGTAGCCCGGATCGCTGATGGTGCGGCCCGGCGAACGCGTGCCGTAATACAGTCCGGCCAGCGCCATGAACGGTTTGATGGTGGAGCCGGATGGATACTGGCCGCGCAACGCGCGGTTGTTGAGCGGATGGTCGGGAGAATTGTTCAACTCGTCCCAGCTTTCCGAATCGATCCCGTCGATGAACAGGCTGGGGTCATAACCCGGCTTGCTGACGAAGGCCAGCACCTCGCCGTTGTTCGGGTCGATCGCCACCAGCGCGCCGCGGTAATTGCCGAACGACTGCTCGGCGATCTCCTGCAGTTTTGCATCGATACTCAACACCAGCGTATTGCCGGAAGACGGCGGGGTGCGCGACAACATGCGCACCGCGCGTCCCGCAGAATCGACTTCCACCTGCTCGATACCGGTGACGCCGTGCAGTTCGTTCTCGTAACTCTGTTCCAGGCCGACCTTGCCGATGTAGTCCGAGCCGCGATAGTTGGCCGCCAGGTCGTTCTCCTCGAGCTGCTGGACGTCGGTCTCGTTGATGCGCCCGACATAACCGATCAAATGGGCGGTCTTCTCGCCGAACGGATAATCGCGGAACAGGCGTGCCTTGATCTCGACGCCGGGAAAACGGAATTGCTGCGCGGCAAACCGCGCGACCTCCTCGTCATCGAGCCGGCTGCGTATCACCAGCGATTCGAAATCATGCCGTTCGGCGAGCAGTTTTCTGAAGCGCTTGCGATCCTTGGGTGTGATCGCAACCAGCGCGGACAGATCGTTGATCGTGGTCTCCATGTCATGAACCTTGCTGGGCGTGATTTCCAGCGTGTAGCCGGAATAGTTCTGCGCCAGCACTACGCCGTTGCGGTCGAGGATCAGGCCGCGATTCGGCACGATGGGCACGACGGAGATGCGGTTGCTCTCCGCCAGCGTCTGGTAATAGTCGTGACGCACCGTTTGCAGATAGACAAAGCGCGCCAGCAGGATCGCCAGCAGCAGCAGGACGAAGCCGATACTGATGGCCAGCCGCAGCCGGAAGTAGAAGATCTCGCGCAGGTGGTTCCGGAGTTCGACGTGCTGCTTCATGGGCGGTCACGGTCCACGCGCAATTGCCGTATCGCCTGGAACATGACGCTGAGCGGCGCCCACAACAAGGTCGAGGTCAGACAACCGAGGAAGTATGACCATACCACATAGCCGTTCAACTGCCAGTGCACCAGCGCGTACACCACGTAGGTCGCCACGAAGATGCCGAACACCTGCACGGTCTGCTGGCGCAGTTCGAACATCTGCAGGCGGCGATGCAGCACCACGCCGCCGAAAGCAAGCAACGTATAAGCCAGCGCGTGCTGCCCGAACAGGCTGGCATCAGCCACATCGGCGAATATCCCGACCATCCACGCCATCCCGATACCGACGCGCATCGGCTTGTGCATGCACCAGTACAGCAGTACCACCGCGACGAAATCCGGGCGTAGCGCCAACCAGACGCCTTCCCACGGCAGGGCGTTCAGGAACAGCGCCAACAGCACACTCGACACGATGAAGGTGTTGCCGACCGGGCGCTGGATTTCGGGATTGTCGGGCGAGGAATAAGGCATCAGTCAGCCCCCCGCTTCTTTTTCGCGGTCTTCTTTCCGCCCTTGCCGCGACTCTCGGCAGGCGGCTCCTCCGCCGGGCGTTCCGGCAACATGGGCAGACCTGACAGGATCAGCAGATGGCGGTTATTGTCCACGCCGGCCAGCGGCATACAGGTGACGCGCGCGAAAGGGTAGGCATCGTCGCGTTCGATCTTCTCCACCCTGGCGACCGGGATGCCCGGCGGGTAGACTCCGTCTATGCCGGATGTGACCAGCATGTCGCCATTCCGGATGTCGGCACTGACCGGCATATAACGCAGCGACAACTGGCTGGTATCGCCCGCACCGAATACGATGGTGCGCAACCCGTTGCGCAGAATCTGCACCGGCACGGCATGGTTCTTTTCCGTGACCAGCGTCACCTCGGCAAGTTCCGGGTAGACGCGGGTGACCTGTCCCACGATCCCCTTGTCGTCCATGACCACCTGTCCTGCCTGCACCTGCGCGTTGACACCTTTGTTGACAAGCATCTTGCGCCTGAAGATGTCCCGTTCGGCATACACGATCTCGACCGGTTGCGCCGAATATTCGCCGCGCTGCGGCAGCGCCAGCAGATCGCGCAATTGCCCGTTCTCCTGTTGCAGCGCCTGTAATTGCAGCAATTGCGCCGCATCAACCCGATGCTGCTGATGCAGCGACTGGTTATCGTCTATCAGCCTGTGCTGGGTGGTAAAGAAATCGCTGGTATGCCGCCACACCTCGCCCGGCATGGCTGCCAGTTGCTGTACCGGCGCAACCAGCACCGACAGCGTGCTGCGAGTGGATTCCAGATAGCGGTAACGCGCATCGACGAACAGCAACAGCAGGGAAAGTACCGCAAAGAACACCAGTCGCACCGCAGGGCTGGGCCCGCGATTGAAAAACTGGAAGGATTGCGTATTGTCGATCATCTGGAATGGTGTGCAGAAAGCCGGGAGCTGCGCGTCAAGAACGTTTCCCGCTTCCGCCCCATCCCCACCTCCTGAAATTCATTTACTCCGTCGTAAAAATACTGGTGGACTTGTCCATGCTTTCCAGCGCACGGCCGGAACCGCGCACCACGCAGGTCAGCGGGTCATCGGCGATCAGCACCGGCAGCCCGGTCTCCTCCATCAGCAGGCGGTCGAGGTCGCGCAACAGCGCGCCGCCTCCGGTCAGCACCATGCCCTTGTTGGCGATGTCCGCGCCCAATTCCGGCGGCGTCTGCTCCAGTGCGGTCTTCACTGCGCTGACGATACTGTTCAACGGATCGGTCAGCGCTTCGAGTATCTCGTTGCTGGAGATGGTGAAACTGCGCGGCACGCCTTCGGCCAGATTGCGCCCCTTCACTTCCATCTCGCGCACCTCGCTGCCGGGGAAGGCGGAGCCGATGGTCTTCTTGATGTCCTCGGCGGTAGTCTCGCCGATCAGCATGCCATAGTTGCGGCGGATGTAATTGATGATCGCCTCGTCGAACTTGTCGCCGCCGACGCGCACCGAACCGGAATATACCGCGCCGCCCAGCGAGATCACGCCCACCTCGGTGGTGCCGCCGCCGATGTCCACCACCATCGAGCCGGTCGCTTCCTCCACCGGCAGACCAGCACCGATCGCCGCAGCCATCGGTTCCTCGATCAGCTCCACGCGGCGCGCACCGGCACCGACTGCCGATTCGCGGATTGCGCGGCGTTCGACCTGCGTCGAGCCGCACGGCACGCAGATCACGATGCGCGGGCTCGGGCTGAAGATGCTGGCCTTGTAGACCTTGCGGATGAACTGCTTGAGCATTTGTTCAGTCACGGTAAAGTCCGCGATCACGCCGTCCTTCATCGGGCGGATCGCGGTGATGTTGCCCGGCGTGCGACCCAACATCTGCTTCGCGGCCAAGCCCACCTGCTGGATGATTTTCTTGCCGTTCGGCCCGCCTTCCTGGCGGATCGCCACCACTGACGGCTCATCCAGCACGATCCCCTGTCCGCGCACCCAGATCAGTGTGTTCGCCGTACCAAGGTCGATTGCCAAATCGTTAGAAAAATAGCCGTTCAAAAATCCAAACATGTTGTGTCCTGTAATCAATAGGGAAAATGCTCAAAGGGGTGCGCTGCCAAACCCGTTCATGATACCCTATTAGTCTTATTCCAATAAAGTTTTTGCTATGTCTTTAAGCACACGGGATGTTGAAAAAATCGCCCGCCTCGCCCGTCTGTCGGTAAACGAGGCAGAAATCGAAATCGCCCGCGACCAGCTCAACGGCATTTTCGGCCTGATCGCCGAGATGCAGGCCGTGGATACCGACGGGGTCGAGCCCATGTCGCACAGCCAGGATCTGGCCCAGCGCCTGCGTGAGGACACCGTCACCGAAACCAACCAGCGCGAGGTCTTCCAGACTGTCGCCCCGCAAGTGGAGCAGGGCCTGTTCCTGGTTCCCAAAGTCATCGAGTAAGCCAGCATGTTCGAATCCAGCCTCAAACAACTCGGCGATGCCCTCGCTGCCCGCAAGATCTCCAGCGTCGAGCTGACCCGGCTCTACCTCGATCGCATGGCGAAGCTGAACCCACAGCTCAACGCCTACATCACCATCGATCCAGAACGGTCGCTGGCGCAGGCCAAGGCCGCTGATGCGCGCCTCGCAGCAGGCACAGCCGATGCGCTGACCGGCATCCCCGTCGCGCAAAAGGACATCTTCTGCGCCAAGGACTGGCTGACCACCTGCGGTTCGAAGATGCTGCACAACTTCGTGTCGCCCTACGACGCGCACATCATCTCGCAATTCAACAACGCGGGGGCGGTGAACCTCGGCAAGACCAACATGGACGAGTTCGCCATGGGTTCTTCCAACGAAACCTCGCACTACGGCCCAGTGAAGAACCCGTGGGATACCGCACGCGTACCGGGTGGTTCATCCGGCGGCACGGCGGCAGCGGTGGCAGCACGTTTGTGCGCGGCCGCCACCGGCACCGACACCGGAGGTTCCATCCGCCAGCCTGCCGCGATGTGCGGCATCTCGGGCCTGAAGCCGACCTATGGCGTGTGCTCGCGTTACGGCATGATCGCTTTCGCCTCCAGCCTCGACCAAGCCGGCCCGATGGGCCGCAGTGCCGAAGATCTGGCGCTGATGCTGAACGTGATGGCCGGTTTCGACGAACGCGATTCCACTTCGCTGCAACGTGACAAGGAAGACTACGCACGCGATTTGAACAAACCGCTGACTGGCCTGCGTATCGGCCTGCCCAGGGAGTTCTTCTCCGAAGGCATGGGCGCGGATGTCGCCAAGGCTATCGAGGCCTCCATCGCCGAATACAAGAAACTGGGTGCGACCATCGTCGATATCTCGCTGCCGAATTCCAGACTCTCGGTGCCGGTGTACTACGTGCTGGCCCCGGCGGAAGCGTCGAGCAACCTGTCTCGCTTCGACGGCGTGCGCTACGGTTATCGCGCACCCGAGTACGGCGACCTCGCCGACATGTATGAGAAGAGCCGTGCGCAGGGGTTCGGCGCGGAAGTGAAGCGCCGCATCATGATCGGCACCTATGTACTGAGCCACGGCTACTACGATGCCTATTACATCAAGGCGCAACGCATCCGCCGCCTGATCGCGCAGGACTTCGTCGAAGCGTTCAAACAGTGCGACGTGATCATGGGGCCGACCTCGCCTTCCACTGCTTTCAAGCTGGGCGAGAAAGGCGACGATCCGGTGCAGATGTATCTGTCCGACATCTACACCATCGCCGTGAATCTGGCCGGATTGCCCGGCATGTCCATCCCCTGCGGCTTCGGCGATAACAACATGCCGGTCGGTCTGCAGATCATCGGCAATTATTTCGACGAAGCGCGCATGCTGAATGTAGCGCATCAATATCAACTGGCGACCGACTGGCACAGCCGCGCGCCGCAGGGAATCTGAACATGAGCTGGGAAATCGTCATCGGGCTGGAAGTGCATGCGCAACTTTCGACCAACTCAAAAATCTTCTCCGGCGCTTCGACCGCGTTCGGTGCCGAGCCAAACACGCAGGCCGACGCCGTGAGCCTGGCATTGCCCGGTGTATTGCCGGTGCTGAACAGGGGCGCGGTGGAGCGCGCGATCAGATTCGGCCTCGCCACCGGCGCACATATCGCGCCGCGCTCGGTGTTTGCGCGCAAGAATTATTTCTACCCGGACCTGCCCAAGGGCTACCAGATCAGTCAATTCGAGCTGCCCGTGGTCGGTCAGGGCCAGCTCGTGATCCAGGTCCCCGCACAAGGGAAGACCGCCGCTTACGAAAAGACCGTGCGCATCACGCGCGCCCATCTGGAAGAGGATGCGGGCAAATCCCTGCACGAGGATTTCCACGGCATGACCGGCATCGACCTCAACCGTGCCGGCACGCCGCTGCTGGAGATCGTCTCCGAACCGGACATGAGGAACGCCGCCGAAGCGGTGGCCTACGCCAAGGCGCTGCATACACTGGTACAGTGGATCGGCATCTGCGACGGCAACATGCAGGAAGGTTCGTTCCGCTGCGACGCCAACGTCTCGGTGCACAAGCCCGGCACGCCTTTCGGCACGCGGCGTGAGATCAAGAACCTCAATTCTTTCCGCTTTCTGGAGCAGGCCATCAACTACGAGGTGCAACACCAGATCGCCACGCTGGAAGACGGCGGCAGCATCCAGCAAGCCACCGTGCTGTTCGACCCGGACAGCGGCGAGACGCGGGTGATGCGCACCAAGGAAGACGCGCACGACTACCGTTATTTCCCCGATCCCGACCTGCTGCCGCTGGCGATCAGCGAAGAGTGGAAGCAACAGGTCGCCGCGACCCTGCCCGAACTGCCGCATACCAAACAACTGCGCTATCAGGAACAAGGCCTGTCGGCCTACGATGCCAGCGTGCTGACCAGCTCGCGCGCAATGGCGGATTTCTTCGAGGCGGCGTTGGTCGCCGTTTTGCCCTCTCCTCAATCCTCTCCCGCAAGCGGGCGAGGAGGCGAACGTGAAAATCAATTTTCAACTTCTGCCAAGATGTGCGCCAACTGGATCACCGGCGAGCTCAGCGCACAACTGAACCGCGACAATCTCGACATCGCGCAATGCCCGATCAGCGCGCAACAACTGGGCGGCATCCTGAAGCGCATCGCCGACGGCACGGTGTCCAACTCCGGCGCCAAGGAAGTGTTCCGCACCATGTGGACCGAGGGTGGCGAAGCCGATGCCATCATCGAAGCCAAGGGGCTGAAACAGGTATCGGATGCGGGCGTGATCGAGAAGATCGTGGACGAGATCATAGCGGCGAACACCGACAAGGTCGCCGAGTATCGCTCGGGCAAGGACAAGCTGTTCGGCTTCTTCGTCGGACAGGCCATGAAGGCCAGCAAAGGACAGGCCAACCCGGCGCAACTCAACGAAGTCCTGAAGAAGAAGCTGGCGGGTTAAGCCACGTCGTAACGCATCACCCGGTAAAAGCCACCGAAGCAGTATTCGACTTGCGGCTCACCGGCCAGCAACTTGTCCTGTCTGCGCAGCGCTTCCTTCAGTTTCGCGGTCACATCCTCCTGCCAGAATCCCGGCAGGAACGGTTCCAGCGTCCCCAGTACCCAGCGCGTCAGCGGAAAACGATAGAGCAGATGCCGATGTGGCGTGCCGGCATATTCGGTGATGAGTACCGAACCGCCCGGCTTCAGTACTCGCGCGATCTCGTCATACACATGCTGCCGCGCCTCAGGTGGTAATTCATGGAACAGGAAGAACAGAATGATCTGGTCGAAGCTCTCGTCGGCATAGGCCAGCGATTCCGCATTCATCTGCGCCAGATGGCAACGTCTGGCGATATCGCGCGTCTTGCTCCGCGCCAGGCACATTTGTCCGGTGGCGACATCGCACAGGTGTACCTCGTTGTCGGCATTGCGAAACAGGGAAGGCGTGAGTTTGCCGTACACGCAGGTGAGTTGCAGCAGACGTGCGCCGGAACGCGCTTCGACATGATGCAGTGTCCTGTTCAACAGCTTTTCATATTGACCGAACAGGATGGCATTGATGACGGACTGGTGATCGAAGAACCAGATGCTCTTGTCCCACAGGTAGGCCCACCAGTAATGCCGCGCCAGATATTCGGGTATACCGCCCTTGAGGAATCGCTGGTACAGGTGTTGCATCGCTCTCTATGCCAATCCACGCGGCTTGTGCGGCGCATGGGCGAATAGCCGGTCATACAGCCAGTTCGGCAATCGCCGCAGCAACCAGCCCACTATGCCCATCTGCCACGGCACCACGGCGAACGAGCAGCCGTGCGCGATGACACGTGCCATGCGGCGTGCGCCATCATCCGCTTCCAGGATGAACGGCATCGGATAAGGATTGATGTCAGTCATCGGCGTCCTGATATAGCCGGGGCATATGGTCACGACCTTCACACCGCTGCCGTGCAGTTCGACGCGTAGTGATTCGAGATAGGAGATTGCCGCAGCCTTGGAGGCCGAGTAAGCCTCGGAACCCGGCAGGCCACGAAAGCCGGCCACGCTTGCGATACCGACCAGCGTCCCGCGTTTCGCGTCGAGCAACGGACGCATGAACGGCTGAAAGGTCTTGGCCATGCCGAGCACGTTGATATCCATCACCTGCTGGAACGAGTCGAGGTCTTCGGCATATTCGGTCAGCGTGCCGCGACTCACCCCGGCGTTGGCAATGACGATATCCGGCACGCCAACCCGGGCGATAAAGTCTTCCGCGGCGGCACGGACGGACGGCGCATCGCGCACATCGAGTGTATAGGGGAAAACTTTTCCCGGGAATTCTTCAGAGAGGGATTTCAGCAGTTCGCCACGCCGGGCGATGGCGGCGACGATCGCGCCGCGTTCAAGATAGTGGCGTGCGAGGGCAAGACCGATGCCGCTCGACACGCCACTGATGACCAGCGATTTAACAGGCAATGCCTGCACATTCAGTCCGGACCGGACATGCAAAGCCTGCAACCCGGATCAATGTTTGCCAGTGCGACGCTCCTTGCGTGCCATGGCAATGACCTCGTCCAGCACGCGGATGGTCTCGTCCGGCTGAAGACCGGTAATCACGTATTTGCCGGCCACCACCAGCGTCGGCGTACCGCTTATCCTGTAGCTGCGGATCATCTGTTTGGCACGCGCCACCTTGCCCTGCACGGCAAACGAATTGTAGGCCGCTGAAAACTTTGCGCGATCCACGCCGCGCGGCGCTACAAAATCAAGCACCTTGCCCTCGTCGCTCAGGTCCACGTTATTCACGTTCCATGCCTTGAACAGCGCATCGTGCAACGGGTGAACCTGCCCCAATGCCTCCAGCGCGTAATAGGTACGCGCCATCGGCTCCCACGAATCGCGGAATATGGTCGGCACATAGGCCAGACCGACATCCTTGGGCATCTTCTTTTCCCATGCGCTCAGCGGCCCGTGCAGGTGATAGCAGTGCGAGCATCCGTAAAAGAAGAACTCCAGCACTTCAATATTCTTGGTGCTGGTCGGCTGCGCCGGATCCAGCAGTTTGTAATCCTTGCCCAATTCAGCCGCAACTGCCGTACCGCCCAACATCATCAACGCAACCGCAACAATCAGATTCTTCAGCAGCTTCATCTTGTTTTTCTCCTTCGGGATAAGAAACCGGGCGATCATTGCCCGTGCATTGGAGTGGTTTCAATGCCATTTTGTTTCATCGTGGCGCGGGCATTGTTCATTTCGCTCGCCCCCCTGAACGGGCCGACGCGTACCCGGTGCCATATGCCCTTGCCAGGAATCGAGGCTGTTTGCACATTGACCTCCATGCCCATCAGGGTCAATCTGGCCCTCAAGTTCTCGGCTTCATCGGCGCTCGTGAACGAGCCTGCCTGCAGGTAATAGGCCTCCTTCGCAGCTGGTGCCTTAGGCGCGACAGGATTGACGGTCACCACTACATTTGCGTCCGGCTTGTCGGTCAGCACTTTGTAAAACTCGAAGCGCGGCTTGGTATCGGACACTCCGGAAGAAGCTGCCACACCCGACGTGCCGGATGCCGGCGATGTACTTGCATCGGCCGTGGGCGGTGGCGCCACCTGCGCTCTCTGCACGAACGGACTGGGCGATTTCATGATGTACCATGCCACACCGGCCGCCATGCCGGCACCGATCACCATGCCGATCAGGATGCCGGTCAAAAGCGAACTGCCCCCTTTGCGCGGTGCGGTGGATTTGTTGCCTGCGATTCTGCCCATCTTTGTCCGTTTCCTTTCCTTACATCTTCTCTGGTGCGCCCACCCCGAGCAGGGCCAGGCCATTTTTCAGCACTTGCGCCAATGCGAGAATCAACGCCAGGCGCGCCAGCTTGAGCTTCTCGTCCTCGACCAGAAAGCGCGAGGCATTATAGTAGCTGTGAAAATCGGCCGCCAATTCTTTGAGATAGAAGGCGATCAGGTGTGGCGCCAGATCTTCGGCGGCTTGTTCGATCACTTGGGGAAAATCAATCATACGCTGCAACAACGTCTTCTCGTACTCGCTATCCAGTGGCAAGAAATCCGCCCCCAACAGGCTCTGGCGGTCGCCGCCCCACTGTGCCAGTACCGTGCTGATGCGCGCATGCGCATACTGGATGTAATACACCGGGTTGTCGTTGCTCTGCGACTTGGCCAGATCGATGTCGAACACCAGCTGCGAATCAGGCGAGCGCGCCGCAAGGAAATAGCGCGTCGCATCACAACCCACTTCGTCGATCAGGTCGCGCAGGGTGACATAGCTGCCCGCACGCTTGGAGATCTTCACCTCTTCACCGTTCTTCAGCACCGTCACCATCTGGTGCAGCACATAGTCGGGCCATCCCTTGGGGATGCCTTCGTTGAGTGCCTGCAGACCGGCGCGCACGCGTGTGATGGTGGAATGGTGGTCGGATCCCTGCTCGTTGATCACGCGCACAAAGCCGCGTTTCCATTTGTCCAGATGGTAGGCCACATCCGGCACGAAGTAGGTGTAGCCGCCATCGCTCTTGCGCATCACGCGGTCCTTGTCGTCACCGAAATCGGTGGTGCGCAACCACAGCGCATCGTCCTGTTCGTAGGTGTGGCCGCTGGCGATCAGTTTCTGCACCGTGGCCTCCACCTTGCCTTCGGTATACAGCGCGGATTCCAGCGAGAACACATCGAACTCCACCTGGAAGGCACGCAAGTCCAGATCCTGCTCGCGGCGCAGGTAGGCCACCGCAAAGTGGCGGATCGCCTCGGCGTCATCCGCCTCGCCCTTGCCGGCGATGCGCTGGTCGTCCGCCTCGACGGACTCCTTGGCCATGTAGGCGCTGGCCACCTCCACGATGTAGTCGCCACGGTAGCCATCCTCCGGCCATTCCGGGCTGTCCGGCGTGATGCCCTTGCAGCGCAGTTGCACCGAGCGCGTCAGATTATCGATCTGCTGCCCCGCGTCGTTGTAGTAGAACTCGCGCGTCACGTTCCAGCCCGCCGCATGCAGCACGCGACACAGACAATCGCCCACCGCCGCGCCGCGCCCGTGACCGACGTGCAGCGGCCCGGTCGGATTGGCCGAGACGAATTCGACCTGCACCTTGCGCCCCTGCCCGGCATGCACATGGCCGTAACCTGCACCCGCCTGCAATACGCCCTGTATCACGCGTTGCTTGGCCGTGGCAGCAATAAATACATTGATGAACCCCGCCCCCGCGATCTCCACCTTTTCGATGAAGTCGGTTTTCGGCAATGCTGCGACCAGTGCATTCGCGATATCGCGCGGCGACTTGCGCAATGGCTTGGCCAGTTGCATCGCCAGATTGCAGGCGTAATCGCCATGCGTCGCCAACTTGGGGCGTTCGATGAGTACAGTTGTATCACCCTGCTCCGGCACGACCTCGCGCAACGCCTGCGCGAACAGGTCTGCCAGATGGGATTTGAAATTCAGGACTACTGACATTACGGGCACCTTCAAAAGAGGCGCGGATTATAGCATTCAGGGCGGGCGACTCCCATGACCGTTCCTCCCGGAAGGCGCGGCATGTCCATCCATGTATCTCGGTTCGTTAAACAAAGGGATCAACCGCGGTCCTTCGTTCACTTTGGAAGCGCGCCCCTGCCGGCGACGGGCCGGATCGCTCCGCCCCATCCTGCCGGCAAAGACCGTCGCGCTATACCTTGCCGAAGAAGCCCGCCGCCACCAGAACCAGTAAGGTCAGGCCGATCAGGATCAGCACAATCCCGAGCAGCTTTGAACCCAGCGTCATCGGCAACGACGGCGCATCCACCAGATATTTTTCCAGTTCGCCGGAATCAACCAGCCGCTGGTACTGCGCCGGATGGTCACGTCTGAACTCGTCCATCGATTGCGCACCGGTGAACATGACGATGTCGGGTGGCGGCAATTTGTCCGGACGGAAGTGGTTGTTGAAGAAGTGAACCGTGAACAGGAACACGGCTGCCAGGAAGGCTTCTTCGGCATGTACCACCGTCGCCACGTTGAACACCCAACCCGGCAGATAGGTCGCCGTCACATGCGGCATCGCCAGCATCAGACCGCTGGTGCCGATGATGGTGACGCCCCAGAACACGGCCCAGTAGTCGAACTTCTCGAAATAGGTCCAGCGGTCGAACATCGGCTTCGGCCCTTTGCCGAAGAACCACTTGAACATGCCGTAGCAATCCTTGAAGTCCTTCAAGTTCGGGATCAACGAGTCCGGACCGAACCAGCGGAAGTTCTTGTCGCGCAGCAGCTTCTGCATCACGTAGATGAAATGTGTGAAGAAGATCGCGACGAACAACCCCGCCAGGATGCGATGGATGTGGTTGACCTGATGCGGCCCGCCCAACCACTCTGCCAGTGCCGGCGCCCAGGCCGATTCGGCGAACAGCGCCATCGTGCCGGTCAATACCAGACTCATGGTGACCAGCGCGAACAGCAGGTGTGCGACGCGCCAACCCCACGGGAAGCGCTGGAAGAATTTCCTCTCATCTACCGGCAGATCGCCCGCGCGAACATAGGACACGACCTTGCCTTCTCTCTGTTCTTTCCATTCGCGGTAATACCAGAGTGCGGAATGCAGCCAGAAGAAGATGAACACGCCGACCAGTAGCGCGATCATGAATTTGGTCACGATCCACATCTGCGGATATTTCTCGAAATCGTGACTGTTGGCGTGCGGGCTGAACGTCAGAAAACCTTCCGTTGCATTGTTCATGCCCGGCTTCTTGTCATTGTGGCACTTCTGGCAGGTCTTCAGACGGTTGTCCGGATGCACCTTGGATTTCGGATCACTCACTTTGCGCACGTCATGACTGCCGTGGCAGTCGAAGCACTTGGCGGTATAGGCATATCCGAGCGAACCCACCTGGCCGTGATAGGTCTCCCGATACGTCTTCAGGTTCTCTTCGTGACACCCGCCGCAATTCTTGGTGATGGCCAGTTTGACCGGGGACTGATGGGGGCTGGTGACCGAATGCGCCGAATGGCAATCGATGCAGGCTGCCGCATCGTGGTTGTTCTGATCCAGCAATGCCTTGCCATGTACCGACTTGGCATACTGACTCAGTTGCCAGTCATGGCAGCCTTCACCACAGACCTTGGGGGTGGCATGGTGCCATTCATCGTGCTCCGCCGTTCCGCTTGGCGCGACATTGAAGGTATGGTCATCATGGCAATCGTGGCAAGTGGCGTTGGGTGCATTCGGATCATCGACATTGGGCTTGGCATGAGACGATTGCTTATACGCTCCGATGTTCTCCATCACCCTGCCCAGACCGGGTTTCTCGGCAAGCTTGCCTTCGCGTAGCGCTGTTACCCACAAAGAGATATGGCACTCGGCACAGTCCGCTTTTTTTGCCGATTCGGAAACCCGGTGGCGCGCCTGACTGTCCTTGATCTCGGCATGGCAATCGACGCATGCCATGTTCGCGTGTACGCCCTTTCCGAACTTTTCAGCCGGCACGGCATGCAGCTCACGCGGCTCCCCATCCGCCCCCTTGCCATAGAGCGTATCGCCTTTACCGTCATGGCACACAAGGCAGCCTGCATTATCCAGCCGCTTTGCCGAACCCGGATCCGAAGCCGCAACGGCGAACGTCGCCCCCCAGAGCCAGACTTGAATAAACAATGCCAGCATGGCCCATCTTCTGAACGAGAAAAGAGAGTGTGCGATGACTTTCATGATTTTCTTTCGGACGAGAAGGAGCGACATACAACGGGGGCTTTTCACCCCCGCCAGACCAAGGCTGCGCGGCTAATTATTTCGCGCAGCCCAGCCGGAGATCAGCGCGACAGGATCCACTTGACCAGGTTCTTTACCTTTGCCGGATCATCGGTTTCGATCTGGGCGTGATCCATCATTTCCCCACCCATCGAAACTTGGCTCGGCTGCGTGAGGTGTTTGGTGATGGCGGCTTCTGCCTTGGAATTGCCTTTATAAGCTGCCGCAATCTTTTTGTAGGAACGGGCTACCTTGGTCTTGGTTTCATCGTGGCACGCCAGGCATCCACTCTCATTGAGCAGTTTCTTTGCGCCAGCCTGGTCAACGGCCGCTTGTGCAGCCGGGACAGTTAATGCGAACAATGCAACGAATGTGCACGTGACGAGAGACTTCATTTTCATTTCCAGTTACTCCTGTTCTTGACGATTGTTTAAATTGAGAACCATGCGGGCGCAAAAAGGCGGCTTACTTTGCCTCTTGCGCCGAATAATATTCGGCCAGCCCCTCGATGGTGGCATCGAAATACAGCGAAGAACCGATCGTATGCATCGCCGAATTCCCGCGGTCCCCATCCCGATACGTAGTCATCGCATTGATCAGATAGGTGCGATTCTGGCCGTTGATCTTGGGGGTCAACATCTCCGGATTGGCATCCCCCTTGCTATGGCAAAGGTCGCATTTCTGCACCAGGGACTGGATGGTTTCCGGCGGCGTGAAACTGCTGTGGACGGGCAGTTCGGTCGCAAAGAAGGTGGCGATCTTGCTGATCTCTTCATCCCTCAAACCGGAGAGCGCCTGGTGCATCTGCTTGTGATCGCGCCCGCTGTCGCGATACGACTTGATCACTTTGTTGAGATACTGGGCGTTCTGTCCGGCCAGATTGGGAACGCTGACATCGTCGCTATAGCCCGCCGTACCATGGCATTTGACGCAGGTACTGATGAACTGCATGCCCTCGTGCGAATTGCTCGCCTTGCTGCCGGCCGACTTGGGTTCATTCAACGCGAAGTAGATGGCGATGTTCTCGATGTCAGCCTGACTCAGCCCGGAAAGGGTCGCATGCATAGAGGGCATGGTGCGGACACCATCACGATAGGCCTTGAGCGCCTTGGTGATGTACTGCGGATGCTGCCCTGCCAGGCGTGGAACCCCGTCAACTTCGGTGTTTCCATCCGCACCATGGCAACTGGCGCAGGGCTTGCTCAAAGCCTGGCCGCGATCATAGTAGGAGTAGTTGACGGCCTCGCTTGCCGGCTTGGCCAGCGGCGGCAGGCTGGCGTAGAACCCGGACACATCCCGCAACTGCTGGTGCGTCAATTCCTCGGCGATCTTCATGACATTGCCGCTGCTGTCGACGCGCTTGCCGTGATCGTAGGTTTGAACCGCCTTCAGCAGATAGCTTTCGAGTTGCGCGGCCAGATTGGGAATGTTGTCGGCCGCACCACGGCCGTCCATGCCATGGCAAATGGCGCAATTCTTCTGGGCCACTGCCTTGCCGGCTTCGATATCCAGAGGCAGTTGAGCCATATCTTGCGAATCTTGTTTTTCCGAGCACCCCGCCAGCAAGGCCAGTAGCAGCGAGAAACCTAAAACTTGTTTGTTCATGACGACCTCTGAATTGAAGAATGATGTGGAATATCCGGGTGTTTCGGCTTTTCTGAATTGCGCGATTCTACAACAATCATGCCGAACTATCGCCTGTTCAGGTTAGTCGGGTATTGGCGTCGGGGCCGCTCACAAGGCCAACGCTGCAACACCTACATTTTGCCGATGAGTTCGCCAAAGTCCTCGACGCGTTGCCAGTCGGTGAATTCGACGACAGCATTCAGATCGGTCGGCCCCCGGGTCATCCACATGATGAAGCGGATGGCCGAACGATCGATGAACCGGTAGATCGAATAATCGATCTTGCCCGCGAACACCTCCAGCCGTTTTGGCCGCCACGGTATCTGCCTGAGGAATTTCCGCATGTACGGATTCGTCTCGGGGCGGTTCTTTTCCGGTTTGCGCGCCACCACATTGACCGAAAAGAACGCATTGGGTTTGCTGTCCAGCAGACCGACGTTCCTTTTGATGAAATCGACCACATGCGGACTATGTTTCCCGTAACGGATACTTGCGCCGATCACGATCTTGTCGAAAGCATGCAGGTCGGCATCGGCGCATTCCTGAAGCGGCATGACTGCAACCCCGTGATGTTGCCGCTCGATCACATTCTGCAAGCGCAGGCATATTTTCCGCGTATGCCCATCGGTCGTCGAATAAACGATCAGCACATTTGCCATATTCCCGCATCCAGCCCGATTGATCCAGATCCGCGCAATTGCTACCTGCGCCCAACTTGCCGAGTAACCATGCGTCAGGCGGACTCAGGCAGCCGGATGGTGTACTGCCCCGATTTTTCGTCCTTCACCAGCATGACCAGTTTGTGCTTCTGCGCGTCCTCCATCAGTTCGCGGAACGAGCGATAGCCGTAGTACGATTCGTTGAAACCGGGACGGCGACGCTGCATGGTCGGCTTGACCATCGAATACCAGAGTTTTTCGTCCGAGCCACGTTCGGCGATCAGCCCTTCGAGGGTCTCGATCAGGAAGTCCATTGCTTCCTGTTTCCTGTTCTCCTCACCCCCGGCCGCAGACGGTTTTGCCGTTTCTGCCTTTGCCTTGGCAGGCGTCTTCTTCGCTGCCTGTTTCTTCTTGGCTTCCTGCACGCGCACCAAGTCGTCGTAGAAGATGAACTCGTCACAGTTGGCGCTGAGCAGGTCGGAGGTCGAATCCTTCACGCCGATGCCGATCACATACTTGTTGTTCTCGCGCAATTTGGAAACCAGCGGGGAGAAGTCGGAATCGCCGCTGATGATGACGAAAGTGTCGACGTGGGATTTGGTATAGCAGAGGTCCAGGGCATCGACAACCAGGCGGATGTCGGCGGAATTCTTGCCGCTCTGTCTCACATGCGGGATCTCGATCAGCTCGAACGAAGCTTCATGCATGGGGGCTTTGAATTCTTTATATCGCTCCCAGTCGCAGTAGGCTTTCTTGACCACGATGCTGCCCTTGAGCAGCAGGCGCTCCAGCACTTTCTTGATGTCAAACTGCGCGTACTTGGCGTCGCGCACGCCCAGCGCCACGTTCTCGAAATCGCAGAACAGGGCCATATTGGTGATTTCGGGTTGGGCCGCCATGTGTGTCTCCGGGGTTGGTCTGATTCTGACCGGCGCTGGAATTGCGCGCCTGGACTCTGGCTGACTATATCAGAATTCGCCGCTCCTTTCGGCATGGCGAGCGTGCTACACCCCCTTGCCGGGATTCATCAGCCCGCCCGGGTCAAGCATGTCCCGGATGCCGCGCATCAGCTCGATCTCCAGAGGGCTCTTGTAGCGAGCAATCTCGGCACGCTTGAGCTGGCCGATGCCATGCTCGGCACTGAAACTGCCGCCCAGTCCGGCCACGATCCCATACACGATGCGGTTGACATCGTGTTCGTGCCGGTCGATGAACTCCCTGTTCTGCACACCATCCGGCATCGAAGTGTTGTAATGGATATTGCCGTCGCCCATATGCCCGAAAGCCACGATGCGGATGCCGGGATAAGTGTCTCGCAGCGCAGTGCCGGTCTGCGAAATGAATTCCGCAACACGGCTGACCGGCACCGAGATGTCGTGCTTGATGCTGAGACCCTCTATCTTCTGCGCTTCCGCGATGTTCTTGCGCAGCTTCCACCAGCGTTCGGCGTCCGCCTCGCCATTCGTGATGTCGAACCCGTCTACCCTCTCGCCGAACGATTCGAGTGCGGCGCGTAACTCCTTGTCCAGAGGCGCGGACAGGACATCGGCTAGTTTGACGAGAACGATCCATTCATGAGTTGTACCGAACGGTTCGCGGGTATCGGGAATATGTTTGAACACAAGATCGAGACAGGGGCGCGAAACCAGCTCGAACGCGCTGATCCGGTCGCCGCATGCCGCGCGCAGGTGCGCCAGCAATGCGACAGCAGCAGCCGGATCGCGTACGGCGACGCATGCTGTCGCTGTCGATCGGGGGCGCGGATAGAGTTTCAGCACGGCGGCAGTGATGATGCCCAACGTGCCTTCCGCACCGATGAACAGGTGTTTGAGGTCGTAGCCCGTGTTGTCCTTGCGCAGGCAACGCAACCCGTTCCAGATGCGCCCGTCCGGCAGCACCACCTCCAGTCCCAGCACCAGATCGCGCGCGTTGCCATAGCGCAGCACGCCAAGGCCGCCGGCATTGGTGGAAAGGTTGCCGCCGATTTCGCAATGCGGTGCAATGGCCGTCAGCCCGAGCGGGAACAACCGGTCAACCTTCTCCGCCGCTTCATATAACGAGGCAAGCGTGCAGCCCGCCTCGACGGTCATGGTGTAATTGACCGCATCCATCTCACGGATGCGGTTCATGCGCGACAGGTTGATGACGATCTGTTGAGTGCCGTCCGCCAGCGGCACCGAAGCGCCGCACAGACTGGTGTTGCCGCCTTGCGGGACCATGCTGACGCCGTTTTCCACACACAGATCCACCACCCCGGACACCTGTTGCGTGTCTGCCGGCAACACGACCGCCGATGCCTGTCCCTGATAGCGACCACGCCAATCACGACAATGCGCGGCAGCCGCAGCATCCGTCAAAACGGCATCGCCGCCCACAAGGGCGGCGATGCGTTGAAGGATGTCTCCTGCCGTTGCCACCGCCCTAGTCCGTCAGCGGGTTGACCGGATTGAGCAGCCGCCGGGGCAATATCCACATCTGGTAGAGCGAAGTGAAGATCATGATGCTGGCCGCCAGACTGTAGCCAAAACCACCGATGATGACGAACCATGCGAAATTCGGATTCAGCTTGGTCAGCCACCACGCCAGCACGTCCACGATCAGGAATGCGAACGGCGTGAAGATCAGGATCGCCTTGTTTAGCGGTGAAATACCGGAGGCATAGGTGAATATCCAGCCCATGAAGAAAAAGATGAACGAGATGCCGAATAGGTGAATATGCGTAACACGCGTCAAGGCGGAAGGAGACTGCCCCTCGTCGACCTGAACCATGCGCTTCATCACTGCCTTGTCGCTCAGATCGGCCAATCCGGGGATGTTCGCATGGCAGGGTGAACAGTACTGATCGACATCCATGGAGATTTTCATATCCCACTCTTCATCGGATGCGCCGGCATCTGCCCACTTGATCATGGCCAGACGCACCTCTGGCGGCGCATTGTTCATCATCGAACCGTTCAATTTGGCGACCAGCTTCGAGCCTTCGTCGCGCTTGCCATGATAGCTGTAGACGATGTCATCCACCGACAGGCCTAACTTTCCATCTGCCATGCCGTGGGTATACATGATCTGCGCGCCAGCGAACATCAAGCCAAGCCCCACCACCAGCAGATAACCGGTGAAAAGCGTCTTGATCGGCAAGGCCAGGTCTGCCAGCGTAAACCGTTGAATCTCTTTCATCATGATTTTCTCGTGTAAACAAACTTTCGTATTATAACGCTCTTATCTGTAAGGGTTTCTATAACTCTGTCGGGTAACGTCAGAAATCCAGCGGATCGACATCCAGCGACCAGCGGAGTTTTTGCGCCGGCAGCCCATCCAGTGACAACTTCCACGCACCCAGAAATTCCTGGAGTGCCTTGCGGTTACCGCTCTGCACCAGCAATTGTGCGCGATGGTGGCCGGCGCGCTTGGGCATGGCTGCGGGTACCACGCCATAGACTTCGACTGGCATTGCCAGTGCCATGGCCGCGGTGCGCGAGTGCCCGAGGAATGCGTAAACTCCGGACTCATCCTTTCCTTCGGCGCGCAACATCGCCTGATAGACGAATGGCGGGAAACCAGCCATCCGGCGTTCGGCCAGTTGAGCGGTCATCCAGCCTTCAACATCGTGCGTCTGCAAGGCGCGATACAGCGGATGATCGTGAAAAGCAGTCTGGATCAGCACTTCGCCCGGCTTGTCAGCGCGACCGGCGCGTCCTGCCACCTGCACCAGTTGCGCGAACAGTTTTTCAGGCGCGCGAAAGTCGCTGCTGTATAGCGCGCTGTCCGGATTGAGCACACCGACCAGCGTCAGTGCAGGGAAATCGTGTCCCTTGGCCAGCATCTGTGTGCCCACCAGGATGTCCACCCCATTGGCGTGGATCTGCTCGCGCATGTTCCGCCAGGTGCGCCTGTTACGGGTACTGTCCCTGTCCACGCGCAAAATGCGCGCTTCGGGAAACCGTTCCCGCAATACATTTTCGACGCGCTGCGTTCCGCTGCCGACCGGGTGCAACTCGGCGTTCCCGCAATCCGGGCAAGTCTGCGGCACGCGTATCTGGTAACCGCAGTGGTGGCAGCGCAACCGTCTGTCGTCGAGGTGCAGCACCATCTTACCCGCACAATGCCTGCAGCCGGACAGCCATCCGCAACCGGTGCACATCAGCACCGGAGCATAGCCGCGCCGGTTGATGAACAGCAGGCTCTGTTCTTTGCGCGCGATGCGCTGGCCGACCTCACGCAACAGCTCTTCGCTGATGCCGTGATGCATCACGGCCTGGCTGGTGTTGATGCAACGCACCGACGGCAGGCGCGCGTCAGACTGCGCGCGCCCGGTCAACCTGAGCATCCGGTAGCGACCGGTCTGCGCGTTATGGTAGCTTTCCAGCGATGGCGTGGCTGAACCCAGCACAACCGGCACACCGCGCTGGCTGGCGCGAAAGATCGCCACGTCGCGTGCCGAATAACGCAGGCCGTCCTGTTGCTTGAACGAGGGATCGTGCTCCTCATCAACGACGATCAGCGCAAGGAGGGGCAATTCGGCAAACACCGCCAGGCGCGTGCCGAACACGATCTGTGCTTTCCCCGCCTGTGCCTGCTGCCAGTTGTGCAAGCGCTCACCTTCGCTCAAGCCGCTGTGCAAACTGACCAGGGCGGCACCCGGCAGGCGACTGCGGAAATACTGCTCCAGTTGCGGCGTGAGATTGATCTCGGGTACCAGCAGCAATATCTGGCCGCCCCGTTGCAACACCTGGTGCATCAGGTGCACATACACCTCGGTCTTGCCACTGCCGGTAATGCCGTGCAACAGGAAACAGGCATATCCGCTGGACTGCGTGACGGCATCCACCGCCTGTTGCTGCTCGTTGGTGAGCGTGTGCTCGCTGTCGAAAGTGTGCCTTTGGGCAGGCAATGCCTCCTCGAAACATTCGACATGCCCGCACTCGACCAGCGCCTTGAGCTGCGCGCGCGCCGTTGCCGACAGCGCCTTGAGTTGCGCAAGATTACAGGGATGTTCCGAAAGTTTCGCCAGGATGCGCCGCTGCACCACTTTGCGCTTCGGGAAATCGGCCAAGTCGAGCGCTGTGCCACCAGCCGTCAGCCGATAGTTCGACACCTTTTTGCCGATGACCGGTTTATCCGAACGCAGATGCGTCGGCAGCGCCGCAAGGACGGCCTGGCCGAGCGGATAACGGTAGTAGTCGCTGCAAAAATGCAGCAGGCCGAGTATTTCTGCCGATAGCGGCGTGCTGTCATGCAGTACCCGCGTCACCGTCCTGATGCGCTCCGGCGCGAGTTCCGTTGACTCGACGATTTCCATCACCACGCCGACCATCTGCCGTTTTCCGAATGGCACGACCACGCGCTGCCCGACCGCCACCTCCTGCTCGATCGTGTAATCGAACAGGGTAGACAACGGAACATCGAGAGCGACGCGAACGATAGTCATAGGCCGTGATTGTCGCAGAAATGCAAAAGCCGCAGGGGTTGCCTGCGGCTCTGTTGCGCAACGAATTGCTAGTGGTACTTCCTGCTCAGCTCGTGTACTGCCCTGACCAGCGCCGCCGCATGCTCCGGATCGGAGTGCTGCGAGATGCCGTGACCCAGATTGAACACATGACCGCTGCCGTACCCATAGCTGCTCAGGATTCGCTCAACCTCGCTGTGGATCGCATCCGGCGAAGCGAACAATACCGCAGGATCCATGTTGCCCTGCAGGGCGACCTTGTGCCCCACCTTCTGGCGGGCGATGCCGATATCCATGGTCCAGTCCAGCCCCACTGCGTCGCAGCCGGTATTGGCGATGCTCTCGATCCACAACCCGCCGCCCTTGGTGAACACGATGGACGGGATGCGCACGCCATCCTTTTCCTTGATCAGGCCATCGACGATGCGTTGCGTATAGGCCAGCGAGAATTCGTGGAATGCCGCATGGGACAGCACGCCGCCCCACGAGTCGAAGATCATCACCGCCTGCGCGCCGGCTTCGATCTGCGCATTCAGGTAGGCGATCACCGCCTGCGCGGTCACATCCAGGATGTGGTGCATCAGCTTCGGCTCGTTGTACATCAAGGTCTTCACCTTGGCATAGTCGTCGCTGCCGCCGCCTTCGACCATGTAGCAGGACAGCGTGAACGGGCTGCCGGAAAAGCCGATCAGCGGCACGCGGCCGTCCAGCGCCTTGCGGATCTGGGTCACGGCATCGGTAACGTATTTCAGCTCAGTGCCGATGTCAGGCACGCGCAATGCCTTGATCGCCGCTTCGTCGCGCAACGGACGCTTGAATTTCGGGCCTTCGCCTTCGGAAAAATACAGGCCCAGCCCCATCGCGTCCGGCACCGTCAGGATGTCGGAGAACAGGATCGCCGCATCCAGCGGGAAGCGTTCCAGTGGCTGCAGTGTCACCTCGGTCGCGTAATCCGGGTTCTTGCACAGACCGAGGAAACTGCCTGCCTGTTTGCGCGTGGCACGGTATTCCGGCAGGTAACGCCCGGCCTGACGCATCATCCACAAGGGCGTATATTCGGTCGGCTGACGCAACAGGGCGCGCAGGAAGGTGTCGTTCTTTACTTTGAAGTTCATGTCGGAATCAATACGCCTCTGTCAATTTCAGAAATTCACTGTCCACGAAAAACACGGAACTACACGAACAAAACCAGTTTCGTGCTTTCGTACCTTTCGTGGAGTCTTGATGTGGTTAGCGGGGCAGGACGCTGCCGCCCATCAGGTATTCGTCCACGGCACGCGCGCACTGGCGGCCTTCGCGGATCGCCCACACCACCAGCGACTGGCCGCGGCGCATATCGCCCGCCGCGAACACCTTGTCCACACTGGTCCGGTAGCATCCCTCGCCATCGGTGGCCGCCCTCGCGTTGCCGCGCGCATCCTTTTCCACGCCGAACGCATCCAGCACCTGTTGCAACGGATTGGTGAAACCCATCGCCAGAAACACCAGATCGGCCTTGATCTCGAATTCGCTGCCCGGAACTTCGACCAGCTTGCCATCCTTGAACTCGACGCGGACGGCGCGGATCTTTTCCAGCTTGCCCTTGCTGCCGACAAACTCCTTGGTGGCGATCGCCCAATCGCGGTCGCACCCCTCGTCATGAGAGCTTGAGGTACGCAACTTCATCGGCCAGTTCGGCCATACCAGATATTTGTTCTCCTTTTCGGGCGGGCGCGGCATCACTTCGATCTGCGTCACCGATGCGGCGCCGTGACGGTTGGAGGTGCCCACGCAATCGGAACCGGTATCGCCGCCGCCGATCACGACCACATGCTTGCCTTTTGCGCTGATCGGATTCTTGCCGTCGCCGGCGACTTCCTTGTTCTGCGGGATCAGGAGTTCCAGCGCGTAATGCACGCCGTCCAGTTCGCGCCCCGGCACTGCCAGATCGCGCGGCTGCTCGGATCCGCCTGCAAGGACCACGGCATCGAATTTCTTCAGCAACTCATCCGGCGTAACCGTCTTCTTTGCGTCGTTGGCAATGCCTTTGCCCGGCGCTTCCTTGCCGACGAACACGCCTGTCTTGAACTTGACGCCTTCCGCCTCGAGTTGCACCATGCGCCAGTCGATCAGGCGCTTGTCCAGCTTGAAATCCGGGATGCCGTAGCGCATCAAGCCGCCGATACGGCTGTTCTTCTCGAACACCGTCACCGCATGCCCGGCACGCGCCAGTTGCTGGGCAGCCGCCAAGCCGGCCGGACCGGAACCAACCACCGCCACTTTCTTGCCGGTCTGCTGCGCGGCCGGTTGTGGAACCACCCAGCCGTTCTCGCCGGCCTTATCGATGATGGCGTGCTCGATGGACTTGATGCCGACCGCATCGTTGTTGATGTTCAGCGTACACGCAGCCTCACAGGGCGCAGGACAGATGCGTCCGGTCACCTCGGGAAAATTGTTGGTCGATTGCAGCACCTCGATCGCCTGCTTCCAATTGCCGCGATACACCAGGTCGTTCCAGTCCGGGATGATGTTATTGACCGGGCAGCCGCTGGTGCAGAACGGGATGCCGCAGTCCATGCAGCGGGCGCCCTGTGTCTGCGCCTGATCATCGCTCAGGTGCAGCACGAACTCGTTGTAATTCTTCAGGCGTTTCTTGACGGCAAGGCTTTCCTCACTGAGACGCTTGAACTCCATGAATCCGGTTGGCTTACCCATTATGCAACCTCCAGCTGCTGGTTCTTCTGTGCCGCGATCTCCTGCAATGCGCGGCGATACTCGGTCGGCATCACCTTGATGAACTTGGGCAGGTATTTTGCCCAGTGATCCAGGATGGTGCGCGCGCGTGCACTGCCGGTATGTTCCAGATGGTTCCGGATGAACTGCTTCAGCACCTTCTCGTCGGCCTTGTTGAGGTGGTTGAAGTGTACGCGGCCATGCGCTTCCACTTCGCCGGTCTCGCTCGCGTCGACTTCGGCCGGAATCGGCTCCAGCGCCACCATCGAAAGATTGCAGCGCTTCTCGAAACCGCCGTCCTCATCCAGCACGTAAGCCACGCCGCCGGACATGCCGGCGGCAAAGTTGCGGCCGGTCTGGCCCAGCACGATCACCATGCCACCGGTCATGTATTCGCAACCGTGGTCACCCAGGCCCTCGACGACCGCCACGGCGCCGGAGTTGCGCACCGCAAAGCGCTCGCCTGCCACACCGCTGAAATAGCATTCGCCGGATGTCGCGCCATACAGCACGGTATTGCCGACAATGATGTTCTCGTGCGCGACCAGTCCGGACTCGGGCGGTGGCATGATGGCGATGCGCCCGCCGCACAATCCCTTGCCGACATAGTCGTTGCCCTCGCCCTTCAGTTCGAACGAGACACCGTGCGCGAGGAACGCGCCGAAGCTCTGCCCCGCCGTGCCGGTGAGCCGCACCTTGATGGTGTCGTTCGGCAGCCCGGCATGGCCGTACCGTTTGGCAACCTCGTGCGACAGCATGGTGCCGGCCGTCCGGTTGACGTTGCGGATAGCGCTATCGATAACGACCGGCTGCCGGTCGTTCAGTGCGGCCTGCGCCTGCGCAATCAGCGTGTTGTCGAGCGCCTTCTCCAGCTCATGATCCTGCTGTTCGGCATGGCGGCGCGCCACGTCGGATGGCATGTCAGGCTGATGGAATACCCTGGAGAAATCCAGTCCCTGCGACTTCCAGTGTGCGATGCCCTGTTTCACGTCCAGCAGGTCGCTGCGCCCGATCAGGTCATCGAACCTGCGAATGCCGATCTGCGCCATGTATTCGCGCACTTCTTCGGCAACGAAGAAGAAGTAGTTCACCACATGTTCCGGCTGGCCGGTGAATTTCCTGCGCAGTTCGGGATCCTGCGTCGCCACGCCCACCGGACAGGTGTTGAGGTGACACTTGCGCATCATGATGCAACCTTCCACCACCAGCGGCGCGGTGGCGAAACCGAACTCATCCGCGCCCAGCAAGGCGCCGATCAGCACGTCGCGTCCGGTCTTGATCTGGCCATCCACCTGCAGCACGATGCGGCCGCGCAGCCGGTTCAACACCAGCGTCTGCTGCGCCTCGGACAAGCCCAATTCCCAGGGTGTGCCAGCATGCTTGATGGACGAGACCGGCGATGCGCCGGTGCCTCCGTCGAAACCGGAAACCACAATGTGATCCGCCTTGGCCTTGGATACCCCTGCGGCCACCGTTCCCACACCAACCTCGGAAACCAGCTTGACCGAGATCGACGCGGAAGGGTTGGCATTCTTCAGGTCGTGGATCAGCTGCGCCAGATCCTCGATGGAATAGATGTCGTGATGCGGCGGCGGCGAGATCAGGCCCACGCCGGGAACCGAGAAGCGCAGCTTGGCGATGTATTCGGACACTTTGTGGCCGGGCAGCTGGCCGCCCTCGCCGGGCTTGGCACCCTGCGCCATCTTGATCTGGATCTGGTCGGCGCTTGACAGGTATTCGGCAGTCACGCCAAAACGGCCGGACGCCACCTGCTTGATGCGGGAGCGCAGCGAATCGCCCGCCTTGAGTTCGCGGTCGCTTTCGATACGGTTCCTGCCGATGATGTCGGACAGCATCTCGCCGCCCTTGAACGGCCTGAAACGGGTAGCATCCTCGCCACCCTCGCCGGTATTGGATTTCCCGCCAATACGGTTCATCGCGATCGCCAGTGTGGTGTGGGCCTCGGTCGAGATCGAACCCAGTGACATCGCACCGGTGACAAAACGCTTGACGATCTCCTTGGCCGGCTCGACTTCGTCGAGCGGCACAGGCTGGCCGGCGGGCCGAACCTCGAACAGGCCGCGCAGCGTCTTCAGCTTGCGGCTCTGCTCGTTGATCAGCTTGGCGTACTCCTTATAGGTCGCCGCATTGTTGGTGCGCGTGGCGTTCTGCAGTTTGGCGATGGAATCCGGCGTCCACATGTGTTCTTCGCCGCGCACGCGATAAGCGTATTCGCCGCCCGCCTCAAGCGCGTTGGCAAGCACCGGATCACTGCCGAATGCGTTGTGATGCGTGCGTACCGCCTCTTCTGCAACTTCCTTGATGCCGATCCCTTCGATCTGCGTGGCCGTGCCGGTGAAATATTCGGCAACGAACCCAGCGTTCAGCCCGATCGCCTCGAAGATCTGCGCGCCGCAATAGGACTGGTACGTGGAGATGCCCATCTTGGACATCACTTTCATCAGACCCTTGTCGATCGCCTTGATGAAACGCTTCCTGGCTTCCTTGGCATCAACATTGGCTGGCAGGTTCATCGCATCGATGGTCTCGTAGACCAGCCACGGGCAAACGGCTTCCGCGCCATAGCCCGCCAGCAATGCAAAATGATGAACTTCGCGCGCCGACCCGGTATCGATCACCAAGCCGGTGCTGGTGCGCAGTCCGCCACGCACCAGATGGTGGTGCACCCTGGAGCAGGCCACCAGCGCCGGAATGGCGACGCGTTTGGCCGACACTGCACGATCCGACAGGATCAGCACGTTATAGCCGTCTGCAACCGCCTTTTCGGCCGCCTTGCACAACGCACGGACCGCACCCTCGCAACCCGCCGCACCTTTGGAAACGGGGAAGGTGATGTCCAGCGCCAATGAGCGGTAACGCCCGTCGGTCAGCCTGTCTATGTTGCGCAATTTGGCGATTTCGTCGTTGGACAGTACCGGTTGGTGCACTTCCAGGCGCAACGGAGGGTTCGTTTCCTCGATACCCAGCAGGTTCGGCTTCGGCCCGATGAACGAGGTCAGCGACATTACGATCTCTTCGCGGATCGGGTCGATCGGCGGGTTGGTCACCTGCGCGAACAGTTGCTGGAAATAATCGTAGAACGAGCGGTTCTTGTTCGATAACACCGGCAGCGCGGCATCGACACCCATCGAGCCGGTCGGCTCTTCACCGGCATTCACCATCGGCGCCAGGATAAACTTGATGTCCTCCTGGGAATAACCGAAGGCCTGTTGGGTATCCAGCAGCGTCGCGTTAAGCTGCGTTTCCCCCTCGACGGCGATCAGGTCGCCAAGGAAATAACGCGACTTCTCGATCCATTCGCGGTAGGGCTTGGCACCGGAAAGCTGGTTCTTCAGTTCGACGTCATCGATGATGCGGCCGTTCTGCATGTCGATCAGGAACATCTTGCCGGGCTGCAAACGCCACTTCTTCACGATCTTCTTTTCGTCGACGGGCAGCACGCCCATTTCCGAAGCCATCAGCACCATGTCGTCATCGGTGATCAGATAACGTGCCGGGCGCAGGCCGTTGCGATCCAGCGTCGCGCCGATCATGCGGCCATCGGTGAATGCCACCGCAGCGGGGCCGTCCCACGGTTCCATCAGGGCGGCATGATATTCATAAAAGGCACGACGCTCCTCGTCCATCAACGGATTGCCCGCCCATGCCTCGGGGATCAGCAGCATCATCGCGTGCGGCAGCGAATAGCCGCCCGCCACCAGCAATTCCAGCGCGTTGTCGAAACAGGCCGAGTCGGACTGACCTTCGGTGATCAGCGGCCAGAGTTTTTCCAGGTCTTCGCCCAGCAATCCGGAAGACATCGCCGCATGGCGCGCAGTCATCCAGTTCACGTTGCCGCGCACGGTGTTGATTTCACCGTTGTGGGCGATCATGCGGAAAGGATGCGCCAGATCCCACGTTGGGAAAGTGTTGGTGGAGAAGCGCTGGTGCACCAGCGCAAAGGCGCTGCTTACGCGCCCGTCCTGAAGGTCGAGATAATACTGGCCGACCTGGTCGGCCAGCAGCATGCCCTTGTATACGATGGTGCGCGATGACATGGAAGGAACGTAGAACCCTTCCGCCTGCCCTTCGGGTAAACCGCGCACGGCATGCTCCACGATCTTGCGGATGACGAACAACTTGCGCTCGAAAGCGTCAGCATCGGCACAGTTCGCCCCACGCCCGATGAAAACCTGGCGCACCACCGGTTCTACCGCCTTGACGCTTTCTCCCAGGCCGTTGTTATCCACCCATACATCGCGCCAGCCGATCAGCGCCTGTCCTTCGGCGACGATTTTCTCTTCAACAACCCGCTCACACGCGTGGCGCGCTTTCTCGTCGCGCGGCAGAAACAGCATTCCGACGCCATATTCGCCGATGGGCGGCAGATGGATGTGCCCCCAACCCATTTCGTCCCGGAGATACTGGTCCGGGATCTGGATCATGATTCCCGCGCCATCGCCAGCCAGCGGGTCTGCCCCCACCGCGCCACGGTGCGTCAGGTTTTTCAGTATCTGCAATCCCTGACTTACTATGTCATGGCTTTGCTTGCCTTTGATGTGGGCAATGAAGCCTACCCCACACGCATCGCGCTCCTGGCGCGGATCATACAAACCTTGCTGCATCGGCAAAGAAGAGTTGCTCACGGTGCTCCCCAATTTAAACGGTATGACTTAAAGCAAAAAATGACGACACACGTCGCCACGGCAAACTCAAAAGCGAAAGGGCGGGAATCTTACCTTGTCTGGCGTCCGCGGGCAACCGCGCCGCCCTAGACGACCTACAGGCCAGCCGGCATCTCCTCGACCGCAAAAATGCGCCTGTGCTCGCGAATGGCGTAACGATCCGTCATCCCGGCGATATAGTCGGCCACTGCACGGGCACGCACAGCTTCCATTGATACGCCACGCAATTGTTGCGTTTCGGCAATTTCGTACTGCTGGAATTGGGGCGGCAATAACCTCCCATCGTTCATGAACACCCCAAACAGGTCACTTATGATGCGCCTCGCCTTGGTGCTCATGCGCATCACACGATAATGGCGGTATAAATGGATGCGCAGGAAACTTTTGAGTTCCTGTTGCTGTTCATTCAGTTCGGCGCTGAAAGCAATGATCGGCGGCGCTTTGCGCACCGCTTCAAGGGTTTTCGGAGCATGCCTGTCGATATTTTGTTCGCTCTGCCGGATCAGATCCGACACCAGCGTATTGATCATGCGCCGCACGGTCTCATGCACCATACGCCGTTCAGTCAATGCGGGATAAGCGTCACGCACTTCTTGCAAATGCGTCGCCACCAGCGGGACGGCAGCAATCTGTTCCAGCGTGATCAATCCGGAACGCAGTCCATCGTCGACATCGTGATTGTTATAGGCGATCTCATCGGCAAGATTGGCGATCTGCGCTTCCAGCGACGGGCGCCGATCACTCAGGAACCTTTCCCCCAATTCGTCCAGTCGGGCCGCATTCTCTGCAGAACAATGCTTGAGGATGCCTTCGCGCGTCTCAAAGGTCAGGTTCAACCCGTCGAATGCGGCATAACGCTCTTCCAGCCGATCCACCACGCGTAGCGATTGCAGGTTATGTTCGAAACCGCCATAAGTTTTCATGCAGACATTCAGCGCGTCCTGGCCGGCGTGACCAAACGGGGTATGACCCAGATCATGGGCCAGCGAGATCGCCTCCGCCAGATCCTCGTTCAATCGCAGACGGCGCGCGATGGATCGCGCGATCTGGGCTACCTCGATGCTGTGGGTAAGACGGGTACGGAACAGGTCGCCCTCGTGATTGACGAACACCTGCGTTTTGTATTCCAGGCGCCGGAAGGCGCCGGAGTGAATGATACGGTCGCGGTCGCGCTGGTATTCACTGCGTCCGCATGGAGCGGCTTCAGGTATCTTCCGGCCGCGCGAGTTTGATTCGCTGACCGCGTATGGCGCCAGTTCAGCCATTCACGCACGATTCCAGCGTCTGTTGCAACAGTGCGGGCGGCGTATCGCCATAAACAATTGCGCTCCCGATCGCCTTCAACAGGACAAAGCGCATCTTGCCGCCTTCGACCTTCTTGTCCAGCCCCATATGCTCAAGGTAGGTTTCTGCCCCCAGATCAGGAGGCACGACAGGCAAATTCGCGCGTTCAAACAGGTTGCGTATGCGCGCCACATCCTGCGCGTTGATCCAGCCCAGACGCCGCGACAGATCGGCCGCCATGATGGTACCCGCTGCGACGCCTTCTCCGTGCAACCAATTGCCATATCCCATTCCGGCCTCGATGGCATGCCCGAAGGTATGCCCGAGATTGAGCAGGGCGCGTCGACCGCTTTCGCGCTCGTCTGCCGCAACGACCTCTGCCTTGTTCTGGCAACTGCGTGCAATGGCATATCGCAGTGCTTCAGCATCGCGCGCCAACAGTTTCTCCACATTTGCCTCCAGCCATTCGAAGAACGGCAGGTCGCAGATCAGCCCGTATTTGATGACCTCGGCCAGTCCCGCCGATAACTGTTTATCCGGCAAGGTATTCAGCGTATCGATATCGGCCAGCACCAGTTGCGGCTGGTGAAACGCGCCAATCATGTTCTTGCCGAGCGGATGATTGATGCCGGTCTTGCCGCCCACCGAGGAATCTACCTGCGCCAGCAACGTCGTCGGAATCTGTATGAACGGGACGCCGCGCAAATAAGTCGCTGCAGCATAACCGGCCATGTCACCGACCACGCCCCCGCCCAGCGCGATGATCGGCGTACTGCGTTCGCAACGGCTGGTCAGCAACTTGTCATAGATTTTCTGCAGTGTATCGGCGTTCTTAAATTCCTCGCCATCCGGCAGAATAATGGACACATTATCGACACCGCCATCCCGCAAAGTATTTAGCAGCCTGTCCAGGTACAACGGCGCAACGGTGGTATTGGTAATGATGGCAACGCGCTTGCGCGGCAAATGCTTACAAAGCAATTCCGGATGGCCCAGCAATCCGCTTCCAATATGTATCGGATAACTGCGCACTCCCAACCCCACTGTCACTGTCTGCATGATCAATCGCAATCCTTAAGCCGTTCTTTTCAGTGCTTCCACTTCTTCCAGCAAATGCAGCATCAACGCGTGCACGCTTTGTTTGCCGCTATGGACAACGATATCCGCAACCTGCCGGTATAGCGGATCGCGCTGATGGAACAACTCCGTCAATTTGGCGCGCGGATCGTCGGTCTGTAGTAGCGGTCGATTGCGATCCCGGCGCGTACGCTGCAATAAATCATGCACGCTGGCCTTCAAATAGACAACAATGCCATTTTGCTTCAGGAGCTCCCGGTTCTGTTCGTCAAGCACGGCCCCGCCACCTGTTGCCAGTACGATGTTTTCGCGCTTGACCAGATCCGCTATTGCTGCTGACTCACGCTGGCGAAAGCCTGCCTCGCCTTCGACGTCGAATATATGCTGAATCGTCACTCCGGTACGATGGCGAATTTCTTCGTCACTGTCCACGAACACCTTTCCAAGATGGCCAGCCAATGCACGTCCCATCGTGGTTTTTCCCGACCCCATCATCCCCACCAGAATCAGGTTACGTGATCGATTTTCCGGGTTGTTCTGTTGATCGCTCTGCATGTTGCCATTGTAATCGATAAAAACAAAAGCCCGGACTGTGCCGGGCTCATGTTTGGCTAAACCGCGCAATCAACGCAGGTTCATCTCATCGCTCATGATCTTGGGCGTGATAAATATCAGCAACTCTGATTTGGCGTCGCTCTTGACGTTGTTCTTGAACAGCCAGCCGACAACGGGTATATCACCCAGCAACGGTACTTTCTGTGTGGAATCTCCTACCGTCTGAGTGAACACACCGCCGATTACGACCGTCCCGCCATTCTCGACCAACACTTCCGTATCAACTGTTTTGGTATTGATGCTTGGCACGCCACCATAAACCGCGCCGACCGTATCCTGATTGGCGGATACCTTCATGTTGATATGGTCATCCGGCGTGATCTGTGGCGTAACAGAAAGGCTCAGTGTCGCGTCCTTGAACGAAACGCTGGTTGCACCGCTGCTGGTGGCCGCCTGATACGGTATCTGCGTTCCGGATGATATCTTGGCGGCGACCTTATCCTTTGTCACCACACGCGGGCTGGCGATGTTTTTGGTCTTGCCGTCCAGTTCGGAAGCAGCCAATTCCAGCGTCAACACCTTGGTCGCCAGCGGATTGAACAGCGACAGTGTCAACCCGCCCATTCCGCTTGCCGCCCCGGGCAAGTTCACATTGCCATCAACTACCCCGCGCGTTGCAGTAGGAACATTGCCCCCCACTGCAAAGCCTGCGTTCGGGCCGACTGCAGGCCCGGTATAGCCCAGTCTACCACCCAGGGTCCGATTGAAATCATCGGTTGCGGAGACAAAGCGCGCCTCGATCAGCACCTGTCTTACCGGCACGTCGATCTGCTTGATGATCTTGCGCACTTCCTCAAGACGCGTTGGCGTATCCTGCACGAATATGGTTCCTGTGCGCGGATCGGATACAGCGCTCCCGCGTTTCGACAGGATGGGCTGTTTGGCGTCCGTCAGCAGCTTGATCATTTCGGACACGGTCTGATAGCTGAGTTGGAAACTCTCGGTACGCAACGGCTCCAGATCCGATATTTCCTGTTTCGCGGCCAGATTGATTTTTTCCTTGGCCGCAATCTCTTCGCGGGGGGCCACCTGGATCACGTTGCCGTTCTTGCGCATATCCAGACCGCGACTCTGCAGGATAATATCCAGCGCCTGATCCCAAGGGACATCTTTCAGGCGCAACGTCAAATTGCCGCTCACCGTATCGCTGATTACCATATTCAGTTCGGTGAAATCAGCAATCACATTCAGCGCTTCGCGCACATCGATCTTCTGGAAGTTGAGCGTCAATTTTTCGCCCGCATAGCCAGTCTGGCCGCTCTTGGTCAGCTTGCTTGGGTCATCGACAACCGGCTTCACCTCCACGATGAATTTATTGTCGGCCTGGTATGCAGCATGTTCCCATTGCCCCTTCGGTTCGATCACCATGCGCACTCCGTCCCCCTGCGCAAAGGTATCTACACCTTGCACCGGAGTCGCAAAATCGACCACATCCAACTTGCGTTGCAAATTACGCGGCAGACTGGTCTTCAGGAAATCCACGATCAGGGCGGTACCCTGCTGGCGTATATCTATACCGATCCCGGAATCAGACAGATCGACCTGCACACGCCCTTCACCGTCTTTCCCGCGATGAAATTCGATGTCGCGCAAGGTGTGTTTCTGTGCTTCGGGGCTAGCCTCCGTAAAACGAGAGGCCCCGTCACTCGCAGCCACACTTGACGCCTTGCCCTGCAAAGTAATCAGCAGGCTGTTGCCTTCGATCTTGGTATTGTAAGGGAGCATCTGGCCAAGATTGATCACAAGGCGCGTACGGCTGCCTGCCTGGACGATATTCGCACTGCGCAAATCCCCTTGATTGAAATTCTTGACCGACTCCCCCAAGCCGTTAGACGTATTGGGAAAGTCCAGCGCAATACGCGGTGGCGTATTGATCGTAAAATCTCGCGGCACATTCGCCAGCGGCTGCGTCAGGTCAACCCTGATGACCGTTGTCCCGTCGCTTGCGCTACCGACGTTCAGTGCGGTAATGCTGTTCTGCGTTTCGGCCTGCGCCTGAGCGCACAACGTACCGAAAACGACGCATACGGCGAGCATACGACCCATGTCTCTGACCATGTTATTAAGCTGTTTCATATCTCACTCCCGAATCATTCAAGTAATTGCAGGCTGCTCATGCGTTCAGACCAGTCACCGGCGCTATCTTGCACCACTTCTTTAACCATCATCCCGGTATCCGAAATCTCTTCTATCAAACCGAAGTTCAATCCGATATAGTTGCCTGCCTTGACCCTGTGCAACTTCCCGTCAGGAGCCCGGATGATCCCATATCCGACCTTATCCTGATAAAGGTAACCGACCATTTTGAGGCCTTCGAGCGGGAATTCCTCCAGCGCCTCCTTTGGACGATCCAGGTCCGGCTGATTAAGTCCGGCATTCCCCCCGGAACGCAAATCCGGTTTGCGGGGCTTGAACGGATCGGAAAGGTTCTCGTCGTTGCTATAGGCAAAAGGCTCGTAAGGCCTTACTTCGGGCGGAGGGGGAATCTTGCCGCGCATATCCGCTCCCGCATTCTTGACGAAATCGCGCAGATCCTGGAACTCTTCGCCGCCACACCCGGCCAACAATAAAGATAACAGCGCAAGACAAATCAATCTCATTTCTTCGCCCCCCCGGATTTCTTGGCCGGCCTCTTCTGGGCCGCCATCTCGTTCTCATCCAAATAGCGGAAGGTCTTTGCAATAGCATCCATGGACAATCCATTCGCTACAGGATTGATGGAAATGTTATTGAGCGTGACTATTCGCGGCAACATCGCAATATCACTGGAAAACTTGCCTATATCATCATAATTCCCGGTCACCTTGATCGTGATCGGCTGCTCGGCAAATGCGCCATTCACTGTCTCACCACCCGGGCGAAATAATTCAAATTGCAAGCCGCGACCCAAACCTGCCTGGTTGATATCCGTCAGCAAGGCATCCATTTCCGACTTGCTGGGCAACTGCTTGAGCAATGCGCCAAAGGACTCCTGTGTTTCGGTCAACTGCTTCTTGATCAAATCCAGGTTGATTGCTTCTTTTTTCTTGCTCAAATAGGTCTCTTTTAGACTGCCCTCTTCTTTTTTGATGGTTTGCAGCTTTTCCCACTGTTCCTGCCAATCAAGCAAAGCGCCTGCAACAACCACCCCAAGGAACAACAAACCAAAGGCGATAAGTTTTGCCAACCAAGGCCATGATCCCGGATTCTTGGGATTTAAATTCTTCAGATCATCAAGGTTCATCATGACGCTCAGCCCTTTTTGCCGGTTGGTTGAGCAGAGCCATCTGTTTCTGCACTCTGCTTGGTCAAGTTGAATCTAAGCGTAAACTCGCTTACCCGCATGCCGTTTGCGCTGGTAGCATGTATCTCCACCAGCGAAGGGGAATCCAGCCATGGTGAAGTATCAATGGCCCGCATCAACGTGGATATGCGCGCATTTGACTGCGCATAGCCGACCAGGTTGATCTGGTTGCCTGTCTGCTTGAGCGTTTTCAGATAAACCCCATCCGGCAATATGCGCAACATCTGGTCAAGCAAATGCACCACATCGGAACGCGTGCTTTGCAGCGCCTCCACAACATTCTTGCGAGCCAGCAAGGATTGCGTCTGTTCGCGCAATTTCTTGATTTCCTCTATCTGCTTGTCCAGAACCGCCGTTTCTGTCTTCAGGTACTCGTTGCGCCTTTCCTGATAGGATATCTGGGTGCCAATCGCCACGTGCACAAAACCGACCAACACCGCGCCAAGCACCACCGAAACCACGCTTAGCGCAGCAAACTGGACTTGACGGGCGCGGCGTTTTTCTGCGCGGTGAGGCAATAAGTTAATGCGTATCATGATGGGTCGAACCTCCGCATTGCCAAGCCGCAAGCGATGATTAACGATGGCGCGTCAGCCTGTAACTGTCTGGGTTTGATGCGGCTCGAAAGTGTCATCAGGGCGAATGGATTTGCAACCATGGTGCTTACTTGGGTGCGCGTCGCCACCGCATCGTCCAGACCGGGCAATACCGCACAGCCGCCTGCCAATATGATGTAATCGACCTCATTGTACTGGGTCGAGGTGAAAAAGAATTGCAGGGCCCGCGCAATTTCCATCACCACGTTCTCACGGAAGGGTGACAACACATCACTCTCATAGTTATCCGGAAGTCCACCATTACGTTTGGCCGACTCGGCTTCCTCGGCAGACAAGCCGAACATCGCCTGAATCTGCTGGGTCAACTGATCTCCGCCAACCTGCTGATCTCTTGCATACACCGATTGTCCATTACGCAATACATTGATGCTCATTACATTTGCGCCAATATCAACCAGTGCCACGCATTTGTCTTGCGCACCGTCCGGCAGTTGCGCGCTGATCTGCTCAAAGGCCATCTCGGCTGCATACGGCTCGACATCCACGACAACTGCCCGCAAACCGGCAGCTTGTGCGGCCGCAACCCGATCTTCAACATTGGCTTTGCGCGAAGCTGCCAGCAACACCTCAATTTCCTCTGCACTCCCGGGCGCAGGGCCGATGACCTGAAAATCGAGATTGACCTCTTCAAGCGCAAAGGGAATGTACTGGTTCGCCTCAGACTCGACCTGATACTCCAAGTCTTCTTCACGCAAACCTGTAGGCAACAGAATCTTCTTGGTAATCACGGCGGCAGCAGGCAGTGCCAAGCCGACATTTTTGATACGGCTTCCCAAACGCTTCCACGCACGTTGCAAGCTTTCTGAAACTGCATCTAGATTGTTGATGTTTCCGTCGCTGACGGAATCTTTAGGCAAAGGCTCGATGGCATATCGCTCAACTATGTACCCGCCTTTTTTTGGCGCCTCGCTCAATTCGACCATTTTGACAGACGACGAACTGATATCCACGCCAATCAACGGCGGTGAAGTAGTCTGTAAAAAGTCCAACGGAATATCGAAATTTACTTTAAGCATAGGCCGTTTACAGCTTCTTTATATAAAGTGGTTTAAATCCTAGCAATAACTATAAATCGTGTAAAGCTATTTTTTGGGGGGTGTTTTCTCAACGCAGCCGATATAATTTGGCGCGCTACATCTTTCTCATTTTGTTCAGGACAACTGCCTATGCCTTCCCGCCGTTGGCTCTCACCGTTTCTTGTCGTGCTGGCCTTATTCATACTCCCCGCCATATTGCTTGCGCTGGCTGTCATGCTGGCTTATCCGGCGCTGCCTTCACTGGAAACACTTACCGATTATCGGCCCAAGGTTCCACTTCGCATTTATAGCGCCGAAGGCATATTGCTCGGCGAATTCGGTGAGGAGCGGCGTGCGCTCGTCAAAATCTCCGAGGTGCCCGATGTGATGAAAAATGCCATCCTCGCCGCCGAGGATGATCGATTCTATGAGCATGGCGGCGTAGATTACAAGGGCGTGATACGCGCAGCGATCTCGAATTTCACATCTGGCGGCGCAAAACAGGGGGCCAGCACAATTACCATGCAAGTCGCACGCAACTTTTTTCTTTCCAAAGAAAAAACCATGACCCGCAAATTCAACGAAATGTTGCTCGCTTTCAAAATCGAACACAATTTGAGCAAAGATGAAATTCTTCAGTTGTACTTCAACCAGATTTACCTCGGCCAGCGTGCGTACGGCTTTGCTGCTGCGGCGCAGGTCTACTTTGGCAAACCTCTCGCAAAAATCACGCTTGCCGAAGCTGCCATGCTTGCCGGACTGCCCAAAGCGCCCTCTTCATATAATCCCGTGGTCAACCCGAAGCGCGCCAAACTGAGACAGCTTTACGTTCTGCGACGCATGCATGAGCTCCGTTTTATTGACGACGACCAATTACAGGCCGCACAGCAGCAGTCCGTGGTAACCAAGCGTGCCTATCGCCAACCCGGCTTTCAGACATCCGATATCAAAGCAGATTACGTTTCGGAAATGGTCCGTCAGATTGTTTACGAAAAATACCAAGATGATGCATATACGCAGGGCCTGAAGGTCTACACCACGATTCTGCAACAAGACCAGATTGCCGCCTATCATGCAGTTCGCAAAGGGGTGCTGGAATATGACCGGCGCCATGGTTACCGCGGGCCGGAGGGCTTCATCGCCTTGCCCAAGGGCGGCAGTGATGAGCAATTGGAAGAGGCGCTGCAGGATATCGCCGACAGTGACGATTTGATTCCTGCTGTTGTTCTGGCAGCCTCGCCCAAGCTGATTCGCGCATATTGCAAGGGCGGGGAAATAGCTGAAGTCAAGGGTGCCGCGTTACGCTTCGTTCAACGCGCCTTGGGCAACAAGGTTGCCCTGAACCAGCGCATCAATGTCGGTTCCATCATACGGTTGCAAAAAGACGATAAAAACATATGGCAGGTCAGCCAATTGCCCCAGGTCGAAGCAGCCTTTGTTTCCGGCGATCCAAGAAATGGCGCGATCCGATCTCTAATCGGCGGCTTCGACTTCAATAGCAACCAGTTCAACCATATCACGCAAGCATGGCGGCAGCCCGGTTCCAGCCTCAAGCCTTTCGTCTATTCCGCAGCAATCGAGAAAGGCTTTACCCCCGCAACCGTGATCAATGATGCCCCCTTGTTTTTTGATGCCGAGCAAACTGGCAGCGAGCCTTGGCAGCCAAAAAACTACGACGGCGAATTCGCTGGCCCGATGCGCATGCGCCAGGCACTGACCAAATCCAAGAACCTGGTTTCCATACGGATATTGCAATCGATCACGCCGCAATATGCTCAGGACTACATCACCAAGTTCGGATTCGATGCCGACAAACACCCGCCTTACCTGACCATGGCGTTGGGTGCCGGATCGGTAACGCCGTTGCAGATGCTCACCGGCTATTCCGTTTTCGCCAATGGAGGCTTTCGTGTCAACCCATACTTCATTGATCGTATCGAGGACGCTCGTGGCAATGTGCTCAGCAGAACCACTCCCGTTGTCGCAGGCGAAGATGCGGCTCAGGTAATTGATGTACGCAATGCCTTTTCCATGGTCAGCATGATGCAGGATGTAGTCAAGCATGGCACCGCCATTCGCGCCATGCAGCTTGGGCGTCAGGATCTTGCCGGGAAGACAGGCACCACCAGCGACTCGGTAGACGCATGGTTCTGCGGCTTCCAGCCCACCATCGTGGGCATCTCGTGGATGGGATTTGACCAACCGCACAGTCTGGGTGACAGGGAAACCGGCGGTGGCGCGGCGTTGCCGATATGGGTCGACTACATGGAAAAGGTTCTCAAGGATGTGCCGCAAGCCGTCTATAGCATGCCCGATGCCATGGTCGCAGCGCGTATCAATGAGGCCGGATATCGTGATGAAACTGGTGAATTAGTCGAATATTTTTACGAAGAAAGCCTTCCGGGTGAACAGGCTATGCCCTCGACCGCCGAGGAAGCCAAACCGTCGGATATTATCAAGGACCAATTGCTCTGACCCTGGAAGATGAACGACAAGGAACATCCCCCAAAGCACAATCACATGCGCGATCGACTTGCTCATCGGGCTGCCCAACTGATGGCCGAGGGAGGCATTACGGATTTTGCTTTTGCCAAACGCAAGGCTGCGCGGCAACTTGGGGCTGAAGACACGCAACACCTGCCGAGCAATCTGGAGGTGGAAGATGCATTGCACAGCTATCGCGCGCTTTACCAGCACGACAGCCACCCCGGCATTTTGCATCAGTTACGCAAAGAAGCTCTTGCCGCCATGCGCCCGTTAGCCCAATTCAACCCGTATCTCACGGGTTCGGTGCTGAGCGGAACAGCAGGCATACATTCAGACATCAATCTGATGCTGTTTTCCGATGATACCAAGGCCGTATTGCTGTTTCTGCTCAAGCACGACATCGGATTCGAAGGTGGCGAATGGAGAGCGCGGATATGCGGACGCGAAGAGACCGTGCCAAGCTACACGCTGACCGGCGAATCAGGCCTCCAGATACACATCGTCGTACTGCCCGAAAACGCCCGCCACAGCGGTAGCCGACACCCGGAGACCCACGCGGATATCGCGGCAATAGAAAAATTATTGGATGACGAACCGGAAGACGGATAGCTCACCAGTGACAACGGCGCTAGCCATGGGCTTTCAGCCACTTCGCCGCATCCAGCGCAAAGTACGTCAATATACCATCCGCCCCGGCCCGTTTGAACGCCAGCAACGCTTCCAGCACGCACGCTTCTTCATTCAGCCAGCCATTCTGTGCTGCAGCCTTCAGCATCGCGTATTCGCCGCTCACCTGATAGACAAAGGTCGGTGCCTTGAACTCGTCCTTCACGCGACGCACGATGTCGAGGTAGGGCATACCCGGCTTGACCATTACCATGTCCGCGCCTTCCTGCAGATCGAGTCCGACCTCCCATAGCGCTTCGTCTGAATTGGCGGGATCCATCTGGTAGGTGTACTTGTTGCCGGAACCAAGATTGGCACTGGAACCCACCGCATCGCGGAACGGGCCATAGAAACTGGAAGCGTATTTGGCCGAATAGGCCATGATGCGGGTGTGGATTTGGTTTTTCTCATCCAGCGCGCTACGCACCGCACCGATACGCCCATCCATCATATCTGACGGCGCAACGATGTCCGCCCCAGCTGCGGCATGAGCTTGCGCCTGTTTGCACAACACCTCGACCGTTTCTTCATTCAGCACATATCCTCCGTCATCGATCAGGCCGTCCTGTCCGTGACTGGTGTAGGGGTCAAGCGCGATGTCCGTCATCACGCCCAACTCCGGGAAACTCTTCTTCAGTTCGGCCACCACGCGCGGCACCAATCCTTCAGGATTGAAGGCCTCTTCGGCTTCCAGGCTTTTCAACGACGCATCGATGACCGGGAAGATCGCCATCACCGGTACACCCAGTTTCATGCATTGCTCAGCATCTTTCAGCAAAAGGTCAAGCGTCTTGCGCTGCACACCCGGCATGGATCTCACCTCCTCGATCCTGCTTTTGCCCTCCAGCACAAAAACCGGGTAAATAAGGTCTGACGGTGTGAGCACATGCTCACACATCAAGTCCCGCGAGAACTTATCGCGGCGCATCCGGCGCATTCTGGTTTGTGGGTATTGGCCGAGTGTTTGCATGATTTATCCTAAAATTAAAGTGATTTCCATGGAACCATTTTAGAAATTGCTTATCTGACGCTGTGAATGATGATGAATCATTCCACGTTTCTCCTCCCTGAGCGTGAATCTTAACCCTGTTAAGATGTTTGCCCCCGGTTCATCCGGGGGCATTTTTTTGCCTATTGGTTTTTCATCCAACCGGCAATCACTCCCTCAGCTTCTTCCATACCCAGCTTTTTCAAGCTGGAGAACAGTTGTACGGAACATTGTGGAAAATACTCTACAAGATGGGATTTTACGCGATTCAGGGTCAACATGGCCTGCTGGCGACTCAGCTTGTCAGATTTGGTAAGCAGGATATGGACGGGTTTCCCGGTCGGCGCAAACCAGTCCAGCATACCCTGATCCCGCTCGGTCAGAGGATGCCGCGCATCCATGATCACCACCAAGCCGGCCAGTTCCTGGCGTGTCTGCAAATACTGTCCCAGCAATTGCTCCCAGTGCGCCTGAACATCGGGCGGCACCTTGGCGTAGCCATAACCGGGCAAATCCACCAGAAAACAATCGTTGCCCAACTCGAAAAAATTGATGTGCTGGGTACGCCCCGGCGTTTTGCTGGTGAATGCCAGCCTTGTGTGGTTGGCCAGCGTGTTGATGGCACTCGACTTGCCCGCATTGGAACGTCCGACGAACGCAACTTCCCTGCCGCCATGATGCGGCAAGTCTTTCAAGTGATTGACGGTGGTGTAGAACTTCGCTTGGGAGAAGAGGCCCATTATTTCCAGGCCGCGAAGACTCTGTCAGCGGCGGCGACGGTCGCCGCGATGTCCGCATCGCTGTGCGCGGCAGACACGAAGCCGGCCTCGAACGCAGACGGCGCAAGGTACACACCCTCTGCCAACATCGCGTGGAAGAAGCGGTTGAACGCTGCCTTGTCGCTGGCCATCACCTCGGCATAGCTGGTCGGCGCCTGCTCGCTGAAATACAGACCGAACATGCTGCCGATGGACTGCGCGCTGAACGGGATGCCGTGCTTCTTCGCACTCGCGGCGATACCTTCGGTCATGTCTTTGGCGCTCTTCGTCAGGCGCTCGTAGAAGCCCGGAGCCTGCACCAATTTCAGCGTGGTCAACCCGGCAGCCACCGCGACCGGGTTGCCGGACAGTGTGCCGGCTTGGTACACCGCGCCCAGCGGCGCGAGGCATTGCATGATGTCGCGGCGACCGCCGAACGCGGCGGCGGGCAAGCCACCGCCCATCACCTTGCCCAGCGTGATCAGGTCCGGCTTGATACCGAAGTGGCCGTGCGCACCTTGCAGGCCTACGCGGAAACCGGACATCACCTCGTCCAGGATCAGCACCGCGCCATACTTGGTGCACAGATTGCGCATCGCATCGAGGAATTCGCGCTTGGGCAGGATGAGGTTCATGTTGCCCGCAACCGGCTCGACGATCACTGCCGCAATCTCGTTACCGAATTCGGCGAATGCCTTCTCCAGACCCGCCGCGTCGTTGTAATCCAGCACCGTGGTCAGCGCGGCGATTTCGGCAGGCACGCCGGAAGAACTGGGCTGGCCGAAGGTCAGTGCGCCGGAACCAGCCTTGACCAGCAGACCGTCGGAATGGCCGTGGTAGCATCCTTCGAATTTGATGATGCGCGAACGGCCGGTGAAGCCGCGCGCCAGACGGATCGCCGTCATCGTCGCCTCGGTGCCGGAACTGACCAGACGCACCATCTCCAGTGACGGCAGAATCCTGCACAACTCCTCGGCGATCTCCAGCTCGGCAGCGGTCGGCGCACCGAAACCCAACCCTTCGGCAGCGGCAGCCTGCACAGCTTTTACTACCTCGGGGTGACAGTGCCCAACAATCATCGGCCCCCAGGAATTCACGTAATCGATATAACGCTTGTCATCCGCATCCCATACGTAGGCGCCATGTCCGCGCTTAAAAAAGAGCGGTGTGCCGCCGACCGACTTGAATGCACGCACCGGCGAATTCACGCCGCCGGGGATGATCTTCTGGGATTCGTCGAATAGTTCCTGATTATGCGAAGTCATGTCCTTAATTTCCTGCTGAAAAGTTTTGAGAATTCCTGTGCGACGGCCTCAATATCCGGTGCATTCCACAACGCCGAGATTACCGCCAGCGCATCAGCGCCGGCTTCGACCAGTACCCTGCCGTTTTCCGTCGTAATGCCGCCGATGGCAACGATGGGCAAAATCAATTCGGGGCGTGTCGTTTGCAGCAACTGCACTTCCGCCTTCACCGCACCCGGTTTGATGCCGGATGGGAAGAACGCGCCGAATGCCACGTAATCCGCGCCCTGTCGCTCTGCCTCAAGCGCCAGTGGCGCGCGATTATAACAAGACACGCCAATGATCTTATTGTCACCCAGCAATGATCGCGCCGCCGCCACACTCCCATCCTTGCTGCCCAGATGCACGCCAGCCGCATCCACTTGCAAGGCCAGCGACACATCATCGTTGATGATGAATGTTGCCGAGAACTCGTTTGTCAGTTTGCGTAGCGCAGCTGCCTGCTCCAGGCGCAATATATCGTCGGCGCATTTGTTGCGATACTGCAACACGCGCGCTCCGCCCAATAAAGCCAGCCGTACTTTGCGCAACAACTCCGCCGTATCCGCTTCATCCGGCGTGACGGCATACAGACCGCTAATTCGGGCGTTCGGATTGCTGTTCATCCTCTTCGCCACGCGCCCAGAACAGGCGATCCGGTATAAATTGCCCCATGCCGGGACGAAAGCCTGCGCTCAAGGTCTGCCAGGTGTACTCCTGCGCCTCCCTGACGGCTTCCGCCACATCCACATCCTGCGCCAGCAAGGCTGCAATCGCCGAAGCCATGGTGCAACCCGATCCATGGTAGATCCCCGGCAGACGTGCCCAGCTGTCGCTACGCAATACGCCGCGTTCGCCATACAGGGTGTTGATAACTTTCGGCGTCTGCTCGTGCGTGCCGGTGATCAGCACATACTCGCAACCCATCGCCAAAATTCGCTTGGCGCATTCTTCGAGGGTAGGGTCGTCGTCTTCGTCATCGTCGTTCAATGCAATACGCCGCGCCTCCATGCTGTTCGGCGTGATGATGGTCGTTTGTGGAATCAGCAATTCGCGCATCGCATCAAGCATGTCCTCGTTTGCCAATTCGTCACCGCGACCAGAAGAAAGCACCGGATCGAGCACGAGTGGAATATCCGGATAGTCCGCCAACACCTCGGCGATGGCCGCGATATTTTCCACGCTACCGAGCAACCCGATCTTGAACGCCGCCACCGGCACGTCTTCAAGCATGGCACGCGCTTGGTCTACCACCCAGTCTGGATCGATCGGCAATACATCGTCCACCCCGCTGGTATCCTGCACGGTAATGGCCGTGACCACCGACAACGCATGACAGCCCATGCTGGAAATGGTCAGCATATCGGCCTGCAAACCTGCGCCGCCGCTAGGATCGGTTGCAGCAAAACTCATTACCAACGGAAAGGTATCGGACATGGGCAAGGTGATGGGATGAGCAATTGTATGGGGGTGGTCATTCTAACCTATCCGCTTACCCAGATAATTGGCGATCTGCGCAAATTCCGCGACCGCAAGGTTTTCGGCACGCAATTGCGCATCCAGACACAATGCCGCGAAATCACTTTCGTCCAGATAAGCACGCAGGGTATTGCGCAGGGTCTTGCGCCGCTGGCCGAAGGCCATCCTGACGATCTCCGCAAAAAGTTTTTCGTCGCTTACAACGATTTCGTCCGCAGGCAACGGGATCATGCGCACCACGGCGGAATCGACCTTGGGGGCGGGGCGAAACGATTGCGGCGGTACGTCCATCAGTTTTTCCATTTGGAAACGATATTGCAGCATCACCGACAGCCGTCCGTATTCCGGGGTGGAGGGCCCGGCGACCATGCGCTGCACCACCTCGTTCTGCAACATGAAATGCATGTCGGTGACGCGCTCCGCATAACCGGCGAAATGGAACAGCAGCGGGGAAGAAATGTTGTAGGGCAAGTTGCCGACGATGCGTAACGGGGCTGGCAATGTCGCGAAATCGAAATCGAGCGCATCGCCGGCATGCACCGTCAATCTGGTTTCCGGATCGGCTTGAGGGTAATCGCGCTCCAGCCGCGCAATGATATCGCGATCGATCTCCACAACATGCAGATGCTTCAGGCGTTCCAGCAACGGCCTGGTCAACGCGCCCAGACCGGGACCAATCTCGACCATATTGTCATCGGGTTCCGGGCGGATAGCGAGCACAATGCCGGCGATGATGTTCTGGTCGATGAGAAAGTTCTGTCCGAAGTTCTTTTTTGCCTTGTGATTCATTTCAAACCATCAGTCCACGAAGCTCACGAAAAGCACGAAACAAATCGACACGATTGTTCGTGCATTTCATGGACAACGGTTTATTTTGATTCATGCCGTACCATCTCTTCAGCCACTCTAATCGCTTCCAGCAAGCTGCCGCTATCGGCCTTGCCGGTCCCGGCCAGATCGAGCGCCGTACCGTGATCCACCGAAGTGCGGATGAATGGCAAGCCCAGGGTTACATTCACGCCCCGCCCGAAGCTGGCATGCTTCAATACCGGCAACCCCTGGTCGTGATACATCGCCAGCACGCAATCGCACTGCGCCAGCTTCTCCGGGATAAATAAAGTATCGGCAGGCAATGGCGTGCTCACATCCAGCCCCCCGGCGCGCAACTTGTCCAGCACCGGGATCATCACGTCGATTTCCTCGCGACCCAGATAGCCGCCCTCACCTGCATGCGGATTCAGCCCCGCCACCAGGATTCGCGGGTGGCCAATGCCGAAACGATGCATCAGATCGCCGTGAACGATGCGCAACACATCCTCCAGCCGCTGCGCCGTAATTGCGGCCGGCACTTCACTCAGCGGAAGATGGGTCGTTGCCAGCGCCACGCGCATTCCGCCCCCGACCAGCATCATTACCACCAGCGGCGTATGGCTCAAGTCGGCAAGGAACTCGGTGTGACCGGTGAACGATATCCCGGCATCGTTGATGACACCCTTGTGTACCGGAGCTGTCACGATCCCCGAGAACTCACCCGTGACACACCCCTGCACAGCGCGGCGCAGCATTGCCAGTACATACCCGCTATTCGCCGCATCCAACACACCAGCCTGACATGGAGCAGCAAGTGGAACATGAATCACAGGGAGAACATTGGGCTGGCATGACCGTTCCTGGCCGGCCACAAAGTCACATACCTGTATGTCGATACCCTGCCGGGCAGCGCGTTGCCGCAACAACGCCTTGTCGGCAATGACAACGAACGGGATTTCAGGCGGAATAGCCGAAAGTCTGGCGCAAAGATCCGGGCCGATACCCGCAGGCTCCCCCGATGTAATGACGAGCGGTGCTGACTGAGTGTCCAACGGTCAATTGTTCTCTTCGAGATGGTATTCGACGAACGCTCGATCGCGCAATTGACGCAACCAGTCCTGATACAGTTCGTCAGACTTGAACGCACCGATGGCCATGCGTGCCTGCTGGCGTCGCTGTTGCTCGCTGACATCGGCATTGCGCCGCTCCAGCACCTGGATCAGATGCCAGCCGAACTGCGACTGCGCGACGCCGATCGCACCCGGTTGCAGCCTGTTCATCGCATCCTCGAATTCCGGCACCGTCTGGCCGGGCGAGAACCACCCCAGATCACCGCCCTGTTGCGCGCTGCCGTCCTGTGAGAAGCGCTTGGCCTGTTCGGCAAAATCCGCACCATTCTCTATGCGTTGTTTGATCTCCATCAGCCTTTCTCCGGCTTCCTTTTCCGAAACGATCTCGCTGGTCTTGATCAGAATATGCCGCGCATGTGTCTGGACGATCACGACCGGCGCCGTACCCCCGCTACGCCTCTCGATCAATTTGATGATGTGGAAACCGATCGGGCTACGCAGCACCCGGGTCGTCTGGCCGGGTTGCATATTCTGCAACTCGTCCATAAATTGCGGCGGCAGACGATCGCCGGGCCGCCAACCAAGATCTCCACCATTGAGAGCATCCTTGGCATCTGAAAAACCGGCAGCCACTTGCGCAAAGTCAGCACCATCCTTTAATTGACTCAAGGCCTGCTCGGCCTTGTCACGCGCCGACCGGATCTTTTCCGAACTCGCCTGTTCCGGCACCACCACCAGAATGTGCGCCAGATGGAACTCTTCCGTTTCGCCGCCCAGTTTGGCCTTGTTGGCGAGATAGTTGTCCACTTCTGTGTCACTGACAATCAGCTTGCTTTCAACCTCACGCTCGCGCAAACGCGTCGAAATGATCTCACTGCGGATCTCCTCGCGGAATCTCTTGAAATCCACGCCTTCCGCCTCGAGTTTGCTGCGGAATTCCGCCAGCGACGGGAAATTGTTCTGCTGTGCGATGCGCGTGATCGCCATATCCAGTTGCGCATCATCCACACGCACACCGCTCTCCCGTGCGAATTGCGCCTGTAGCATATCGCCGACCATGCGCTCGAGAATCTGCTTTTCGAGCACCTTGGGTTCAGGTAACGGCGTGCCCTGTTTTTGCAACTGCCTCACGGCCACCCACACTCGCTCATTCAGTTCACGGCGGGTAATAACGTCATCGTTCACCACCGCGACCACCGAATCGATCACTGCAACCTGCTTTTGCGGATCTATCTGCGGGACAGCGGGTGTCGGCATGACGGCCTGCGTTACTTCGACTGGCAAGCCATCCTCGGCAAAAGCCGGTTGTAGCATGAGCAAGGCACAGCACATCATCGGAAGGTTTATTCGCATTCTTCTCTTTCTCTAAATCAGCGCAACGCCCGCGAAGGACTCCGGGCAGGTTTTTCGTTCAGCTTGGCATAGCCCGGCACGCTCTGCTTAAGCAAATTCAAGGGATCGGAGCCCACTTTGACCAACTCGTTGAGTTCAAGCTGCACGAACAGACCGGTATTGGCCTGTTGCGTGGCCGTGGCAAACCGTTGCGCGACAAAGCGTAGCGTCCAGCAGGTTTGATTATACTCAAGCCCGGCTATCGCATCCAAAATGCGCGCGTCCTGCAACGAATAATTCCAGCGGCCAACCGCATGCCAGCGGCTGGACAACGGCCATTGCGTGGACACGTCGATCTGGCGCAAGGTGTTGCGCTGGAAACGGTAACCCATGTTAAGCGCCTTGCCCGCCTCGGGGCGGTAGCGTGCCGCGATGTTGTAGCGTTGCGTATGCGACTGGTTCGGATCGAACTGGAATTCACTATCCAGCGACCACGCACGAGTAACCTGCCCGGAAATCCCCATCAATATGTCCGAGCGATTGGTGCTCACGGCAGGCGCAACCAGATTCACGCGCGGCGAACTGAAACTGAAACGTTCACCCAGCATTACCTTGAGGCGCTCGTTCCCATTCTCCAGGTCCAGCAATCGCGAAGTCATGGCCAGCGTAATGTGGTTGGCGTCACCGACACGGTCGCTCCCGAAGAAACGGTTTTCGGTGAACATCTGGGTAAAACTGAACGCGGCCTGCGCCGAATCGAAATTGGGCAGGCGCGATTGATCGGTGTACGGCACATACACGTAAAAAGCGCGTGGTTCGAGCGTATGCAGATAGTTGCTTCCGAACAGGTTCCAGTCACGTTCAAAAGCGACGCCGCTATCCACGCTCAGGATCGGCAGGGTGCGCGAGGTGTCTGGCAGGGCTGCCTTATTGCCCGTCCCCATCGCATAGTGGGTGCTATGCACGCCAATCTTCGGCGTGAGATAGAACGCCGGATCGCTCAACAACGGGTAACTGACGCTGGGGTTCAATACCAGCCGTTTGGCATTCAGCGCAGTGGGATGGCTGAAATCGACAAACTCACCGGCAAGGGTCAGATTGGCGCCGCCATAATTCTGCTGCGCCGCCACCGTCAATTGCGGCAATCTCGCATAAGGCACACCGATCGGCGCAGCGGGATCCTGCAAGGTCTGATAGCGTTGCACGCGCATTGCCGCATTCCACCATCCTGCGTTGTAGGACAACACCCCCTCGCGCATCAGGTTGACCTGCGAAGTCGTGTTCACCGAATCGGCCAGATCCCGGAAATACGCATCGTCCGAAACGCGATTAAGATTGACATAACCGTTCAGATTGCTTGCCAGCGCCTGGTTGTGTTTCAGCGCAATGCGGCTACGGCTGCGGTTTGTCAGTGCATCGCTGGGCAATAAGTCCACGTGCAGCTCACCGCCATAACCAGGCTCCAGATAACGGAATTCGTTGTTGAGCAGCACGCCGCGCCTGGCCATTACGCGCGGCGCGATGGTCGCGTCACGATTGGGCGCGATATTCCAGTAATACGGCAACATCAATTCACCGCCACCCTTGTTCGTGCTGCCGAATACCGGCGACAGGAAACCGGACTTGCGCTGGTCATTGAGCGGAAAGTCCATCCACGGTGAATAAAGGATGGGTACCCCCATGAATTCGACGCGCGCATGGTGGGCCGTGCCGACATGTGTTTCGCGATCGATCTCCAGCCAGTTCGTCTTCAGCAGCCAGTCCTGATCGTCGACCGGGCAAGTGGTGTAGGTCGCATTATCCAGCGTGTAGTGCTGCTTGTCATGGAAGTGCATCACTTCCGCGGAACCGCGCCCATCGTTCTCGACCAGATGGTAAACCGGTTTTTCCATGGTGCCGATGCCGGTGTCCAGATTGAGTTTCAGGTACGGCCCGCTCATGGTATTGCCGTCCTGCTCCAGCACCACTGCGCCTTGCGCATCCAGATCCTGCGTATTTTGAAAATACAGCAGGCGATCCGCACGGATGGACTGCCCGCGTTTGCGCAAAACCACATTGCCCGTCGCCTCGATCTGGTCTTCCTTCTTGCCTGTCAGCTCATCCGCATCCAGGAACGCTGGCGTTTCCTGCACCGCATCGGCCATCGCCATGAAAGTCCTGTCCATGCGCAATGCGAACGCACCCGCCTCTGCGGCTGCGTCATGCGCAAAAATGCAGAGCAAAGAAAATGCGATTGGTTTGGGACAAAACCGCATGGGAATCGTAAGGTGATAAACTTCCCCGCAGTTTACCATCAAGCCTTCCCGAGAATCTTCATTATGCAACGCGAGCAACAACTTATCGCCTGGCTGCAAGGCCTGTTTCCCGGCACCTCCTTTACTCTCGCCCCCGCCTCGGCAGATGCAAGCTTCCGGCGCTATTTCCGCGTCACGTTCGCCGACGGCACCACGCGCGTGGCGATGGACGCGCCGCCGCAGCACGAGGATTGCCAGCCGTTCCTGCACATCGGCAAACTGTTCGAGGATGCCGGCGCCCATGTGCCGCATGTCTATGCCAAAGACTTGGGGCAAGGCTTCCTGTTGCTGGCCGACTTGGGCAACACCACCTACCTGCAAGCATTGGATGCCGACAATGCCAAGCGGCTCTATGGTGCAGCGACCGATGCCCTGATCAGGATCCAGCTCACCTCGAAGAAGGGCGAACTGCCGCCCTATGACGAAGTCTTGCTGCGACGCGAACTGGATCTGTTCCCCGAGTGGTATATCAGCAAACATCTGGGCGTGACCCTGAACGAAAAACAGCGCAACGACCTCGAGCGCAGCTTCCGGCACATCCTGGCCAACAATCTGGCTCAGCCCTGCGTCTATGTGCACCGCGATTACCATTCACGCAACCTGATGTTCGTCGAGGATAGCCCCCCCGGCATCCTCGACTTCCAGGATGCGGTGTACGGTCCCATCACCTACGATCTGGCGTCGCTGTTCAAGGATGCCTATGTCAAATGGGACGAAGCGGATGTGATGGACTGGCTGATCCGCTACTGGGAGAAGGCGCGCAAAGCCGGCCTGCCGGTACGCGCCGACTTCGGCGAGTTCTATCGCGACTACGAGATGATGGGGGTGCAGCGCCACATCAAGGTACTCGGCATCTTCGCCCGCCTGTATCACCGCGACGGCAAGGACGGTTATCTGAAGGACATGCCGCTGGTCATGGAATACCTGCGCAGTGCCTGTGAGCGTTATATCGGCCTCAAGCCCTTGCATAACCTGCTGATCGAACTTTCCCTGCACACACAACAGACCGGAGCATCCGCTTGATTCTGCGCATCTCCCCCACCCCAACCCTCCCCCGATGGGAGAGGGGGCAATCGTGAAAGGCGTTGTTAGATGCGCGCCATGATCCTGGCCGCTGGCCGTGGCGAACGCATGCGTCCGCTGACGGACCATACACCCAAGCCTCTGTTGCAGGCAGGCGGCAAACCACTCATCGTCTGGCATATCGAACGACTGGTCGCGGCCGGCATCACCGACCTCGTCATCAACCACGCCCACCTCGGCACGCAGATCGAACTGGCGCTCGGCGACGGCAACCGCTACGGCGCGAGCATCCGCTATTCCAGCGAAGGCACGGCACTGGAAACTGCGGGCGGCATCGCCTTCGCTTTGCCGCTACTGGGTGATGTGCCCTTTGCTGTCATCAACAGCGATATCTGGTGCGACTACGATTTTGCGCGGTTACCCGCGCTTGCAGCACAGATGTGCGACGGCCTGGATAATGCCCATCTGGTCCTGGTCGACAACCCGGACCACCATCCCGACGGCGATTTCGGACTGAACGGCGAGCGGGTAACGGAGACCGGACCTAAATGGACCTTCAGCGGCATCGGCCTGTACCGCCCCACGTTGTTCGCGTCCATTCCTCGCGGCGACAAGGCGCCGCTCGCCCCCCTGTTACGTGAGCAGATCGCGCTCGGCACAGTCAGCGGCGAACATCATCGCGGAACCTGGATGGACATCGGCACGCCGCAACGGCTGGATGAACTCGACAAGCGGCTGCGCGCGCCGCAGAATGCAACCCATGCCTGACACCGCACTTTACGCCGGACGCCGCAAGCTTCTTCTGGACAAGATGCGGCGCGGTATCGCGATCATTCCCACCGCTCCGGAAGTGGCGCGCAACGGCGACACACATTATTCGTATCGCCATGACAGCAATTTCTATTACCTGAGCGGATTCACCGAACCGGAAGCGGTACTCGTTCTGGTCGCGGGGGACCAGGAGCGGAGCATCCTGTTCTGTCGCGAAAGGAACCCGGAACGCGAGATATGGGACGGCTTCCGTTATGGACCGGACGCCGCCGGGGAACAATTCGGTTTCGATGCCGCTTACCCGATCTCGCAACTGGACGAGAAGCTGGTCGAACTGATGGGTGACCAGCCCGCGCTGTTTTATCCGCTGGGTCATGATCCCGCATGGGACAACCGCATCCTCGCATGGCGCAGGGCGGTACGTGAAAAAGCCCGCAACGGCGTTCGCGCACCGGATGAGGTTCATGATGTGCGCGCCTTGCTCAACGAGATGCGCCTGCTCAAGGATGCTCACGAGCTGTCCGTCATGCGTCGCGCGGCGGCCATTTCCGCACAGGCCCACCAGCGCGCGATGCGCTTCACCCGGCCGGATCTTTTTGAATATGAAGTGGAGGCGGAACTGTTGCACGAGTTCTGCCGCAATGGCGCACGCCACCCCGCCTATTCGTCCATCGTTGCGAGCGGCGCCAATGCCTGTGTGCTGCATTATGTCGACAACAGCGCTCAGCTCAGGGATGGCGACCTGTTGCTGGTCGATGCCGGCTGCGAAGTGGATGGCTATGCGGCGGACATCACGCGCTGCTATCCGGTGAACGGCCGTTTTGCCGCCGCCCAGAAAGATGTCTATGAGCTGGTACTGGCCGCACAAGACGCCGCGATCGCAGCCGTGCGTCCCGGCAACACCTGGAATGCACCGCATGACGCGGCCGTCCGCGTGCTGGCGCAGGGTTTCATCGACCTCAAGCTGTGCCACGGCAACGTGGATGACGTGCTGGAAAGCGAAAGCTACAAGAGGTTCTACATGCACCGCACCGGGCACTGGCTGGGCATGGACGTACACGATGTCGGCGACTACAAGATCGACGGGGATTGGCGTACCCTGCAACCAGGCATGACGCTGACCGTCGAGCCCGGTTGTTATATCCGGCCTGCCGACGATGTTCCGCTTGCGTTGTGGAACATCGGCATCCGCATCGAGGACGATGTGCTCGTTACCGGAAGGGATAATGAAATACTGACTGCCGCCGCCCCCAAATCGGTCGCGGCCATCGAACAACTGATGAGGCCATCGTGAACACACAGGAATATGACATCGTCATCATCGGCGGCGGGCCGGTCGGCACCGCGCTGGCACTGGCCCTGCGCGGCAGCAGGTTGAACCTCCTCGTGCTGGAAGCGCGGCCGGAAAATGCGCCGAGCAGTGATGCGCGTGCGTTGGCTCTGTCCTATGGCAGCCGTTTGTTGCTGGACCGGCTGGGCGTTTGGGATGCATTGCAGGATGTTTCGCCGATCCGCACCATACACATTTCGCAAAAACATAGTTTCGGGCGCGCCATGATCCGCGCCGAGGAAATGGGAACACCGGAACTCGGCTATGTGCTGCCTTATCCGGTTCTGCAGGACACGTTGACCGAAGCGCTGAGAGACAGCGGCATCAAGACCCTTTACAGCACCAGCGTCACCCGTTTGGAAGGCCGGGCCGATCACGCCAGCATCGGCTATCAGCAGGACAACGGGGAACGCATCCTGCAGGCACGCCTCGCCGTCGTCGCCGATGGCGGGAAACTGCTGGCCCAACAATTTCCACCCGAATTCCACGACTACGGGCAGACCGCGCTGATCACCCACGTCACTTGCGAGACCCCGCAAAACAATACGGCCTTTGAAAGATTTACCCCGCAGGGTCCGCTGGCCCTGCTTCCCTACAAGGATGGCTACGAGCTGGTGTGGACCGCGCCGCACGAACGGGCGCAGGAGATGCTGGCATGGGACGATGCGCGATTCCTGCAGGAACTGCACCGCCATTTCGGTGATCGGGTCGGAGAATTCCTGACCACAGGCAGGCGCACCTGTTTCCCGCTCGGCCTGAAGCGCGCCCCGCAACAGGCGCCGATGCCGCATACCGTGTTGCTCGGCAATGCCGCGCAGACCCTGCATCCGGTAGCCGGGCAAGGCTTCAACATGGGTGTGCGCGACGCATGGGAACTGGCTCAGGAAATCCTCGATGCCACGCCGGAAACCATGGGCTCCGAGCCGATGCTCGCCGCCTACCGCAACAGTCGCCGAACCGACCGCGAAGCGGGCATCAGGTTTACCGACGGGCTGGTGCGCCTGTTCTCCAACGACCTGCCGCTGGTCGGCACGGGCCGGGCCGCCGCGCTGACCGCGCTGGATTGCCTGCCGTTCGCGAAAAAATTCGTCGCGAAACGGATGATGTTCGGGGCGAACGGATAACTACAACTCCACCACCACCGGCGCATGGTCAGACGGTCGTTCCAGTTTGCGCGGCGCCCTGTCGATCACACAGCTTTTGCATTGCGCAACCAGCGCTTCACCGATCAGGATGTGGTCGATGCGCAATCCGAGATTGCGCCGGAACGCCATCATCCGGTAATCCCACCATGAATAGGATTGCTCCGGCTGCTCGAACAGGCGGAAGCTGTCGCGCAGCCCCAGCGCAAGCAATCTTCCGAACCGGTCGCGCTCCGCTTCGCTGACCAGCACGTTTCCCTGCCATGCCACCGGGTCGTACACGTCGCAGTCTTCCGGCGCGATGTTGTAATCGCCGAGCAGGACGAGCTTCGGGTGCCTCGCCAACTCTTCCCGCAACCAGCCGTGCAACGCGTCCAGCCATTTGAGCTTGTAATGGTATTTGTCGGAATCAACTTCGCTGCCGTTGGGAATGTAGACGTCCACGACGCGGATATCGCCGAGGGTCGCGGCAAGGACGCGCTTCTGTTCGTCCTCGAAACCGGGGATGCCGGCCTGCACATCGCTGACCGGTTCGCGGCTGAGGATCGCCACGCCGTTATAGGTCTTCTGCCCGCTGAATACGCTGTGATAGCCCGCGTCCTGCAATGCAGCCTGCGGGAAATCACCGTCCTGCTGCTTGGTCTCCTGCAGGCATAGCGCATCGACCGGATTGGCGGACAGCCAGTCCAGCACATGCGGCAGGCGCACCTTCAGGGAGTTGACGTTCCAGGTAGCCAGTTTCATTGTGCGGCGGGATTTTCAGGGGTAACCTGGCTCGCCGCATCGCCGGACGCGGCCGGTCCAGATTTGGAAACACGATAAGGCGCGGTCTTCGGATAGCCCGCTATGTCGAGTTCGTTATGCCATGCGCTTTCGAGAAAACCTTTCAGGTATGACTTGCCCACCGCAAGCGTCGGGACGCTGTCGCTGCCGGATAACGCTTTGAGGGCGTCGGCATCTTCCTGGGTGACCAGCATCTTTTCGCTGAACGGGATGCCGCGCTTGCTCAACAGGTCGCGCGCCTGCCTGCAATACTCTGCGCAGTTTTCCGCGACATACAGGACAACGGGGAAATGTTGCATCGCGCGGCGTGTCTCATAGGGGATATCCTCGCTTGGCACAACCTCGGCGGAAAGCTTCTTGCGCTCGATCTCCGCCGCGTCGAGTGGCGGTACATCCCCGTAATGCACCTTGCCCTTGTCGTCCACCCATCGGTATAGCTCCCCCGCTTGCGCGCCCGATGACCACACCAGCAAGCAGCCCAGCAACAGAATGATATGTTTCATCTCGCCTCCCGATACTTTCAGAGTAGCCCATTATGCCGCAACAGCGCGTCCATGCCCGGCTCTCGCCCGCGGAACGCGGTGAACGACTGCATCGCGTCGCGGCTGCCGCCAACCGCCAGGATCTCGCTGCGGAACCGCGCGCCGACATCCGGATTCAGCACCCCCTGTTCCTCGAACAGGCTGTATGCGTCCGCCGATAATACCTCCGCCCACTTGTAACTGTAATAGCCCGCCGCGTAACCGCCCGAGAAGATATGCGCGAAACTGTGCGGAAAGCGGTTGAACTCGGGCGGGATCAATACCGCAACTTCTGCGCGCACCTCGTCCAGCAACTGCAGGATGCGCCGGTTCCCTCCCGCCTCGAAATTACTGTGCATCAGCATATCGAACAGCGCGAATTCGATCTGGCGCAGGGTTTGCAGTCCGCTCTGGAAATTCTTCGCGGCCAGCATCTTGTCGAACAGCGCGCGCGGCAGCGTTTCTCCCGCTTGGGCATCGCCAACCGGCAAAGAGGGAGTCTCCAGGCTCTGCGGTAGCGATGCCGCGACCGACTCGCGGACGCTCCCATCCCGCCTCGCGGACCCCTGCTCGCTGCTCGCAGTCGCCACATGGCGCGTCATACCCTGCAGCACCTCCCATTCCCAGCAGAAGTTTTCCATGAACTGGCTGGGCAGTTCCACGGCATCCCATTCCACGCCGTTGATGCCGGATACGCCCAGTTCTTCCACTTCGGTCAGCAGGTGATGCAGGCCATGTCCGAATTCGTGGAACAGCGTGATGACTTCGTCGTGGGTGAACAATGCCGGGTGTCTGCCGCCAACCGGCGCGGAAAAGTTGCAGTTCAGGTATGCCACGGGGGTCTGTATGCCCGTTTCCAGGCGGCGGCGCGTGATCGCGTCATCCATCCAGGCGCCGCCGCGCTTGCTATTGCGCGCATACAGGTCGAAGTAGAACTGCCCGACCAGCCCGCCCTGCGCGTCGCGGATATCGAAGAAGCGTACGTCCTCATGCCATACCGGTGCCGAAGACTGCTCGATCCGCAGCCCGTAGAGCGTCTCGACCAGGCGGAACATGCCGGGCAACACCGCGTCTTCCGGGAAATATCGTTTCACTTCCTGCTCGGAGAATGCGTAGCGCCGCTCGCGCAGCTTTTCGCTGGCATAGGCGATGTCCCATGCATGCAGTTCGCCCATCTCGAGTTCATCGCGTGCGAATTCGCGCAATTCGGACAGGTCTTTTTCGGCGAACGGGCGCGCGCGTTGCGCCAGTTCGCGCATGAATCCCACCACCTGCTGCGGCGTGTCCGCCATCTTGCTCGCTAGTGAAAGTTCGCCGTAATTGGCAAAACCCAGCAACTTCGCCTCCTCGGCACGCAACGCGACGATCTCGTCCATCAGTCCGGTATTGTCCCATTCCGGCTTGCCGAACTCGGAGGCGCGCGTGGCATAGGCGCGGTACATCTTCTCGCGCAGTCCGCGGTCGTCGGCGAACTGCATCACCGGCAGGTAGGATGGTGCTTTCAGCGTGAACAGCCAGCCGGACTTGCCGGCCGACTGCGCCGCTTCGTGCGCGGCCTGCAACACGTCATCCGGCAGACCGGAAAGCGTATCGCGATTCTCGATCAACAGCGTAAAGTCATTGGTCGCATCCAGCAGGTTGTCCGAAAAACGTGACGACAGCCCCGACAGGCGCTCCTGGATTTCCAGATACCGGACCTTCTGCTCTTCCGGCAATTCTGCTCCCCCCAGACGAAAATCGCGCAACTCGTTCTCGATGATCTTTTTGCGCGCAGCGCTCAACCCCTCGAACTCCTGGTTGTTGCGCAACGCCTTGAACTTCCCGAACAGCGCCAGGTTCTGCCCCAGTTCGGCGTAGTACTGGGTGATCTTCGGTAGCGTGGCGTTATAGGCCTCGCGCAGTTCCGGGCTGTTCATCACCGCGTTCAGGTGACCGACCGGCCCCCATGCGCGCGACAATCGTTCGTTGGCATCTTCCATCGGTCGTACGAACCCGTCCCATGTCGGCGGCGCATCGCCCTCCAGCAGGCGCACTACGAGCGCGCGGTTCTCGGCAATCAGTTGGTCGATTGCCGGTGCAACGTGTTCGGGCCGGATCTCCGCAAAGCGCGGCAGACCGGTAAAATCCAACAGGGGATTTGCTGATTGAGGATGTGCTGTCATTTTTTACTCACATATTGTTGGCTGGATTTCGGTACAGGCTATGTCGGAGCCAAAGTCGAGCAATGGATTCCTGTCATTCCGGAAAATCGAAGCGCCCCCGAACGAGGGCGCATGGGGTTATTGAAGGTTCATTGCCGGAAAACGATCTGCCCGTCGAGCAGCGCATAACGCACCCGCCCCTGCATCTCGTAACCGTTGAACGGTGTGTTCTTGCCCTGGCTCCTTAGCGCGGCCGGTTCCACCTTCCATGCCGCCTGCGGGTCGAATATGCAGATGTCTGCATGCGCACCCACCGACAGGTGCCCGACCTTCTGGCCCAGCAACCGCGCAGGATGGATGGTCACGCGGGACAGCGCATCCAGCAGCGGGATTTTTTCCTGCGCCGCCCACTTCAGCACCAGCGGCAACAGCAATTCGATCCCGGTCGCTCCCGCTTCGGCCTCGGCGAACGGCAGTTGCTTGGCATCATCATCCACGGGTGAATGGTTGGAACAGATCGCGTCGATCGTGCCGTCCTTGAGCCCGGCGCGCAACGCCTCGCGATCGCGCTGGTCGCGCAACGGCGGGGTCAGGTGGCAGTTTGCATCGAAATAGCCGATGTCCGTCTCGGTCAGGTGCACATGGTTCATCGACACGTCGCAGGTGACCTTCAGGCCTTCCCGTTTGGCAGCGCGCATCATCTCCACGCCGGCCGCACTGGAAATGCGGCAGACATGCAGGATGACGCCTGTCTCGCGTGCCAGTTGCAGCATGGTCGACAGTGCGATGGTCTCGGCCACCACCGGAATGGGCGGCAGACCCAGACGCGTGGCAACTTCGCCATCGTGCGCCACGCCGTTCCTGGCAAGGAAACTGTCCTGCGCACGCAGCCAGACGCGATAGCCGAAGGTCGCCGCATATTGCATTGCGCGCATCAATACCCGCGTATCAGTAAGCGGTGCGTCGGCCTGACTGAACGCTTTGCAGCCCGCGTCCGTCAGTTCGATCATCTCAGTCAGTTCCGCACCCTTCAATCCGTAAGTCAGGGCGCCGACCGGAAACACGCGGCACTGGTTCAGGGAACGGGCGCGATGCTTGAGCATCTCCACCAGCCCCGGTTCATCCAGCGGCGGATCGGTATCGGGTGGACAGGACAGAGAGGTGACCCCCCCCGCTACTGCGGCAGTCATTTCCGATTCCAGTGTCGCCTTGTACTCGTAGCCCGGTTCGCGCAGTCGCGCCGCGACGTCCACCAGGCCCGGCACCACGACCAGCCCACCGGCGTCGATCACCTGTTCCGCAACGAAGCCCTGTGGCGGCATGCCGATGCCGACGATGCGCTTGTCGACGATGAACACATCCTGTTGCGCATCGATGTTGTTCTGCGGGTCGATCAGGCGACCGTTCCTGATATGTGTTCTCATGCCGCCTCCCCCGCCAGCGTGCTCATCACCGCCATGCGCACCGCTATACCGAACGTGACTTGCGGCAGGATCACGGACTGCGGACCGTTCGCCACGCTGGAGTCGATCTCCACACCGCGGTTCATCGGGCCGGGATGCATTACGATGGCATCTTCTTTCGCCAGCGCCAGCCGTTCCTGCGTCAATCCGTAGTGTTTGAAATATTCCTGCGCCGAAGGCAGCAGCGCGCCTTGCATGCGCTCGTTCTGCAGGCGCAGCATCATCACCACGTCGACATCCTTCAATCCCTGCTCCATGTCGTGGAAGACGCGCACGCCCAGCTTGTCGACATGGGTCGGCAGCAAGGTCTTTGGCGCAACCACGCGCACTTCCGGCACGCCCAGCGTGGTCAGCGCATGGATCTGCGAACGCGCCACACGCGAATGCAGCACATCGCCGACGATGGCGACACGCAGGTTATGGAATTCCTTCTTGTAGTGGCGGATGGTGAACATGTCGAGCAGCGCCTGCGTCGGATGTGCATGACGGCCGTCGCCGGCATTGATGACATGGATGTTCGGCGCGACGTGCCGCGCGATGAGATGTGCCGCACCCGACTGCGAGTGGCGCACCACGAACATGTCCGCATGCATCGCACACAGGTTGTCCACGGTATCCAGCAGCGTCTCGCCCTTGCTGGTGCTGGAAGAACCGATATTCAGGTTGACCACGTCGGCGGACAGGCGCTTGGCGGCGATCTCGAAGGTGGTGCGGGTGCGGGTACTGTTCTCGAAGAAGATGTTGAATACCGACTTGCCGTGCAACAGCGGGATTTTTTTGATCTCGCGTTCTTCGGCGATATTCACGAATTCGGCAGCCTTGTCCAGCAAATTGCGCAGGATCTGCACCGGCAGGCCCTCGGTGGAGAGCAGGTGTTGCAGTTCGCCGTGGCGGTTCAATTGCGGGTTGTTCATGCGTAGATTCCTGCGCTGGGTTCGTCGAAATACGCTTGCAGTATCTGCTGTGCGGCATACTGGTCGATCAGGGACTTCTGTTTCCGGCCGTGTATCCCGACCCCGTCCAGTACGGCACTCGCGGCGGCGGAAGTATACCGCTCATCGACCAGCAAAGTGGGCAAATCGAAGCGTCCCTTGAGCCGATTGGCGAAGCGACGGCACAGCGCCGTCATTTCGTGTGGAGTGCCATCCTCGTTGCAGGGCAGCCCGACCACCAGTGCCGCCGGTTGCCATTCGCCGATGAGCGTGGCGATCTCCGCAAATCGAACCTCGTTCTTTTCATCGTTGATGGTAGTGAGCGGCTGCGCAGTGGCGGATACCGTGTTGCCAACGGCGATACCGATGCGCCTGGTGCCAAAATCGAATGCGAGCAGTGTGCCGGATGGACGCAGGGCAACCGCACCATCAGGCATGCCCAGCCTCCTCGGACAGCGCAGCGTAATCGATGCCGAACAGCGACATCGCGGCGGGCAGGCGTTCCTCGGGAGGCAGATCGAACAGGATATGCTCGGAGGCCGGCGCCGTCAGCCAGGTGTTCTCGCCGATCTCGTGCTCCAGTTGGCCCTGATCCCAGCCGGCATAACCCAGCGTGACGATCATGTTGCGCGGCCCCTGACCCCGGCCCAGCGCTTCGAGGATATCCCTGGATGTGGTCAGCGCAAGCCGGTCGTTGATGCGCAGCGTGGATTGCCAGTCATCCTGCGTGTCGTGCAACACGAAACCCCGCTCGATCTGTACCGGCCCGCCGAAATACACCGGCATTTTCTCCAGTTCGGGGCGGTGCAGCGGGATATCGATCTGTCCGAACATCTCGCCCAGCGTCAGGCTGATCGGCCGGTTGACCACGATACCCAGCGCCCCGTTCTGGTTGTGCTCACAAATATACGTCAGCGTCCCGGCGAAGACACCTTCCTGCATCGCCGGCATGGCGATCAGGAAATGGTCGGTAAGGTTAAAGTCTGACATGGGCGCATTGTAGCTTTCCCGTGATGCCCGCACAATTCTCCGGCGTTGCCACGCCTATGAGATCAGCCGACCGTCAACCCATTTCCGGAACGGCTACGAACCCCGCGATCTGCTGCAGCAACTCTTCTTCATTGTAGGGTTTGCCGAGGTATGCGTTCACACCCAGTTGCATTGCATAGTCGCGGTGTTTGTCCGCAGTACGCGATGTAATCATGATGATGGGGAGATTTTGTGTCTTGGCGTCGCGGCGCAGGTGTTTAGCCAGCTCGAAACCGTCCATGCGCGGCATCTCGATGTCCAGCAGCATCACGGCTGGCGTGATCTCGCCGAGTTGTTCCAGGGCATCCACGCCGTCCTTGGCGGTAACGACCTGATAGCCGGCACGCGTCAACAGGCGCGTGGTGATCTTGCGCACGGTCAGCGAATCGTCCACCACCATCACCAACGGCAGGACGCGCAGCACTTCCGGCGCGGCGGCAACGGTCTTGCGCACCGTCGTCACGATACGCTGCGCCAGTTGCGCCGGATTCAGGATCAGCACCACGGCGCCGTTACCCAGCACGGTCGCGCCGGCAATGCCCGGCAACCGTGCCAGTTGCGGACCGACGTTCTTCACCACCACTTCCTGGTTGCCGTGCAGCGCATCCACATGCAAGGCGACGCGTTGCTCACCACTACGCAACAGCAACACTGAATTGCGCGGCTGGTTTTCAGGTGCCCGCTCGGCATCACCCAACAGGTGGGGCAGATAACCCAAGGGATAGGTCTTGCCGTGCCATTCGATCTGGCGATCGCGGTACAGCGCCTCCATATCGGCGAACTTCACCTGGCGCACCTGTTCGATCATGATCGAAGGAATGGCATACATCGCATCGCCGGCATTCACCATCAAAACCTGCGTGACTGCCAGCGTAAGCGGCAGATGGATAATGAAACTTGTTCCCTTGCCGCTCTTCGAACTGATGTCGATACGGCCGCCCAGGGCGGTGATCTCGCTACGCACCACATCCATGCCGACGCCGCGCCCCGCCACTTCGGTCACCTGCTCTGCAGTCGAAATCCCGGAGGTAAAGATAAGCTGCGCCAACTGCTCCTCGCTGACCTCTTCGTTTACTCCCAGCAATCCTCCGGCGATCGCTTTTTCGCGTAATGCGGCAAAGTTCAGGCCTGCCCCGTCATCACTGAATTCGAACACCACCTCATTGCTTTCCTGGTGCAATTTCACTCTGATTTCGCCGATGGCATCCTTGCCATTCCGGACACGTTCCTGCTCGTCTTCCAAGCCGTGCGCGATGGCATTGCGCAACAGATGCTCGAAAGGCGCGGTCATTTTCTCCAGCACGCTTCGGTCAAGCTCGACTCCCGTACCGATCAACTCCAGGTTGGCACGCCTGTTCAACTCCTTGCCGGTTTGCCGGACGATACGGTAAAGCCGCTCGCTGATGTTCGAGAACGGCACCATGCGCACATTCATCAGGCTCTGCTGCAATTCGCGGTTAAGCCGCGCCTGAGCCGACATCGCGGCGTCCGTCTCGTCGATGTTCTTCAGCAGCGATAGCTGAATGGTCTGCACGTCATGAACGCTTTCGTTCATGAAACGTGTCAGTTCCTGCAAACGCGTAAAACGGTCGAATTCGAGCGGATCGAAATGTTCCGCATCATCACTGACCAGAGAAATACGCGCCTGCATCTGGCTTTCAGCCTGGATCTCGACCTCGCGTAGCTGCTTGCGCAGACGAGTCACGCTACCGGTCAACTCCATCAACCCGTCCTTGAATGCGCGGATCTCGGCTTCCATCCGCGAACGGGTCACGCTGATTTCGCTGGCCTCGTTCACCAGCCTGTCCACCACATCCGAGCGTACGCGCAACATGTTGGCGAGCAAGGCGCGTTCCGCTCCCACATCCAAGGCGCGTTGTTCGTTCCTGCGCTCGGCGCCGGAAGGATCTTCTCCGCGCCGTTCAGCTCTGCGCTCGACACCGCCGCGGTCTTCCGCTCGCCGACCGAATCCGTCAGGAACTTCCTCTACTACCGGCTCGCCACCGCGCAGCTCTTCCAGCAACGCATTGATACGATCGAAATCGCTTTCCAGCCCGTCCCAATATCCGTCCTGCTCACGCATCTGCGCGGCGGCCAGCACGCGGTCTTCCATTTCATGTGCAATCTCACCGATGCGCATCGCGCCTGCCATTCGCGCGCTGCCCTTGATGGTATGCAACAAGCGCTTCAACTGGTCGGCCTGCTGGGTGTCGTCCGGATTTTCCCGCCAGGCACGCAATCCGGCGCTGACTTTCGGGCTCAGGTCATCCGCCTCCTCAAGGAATATCTCCAGAAGTTGTTCATCCACATCATCGCGGACTTGAGGTTTCGTCGGCGCGGCGCGGCGCTCGGGCAATGCCACCGGTTCTGCCGGAACGGCTTCCTGAGTGGGCACCACCGGAATGGGTGGAGTGATTTCCTGTGTAACCGCCTCGTCCACGACAGCCGGCGTCGCTTCTTCAAGCAGCCTGTCCTTGTCCGCCAGCAATTGATCGATCAGGTCACGGCGTGGCGGCGGCATCTTCTGATTGCAGATGTCTTGCGCCATTTCCTGAATGGCAACGATGACATGCACCAGCATTTGCGCCTGACGATTGCTCAACGCGAACGGTTTTTCGATGCGCGCCTGCAACCAACCCTCCAGCGTATAAGCCAAATCGGCCACGGCAGTGAATCCCATGGTGCGGTTCACGCCCGCGAGTGTATGTGCCGCACGCATAAAATCGTACGGGATGACCGGCGGTCTGGATGCTTGCATCACGGCGAACTGGTCGTTCAGGACAAGCGCATTTTGCTTGGCCTCGGTACTGGCTATGCCGAACAGTGATGAAGAAAGCGTAATATCGCCGATCACGACCTGATCGGGTTCGGGCGCCGACTCGGGTTCAGGTACCGGCTCGGGCACCGTCTCAGGTTCCACAACAGGTTGCAAAGCGGATACCTGCACCTGTTTCGCTTTTGCTTCCGCCGGTTTGACGCGTGCACTGATATCAGGCTCGATACCATCCTCGATTTGCTGCGCCATTGCGACCAAGTCTCCGGCCTCGATCTGCACCCCCCCCTGGCTGTTGAGCGCCTCCACCCAGCCGGAAAAGGCCTGCGTCGTCTGGTTGATGAAATGTATCAATCCGGGCGTGGCTGGCTTGTTCTCCTGCAACCACTTGTTCATCGCGCGCTCGGCACACCATGCGACCTCGCCCAGATCGGTCAGCCCGACCATGCGCCCGCTACCCTTGAGCGTATGGAAGCCACGCCTGATGGTCACCAGGGGTTCATGACTATCCGGGTGCAACTGACAAATCTCCAAATTGTCATGCATGATGCCCAGAACTTCCTGCGCCTCCTCAAGAAACACCTCGAGCAATTCCTGGTCTTCGCCAATCGGTCGCTGGAACTCGGCAGCGACACCTGCCTGCTCGGCCGGAACCGCCTTCTCCGGCACGGACACGTGGCGCAATTTTTTCAGGTCGGCCGACGCAACCTGCAACGAAGCATCCTCATCCTGGTGGCCATGTATCAGATGTTGCAGATAGTTTTCCAGTGCGCTCACCGCCCCGGCCAGCGCGACGCTTTCTGCCGGCGTGGCCGTGGCATTGCCGTGTACATATGCATGTATGCACTCCAGAACGGAAACCATGAGCTGCTCGGCCTGTTCAAGGGACAGGATGCGCAGGCCACCGTGTATCTGCGCCATCAGGCGCTCAAGTCCGGGCAACTCGTTGCGATTGGCCGCGTCGCTGAAAAAAGCGCTCAAGCCTTGTTCGACATGCTGGAGGTTCGCCAGCATCTCATTGACCAGCGGTTCCATTGCCTCATCCTGTTCGGTCTGACAATGCAGCGAGATCAGATCGGACATCTGTTGCTCGTTTTCCGGCTGCTGATCGAGCGCCGCACTCAACCGCTCCGACAGGATGCGAACCTTCTCCTGGAATGCTCCGCCCAGATAGCTGTAATGCTCTATGCCGCTATCCAGCAACAGTAGCGCCAGCGCCATATCCATTCCGACCTGTCGTGCCACATCCGGATCGGCGGCTTTCAGCGACATCTCCTTGATATGCTTGGTCAGGGGTTGCAGAGTATTGCGGTCGAGTTTTTCACTCTGCATGGCAAGGGTATCGATTTGTTCGACAAAGCTGGCACAGGCGTCTTTATCGCCTTTCGCACACTTTTCCCAGACATCCCCGGCCGTCCGCAAATGATCGCGCATCACTCCCAGCAGCTGCTCGGCTTCACCCGGCGGCAAAGCAGAAACCTCGGGTAAATACCGATCCAGTCCGTAAGCTTGCTTGACTTCGTCCACTTGCTCGCTGACGGCATGGCTGCGCCCGACCAGATACAGCATTTCGTTCAACACGGGTTGCACATCGGTGGCGTTGCCATCGACGACCGCGCGCATCTGCTGGTCGATGCGACCAAACAACTTGCGCGCACCAAGCTCCGGAGGCAGGCCATCCAGCATCACACAATCGAGCAGCGCACGACTGACCCACCAGAACGCGCGCCCATCGTCTTGCGGGACATAGCCCAACACGGCATCGACTGCCTGCTGCATCAATTGCAGCGCGGCAGGGACATCATCCTGGCGCAGGAATCGCATCAAACCCTGCTGGTACTGGCTGCGCGCAGACTTGATCTGACCGATCGCATCGTCCGGCGGCACGCCATTCATCACCTTTTCCGGGAGTTGCACCGCAAGATCCGGGTAGAACAGATCCAGCTCGAACGACATTTCCAGGCCGCGCAGGCTCTGCAGTCCCTGATACTGGGGAAACAAACGTAACGCGGCATTATCCGCACCGTGCAATAGCGCTTCCAGATAATGCGAAATGCCGAACAGGGCATCGCGCAATACGTCGCGATGCAAATCGGTCAGGAGGCCCGGGTGCGACGCCAGTTCGTCCAGAACGGTTTCGAGTTCGGCGCATAGCACCGCCACGCCCTCCAGATGCACCATTTTGAGCACACCCGGTAAACGCCTCAATTCTGCGCTGGCCGCCATCAATGCGGACAGGTTGTCATCCGGCGCAGCCAGAAATTGCTCAAGCTTTGCCCCCACCTCATCCAGCGCGGCATCGAGGCCGGGCTTGACGGCGGAAAGTGCGGCCGTATCGAATTGTGCCTGTTTTACCATTCCCGTTTTAAGTATCCGTCATCAGACCTTGAAGCCCTCGACCGAACCTTTCAGGTCGTTGGCCAGGCCGGTCAGCTGCGCGACGGAATTCGCCGTCAGGCGCGTACCTTCCGTAGTCTGTCCGGTAATTTTCAGAATGTCCTGCATCACTGTCGCCACCTCGCTGGCCATATCGGTCTGAACCTGGGTGGATACCGAAATACTGTTAATCAGTGTCGCCAGTTCGTTCGACACCTGCTCAATCTCCTTCAGCGACTGCCCCGCCACTTCGGACAGTTTGGCACCTTCCACCACACCCAAGGTGCTCTTTTCCATCGCCGCCACCGCATCATGGGTATCGCTCTGAATGGTCTTGACCAGCGCACCGATCTGCCGAGTCGCCTCGGCAGAACGTTCCGCCAGACGTTGCACCTCTTCCGCCACCACCGAGAAGCCGCGCCCCGCCTCGCCGGCAGAAGCCGCCTGAATGGCGGCATTCAACGCCAGCACGTTGGTCTGCTCGGTAATGTCCGAGATCAGGTCCACGATCTCGCCGATCTCCTGTGAACTTTCACCGAGCCGCTTGATACGCTTCGAGGTTTCCTGGATCTGTTCGCGGATACCGTCCATACCGGCGATGGTATTACGCACCGCCTTGGCACCTTCCTCGGTTGCTGCAAGGGTGCGGCGCGCCACGCCAGCAGACTGTGAAGCGCTGGAGTCCACTTCCTGAATCGACTTGGTCATCAACTGCACCGACTCTCCTGCATCCTCGATTTCCCGCGCCTGCTTCTGCGCCGCATCGAGCAGACCCTTGGACACATCTTCCGCATCCTTGGTCGCACTACTCATCTGCTCGGCAGCCGCAGTGATACGTCCAACCAGCTTGCGCAATTCCTCGGTGGTGTAGTTCACCGAGTCGGCGATCGCGCCGGTAATGTCCTCGGTCACCGTCGCCCGGATCGTCAAATCGCCTTCCGCCAGATCGCTCAATTCGTTCATCAGGCGCAAAATCGCATCCTGGTTCTGTTTGTTGGATCGCTCCGCTTCCGCCGCACGGCGATGGGAATCTTCCAGATATTCCTTGGAAATCAGCAGCAGAAACAACAGCGTGAGACCGCCGGCCAGCAGCGCGACCGTACCGGAAATGCGCGACATCAGTGTGGTCTGGTAGGCCGAGACCAGCAGTTGCGCCTTGGCCAGCAGAATATCGGAGTCGACCAGGATGGCATTGGCGGCGGCCTTCGCCTCCACCAGGTTACGCGCTTGCGAAACCAGAATCTCGATACTGTTGCGGTACGGCTCGAACAATGCCGTCGCCGCTTGCACGTTCGGATCGTCCGAGGGGAGCGCGAGCAACGCATCCTCTGCCGCGTAGGTATCAACGCCCAATTGCGCCAGCTGTTCCAGCGACACATCACTGGACAACATCTTCGCCGCGTCCTTGGCGATACGCTCCACCGCGAGGGACAAGCTGGTCGCCGCTACCTTCTGCTCCCCCTGGTAGCTGCTGACCATTTGTTGCGTCAAGCCGCGGAACTCTTCACTGGTATTATCGATCACCGTGATCGCACTACCCAGCGTCACCAGACCGGGGCGGCCGTTTTCCACCGCCTGCACATCCTGCATCGTCTTGTTCACACTGGTGGTCAGCGTACTCAGGGCGTCGCGGGCATCGCCACCGGTGGGCGGCAACGAGGCATCCCCCTTGTCCAACAATTCGATGACTTTGGACATATCCTGCTTGCTCTGCGTCAGACCATCAAAGGAATCCGAGTTGCCGGACAGGCTTAACTGGGTATCCTTTGCCAGCCGTTGCGACAACATCAGCAATTTACTGGACTCACCGACATAACGTGAGCTGTACCCGGCTTCGCGGTTGTTGATATAGGCCCCGATCGCCGCCACGAGCATGCATAACACCGTCGCGCTACCCAGTATCTTCAGCTGTTGCGCGATCGACAAATGACCGATCAGTGGCAGACGGATATCGGCCGCCTTGGACGCATCGTCCGCGACGGTTTTTCTGAATTGTTTGAAACTGGGTAATTTCAGTTTGAATGCCATGTTATTTTCCTCCCCCGAACGGGAATGACTAAACGCCTACCTGCAAAAAATCCGGCTGCTCAAGCAAACCGACCACATCCAGCTTGCGCCATGAGACACCGCGCTCATCATGATACTCAACCTGACCTTCAGCTTCGCTTTGCTGCCAGTCGCGCACATCGCGCAAACCGAGCACGCGATCGACCAGCAAGGCGGCATTGAACGCATGGCGCCCCGCGACCAGCAACACGCGATTAGCGATATCCCCGGTTGCTTCACCCCGATGCTGATAAGTGGCCATATCGGCAATGCAAAACAGATTGCCGCGCACATTGGCAACACC